>CAZKNR010000559.1:0-2361 GCA_964553925.1 uncultured Acidobacteriota bacterium
CTGAGGATCAATCAGAAGTGACCGGAGCCAGGCAGCCGCCAAACGCCGATCCACGTCAGCTCCAGATCGGAACCAGGCTCGGTCTCTACGAGCTCAGCGGTCTCATCGGGGCCGGAGGCATGGGCGAGGTCTATCGCGCCCGAGACACCAAGCTCGGCCGCGAAGTGGCGGTCAAGGTTCTGCCGGATTCCTTCGCCCGCGATCCGGAAAGGCTCGCTCGCTTCGAGCGGGAAGCGAGAGTTCTCGCGTCTCTGAACCACCCCGGCATCGCGACCCTGCACGGGCTCGAGAACGAGGCGGGGACGCATTTTCTGGTGATGGAGCTCGTGCCCGGGGAGACACTCGCCGAGCGTTTTTCGCAAGGGCCGCTCTCTTTCGCGGAAGCGCTCCCCCTCTTCCGGCAGATCGCGGAAGCGCTCGAGGCCGCGCATGGGGCCGGAATCGTCCACCGCGACCTCAAGCCGGCGAACATCAAGGTCACACCCGACGGCAAGATCAAGGTGCTCGACTTCGGTCTGGCCAAGGGATTCGCGGAGGAAGCTCTGGCCTCCGACCTCTCGCACTCGCCGACGCTCACGAGGGACGCGACGAAGGCGGGCGTGATCCTGGGAACGGCTTCGTACATGAGCCCCGAGCAGGCGCGGGGAAAGACCGTCGACAAGCGCACCGACATCTGGGCTTTCGGCTGCGTGCTCTACGAAGCTTTGACGGGAAAGAAGGCCTTCGACGGAGAGAGCATCCCCGACGTCCTCGGAGGGGTGGTCCACAAGGAGCCGTCGTGGGAGGCGCTCCCGCCCGAAACCCCGTGGCGGGCTCGAGACGTGCTCGGGCGCTGCCTTCGAAAGGACCCTCGCGCCCGGCTTCACGATATCGCCGACGCCCGTATCGAGCTCGGTGAGTCGGGGCCGGCGGAATCGCAAACGCATCGGAGCGGGATGCGGGGCCGTCTTGGCCTCGGCGCCACTCTCATCGGTCTCATCGGGCTAGGGATCGGCGCCGGGATCACCGCCCTGACCGCTCGTCCGGGGGCGGAGCCGCGAGAGCTCCCGGTCTCACGGCTTGTGATCCCGCTTCCTGCCGACGCGCCCCTCGTCGTTCGCAGCTACCCGGGGCGCTCGCTCGCGCTCTCGCCCGACGGCACGCAGATCGTCTATGCAACGGCCAATTCGCTTCCAGACACCCGGCTCCGCCTGCGCCGGCTCGACGAGACCGAGATCCACTCAATTCCTGGTACCGAGAACGGCAAAGCGCCGTTCTTCTCGCCGGACGGAGAATGGCTCGCGTACTTCGACATGGCCGAAGCCGCGCTCAAGAAGATCTCCGTGCGCGGGGGGAGAGCGGTCACGCTCCAGCGCGGATTCGCGAACGCCGGGTGGATGCTCGGCACCTGGTGCGACGATGGCCGCATCGTCTTCGATACCTGGAACGGCGGGCTGCGCGTGGTCGGCGGCGATGGCGGAGACCCGCGGGTTCTAACCGAGCCGACCGACGAGTGGCACCTCGATCCCCAGCCGCTCCCGGGACCGTGCCGCGTCCTCTTCTACACCTATCGCGCCGAAGGCCATTCGATCGAGGCCATCTCGGCGGACGGCGGATGGCGGACGGGGATCCTCGAGAACGCGAGCCACGGACGCTTCCTCGCCTCGGGACATCTGCTCTTCGTCCGGGACGGCGGGCTTCACCTCGCGCCTTTCGACGCCGACCGACTGAAAGTGACCGGGCCTTCGATTCCGCTCCCGATCGAGGCCGTTGTCGATACGATCCGCGGGAGCGCCCCCAATCCGCAGCTCGCGGTCTCCCGCAACGGGACTCTCGTCTATGCGCCGAGCGACGAGAAAGCCGGACGCGAGTCGCACCTCGTCGCCGTGACCGACGACGGGCAGGTCGAAGAGCTCGGCCCGCTCCCGTTCCTCGACCCTATGCTGGCGCTTTCTCCGGACGGCGAGCGGCTCGCCCTCGCCGGCCGCCGAGCCGGCCGGGCCAGGATCGAAGCGCTCGACCTGCGGCGCCAGGCGACGACCCGTCTCGTCGATCTGGGAAACGTCGATTACCCCACGTCGCCGGTTTGGACACCGGACGGAAAGGCCATCCTCTTCGCGCGCTTCGGGCCGGTCGAGGGCGAGATCGTCCGCCATGCCCTGGACGGGAGCGTCCCCGACGAGGTGCTGCTGCGCTTGCCGGGAACGGTTTTCTGCCCCTGGTCGATCTCGCCCGACGGCCGCTTCCTCCTGTTCTCGCGCTACGTTCCGGAGACCGGCGGCGATCTCCTGCTGCTCGAGCTCGAACCCGCACCCGGAACCGACTCGGTAAAGCCCTTCGTCGCGACGCCGGGTTCGGATTGGGGCGCCGCCATCTCCCCGA
>CAZKNR010000560.1:0-120300 GCA_964553925.1 uncultured Acidobacteriota bacterium
GGCGAAGGAGAGCCCGGCGACGCCGGCGCCCACGATGACGAAGTCTTGATGTTCAGGCATGCGGCGCTTGTCAGTATATTTTCATCGAGGGACCACCGCCAGAATCGTCACACCGGGATTCGAGAAGACGGTCCGAAAAAGAGCCGGGGATTCGAAGAGCCTCCTCAGCCGCTCTCCCCGAGTCTGGATCTCGCGCGAGCCGACGAACAGATAGTCGATACCGAGATCCGTCGCGAGACGGTGGGCCTGGAAGGGATCTCCCGACGTAAAGATCGGCCGGACCTCTCTTCGCTCGCGGACGCGATACTTTCGAAGATCGAGAAGGAAGATGGGACTCCCCACCGCCATCCTGCGTTCCGCGATGGCCGGAAGGAGAGCCCACTGGCCGAGCTCCCTCGCCCTCACGTCCCACTGCACCAGGGAGTCCCTGGGGGTCTCCCTTCGCATCCACTGGAGAGCCTCCCACTCATCGCGGCTCACCACCGTCGTCCAGCGGAACTCTCCCGCGGAGAGGTTCCGGTTCGAGATGTCCTGGGCATTCACGAGGTCGAGGACCGCGGTTACGACCGCGGGGGCGATCGCGAGGGAGTGACGGGCGCGGAGGGGGCTTTTGAAGGCGGGCGCCGCGAGAAAACCTAGCGCCACCAGGAGGACACTTCCCGCGCGCCAGGCCATCCACACTCCCTCGTAGCCCTTCAAATCCAGAAACAGAACCGCGACGAGCGCGAGCCCCGCGAGAGCCGCGATCTCAGAATCGAAGCGGCGGAGGCCGGACCGGGCTCGAAAACAACACAGCAGAGAGAGCGCACCGCAATCGAGGAGCAAGACGGAGAAGAGCTCGGGCCACTGGGGCTTCCGGAGGGCGAGGGCGCCTCCCGCGTCGCCGAAGAATCCGAGGGCCACGTATCCTCCGAGGAAGAGGAGCGCCGGTGCGGCGGTCCAGAGCGAGAGATCGAGGAAGCGCCGGAAGGAGCGTGACCGAAACAACAGGACGGAGACGGTCCAGGGTCCAGCGAGGATGGCGGTCACGATGCTCGTGCCCGCCATCCCTCCCAGAAGCACACCGAGGAGGACCGACCCCGAGCGATCCCGGGGCTCGCCACGAAGAACCAGCACGAGGAGAACGACCAGAAGGCTGTAGCTGAAGAGGTGCTGGGGCGTGTAGAGGACGGAGCGGTGGAGTCCGTCGAGGGACACGAGCCCGAGAACCCATCGTCCGAACGCGTCGACGTTCGTGTCGCGAAAGCTCCCGGCGCCGAGAAGGCTTCGGGCGAGCGTCAGAGGTCCTTCGTAGCTCACCGCGGCCAGGGTTACCGCCGTCGCCAGAAACGCGCGGGATGGGGCGAGGCCGAGCTCTCTTCCCGCGCCGAAGAGAAGGCCGGTGAAGAGCATGCCTGATGCGAGGTAGAGAGAAAGGAGCGCCGCCTGGTTCGTTCCCGAGGCGCCGAAGGCAGCGGGGTGCCCGAAGAAGAGCCAGTAATAATGAAGAGACTCCCCGGAATAGAAGGGGTTCGCGGGCGGGTACGTCCCTTTCTGGAGCTCGGCCACGACCGACAAGTGCGTCATGAGGTCAGCGCTGAAGTAGGCGCGGAAGGCGACGCCGTCGGCCACCCGGGCTCCCACGCTGAGAAACGGTAGCGCGACCAGCAGGAGAGGAAGGAGAAGGGCCGCCGCGAAGAAGCCGCCAGAGGCGTCGCCGTTCCCGCGAGCCCCGCCTTCGCCAAGGCTACGGCGGGCGAGCCTTTCGGGCACGAACGAGGAGAGGAGCCGGAAAACGAAATAGAGCCCGATCGAGGAGGCGACCATGGTCCCCGCGCCAAGGAGCTCGAAGCGCGCGAGAACGCTCGCCGCGAGCGAGCTGGCCAGGTAGCCGAGGGCCGCACCCGCGAGGACCGCGAACGAGCCGTCGAGCCATCTTTTCGCGAGAGGAATCCCCGGGGCGACGAAGATCGCGAGCGAGAGCGCGTAGAGCGCCGCTTTCGGCACCGAGCCGAAGAGGAGGGCGGAGAGAGCGAGGGCGAGGGCGAGAACCGCTCCCGTCGCGGCGCGCTCCAGGCTCCCGCTTCCGGTTATTTCTGCGCTCGGATCATGATGTGCCATCCGAGAGGTCTCCGAATGGCGTCGGGCAGGATCTCGAAGAACGGAACCAGCAGGTAGTTGTTGAGCTTGGCGAAGGCGTTGTCGAACTTCACCGTTCTTTTGGGAAACCGGTCCACGTGGATCTTGACGTTCTCGAACCGATGAAAGAGCTTTCGGCACTCGGAGGCGCTGTACTTGCGGATGATGGGAGCGTCTTCGTCCTTGTGCTCGACGTTCGTGCCCGAAATCCAGGCGACGAAATTGAACCACGAGACGCGGTTGTAGAGCATGATCACGGCTTCGCCGCCGGGCTTCAGCACGCGATGGACTTCCGCGATCGCTCGTTCGGTATCGACCGTGTGATGGAGGACTCCGTGGGAGTAGACCACGTCGAAGGTCTCGCCGGGAAACTCGAGGGCCTCCGCGTTACCCTGCCGGATGTCCCCGGAATAGCCTTCGCGCGCGAGGTTCCGCGTCGCTAGGTCGACGGCGTTCTCCGTCAGGTCGCGGGCCGACACCGAAGCGCCCGCGCGGGCGAACTGCATGAGATCGATTCCCGCGCCGCAGCCAATCTCAAGGATCTTCTTTCCCTTGTAGCGGGGAAAATCGACGTACGCCCGGAGGTAGTCGATCTTGTCGTACCGGTACTTCTCGAGAGCGTCGAAGAACTCCGCCGAGCCTATGGGAAGATCCGTGACTTCGATGTCGTTGACGTACTCGTTCCAGTACCGGCGCACGTCCTCCAGAGTGTGAGCGTTTTCCATGGACGACGCGGAGTCTAGCAAGCCCCCCGAAGTCGATCAAGGAAGAGAACGCTGAGCGGATTGAAGAGTGTAAGAAGGGGATATGGGGATAACGGGGATTGTCCTATCTCCTTATCCCCTCCCGTCTCCCTTATCCCCCTTTGCCTTGGGATTTCCTTCTTTGAGCCTTTGCGTTGAAACTCTTCTCTACCTACAAGGACGTCTATAATGGCGTCCCAGGTGACCGACTGTTCCCGCGCGCTCATGACGTATTTCCATGCGTGAGCACCGAGGCGCTCTCGCTCTCATCGGCACCATCGGGCTGGTCCTCGCGGGATTCGCCCTGACGGTCGATTACCCAAAGACCGCGGGGACGTTCTGGAGCGATGGCGCGACCTACTACGCCATGGCCCATAGCTTCGCGTTCGACTACGATCTCGTCTACGAGCGCGAGGATCTGGTCCGGGTGTTCCGAGAGTTCCGGAGCGGCCCCTCGGGACTCTTCTTGAAGCGGGGTCGCGAGCTGGACCTGACCCTCACGAGCCGGATTCCTTTTCTGGTGAGCGAAGGACCCCTGACTTCGAAGCTCTACTACGCCAAGTCGTTCCTCTACTCCCTCGCCGCCGCCCCCTTCGTGCGCGTCGCCGGCACGAACGGTCTTCTGCTGCTTCACGCGGTTCTCCTGACCGCGGTTCTTTTCGCGGGCTACTTCTTTCTCGCGGCCTTCGTCTCCCGGGGGCTCGCCCTGGCATCGACCCTGACGTTTTTCTTCGCATCGGTCGTACCCGCCTACTTCGTCTGGCTCACGCCCGAGCTTTTCAATCTCTGCCTGGTTTTTCTCGGCGCGTTCTTCTGGCTCTACAAAGAGCGGGCGGAGGACCCGCCGCGTCTTCTGCGCGGGGTCACGTCCGACCTCGTCGCCGCGGCGATTTGGGGAGCGGTGACGTACTCGAAGCCGAACAACGTGTTCTTGATCGCGCCCCTGCTCGGCTTACTCTTCTTTCGGCGTCAATGGATGCGCGGACTTTCGACCGCTGTCGTGTTCGCCCTGTTTCTAGGCGGTTTCTTCCTCGCGAACCTGCTGATCACGGGAGACATGAACTACCAGGGCGGCGAGCGCAAGACATTCAGCGGCACCTATCCGTATCAGCTTTCGGATCTCACGTTCGAGAACACGGGACTCTCCATGAGGACCGACATCATCTACACCCACCAGCCGTGGGACATCGTGGCGCACGACCTGTACTTCTTCTACGTGGGGCGGTTTTCCGGGGTGGCGGTTTACTTCTTTCCCGCGGTCGCGGCGCTGGCCCTGTTCCTGTTCTCGCGGGAGAAACGCCCCTACCAGTGGCTGGTACTGGCGGTAGCGACGTTCGGGGGGCTGCTCCTCGTCGTTTGGAGTCCGACGAATTACTTCGGCGGGAGCGGGACCCTGGGAAACCGCTACTTTACCAATCTATTTCCGCTCTACTTCTTTCTCGTCGGGAACGTCACCCGGCCTCTCGTCCCGATCGTGGCGTCATGGGGCGCGGCTTCGATATTTCTGACGTCGATTCTGGCGGGACCGTTCGAGGCGGGGCGCCGTCCCGGCGAGCACGCCACGAGTGGAGTTTTCAAATGGCTTCCGCCCGAGCTTTCGGCGATCAACCACTTACCGACCAATAGCGATCCGCAGAAGTTCCGGCAGCGCTTCGACGAGAGTTTCCTCGGCTACTTCCTCGACAACAACACCTGGGGTAGAGAGCGGCGCAGTCCGGGAGGCCTCGGATTCCACGTGAGGGGGGCCACCGAGGCCGAGCTGGTGGTGCGGACGGGCATCGAGCTCAAGCGGCTCGTGGTGCGGGTGACGAACGTGGCGAGCGAGAAGAACCGGGTGAGGGTCTGCGCGCCTGGAGGATGCGAGAGCCGGGTGCTGCATCCGGGCGGCAAGGAGATCCTCGAGATCCCCGCGGGCCGCCCGTTTCCCTACGAAGACTTCGGACAGCGCACGTATTGCTACCTGGTGACGATCGAGACGGAGAAAGGCTCCATCCCGCTCCTCGAGAGCCGGGGGGAAACCGACTGGCGATATCTCGGCGCTTTCGTCCACATCGAGGCCGATCCCTACCCGGGGATCTAGATCTCGACGAACTCTCGTCCGATGAACTCCGGCGCGAGCGAGGTGGCGTCCACTCCCGAGAGATGGCGGACCAGCGAGTCGATGACCATAGCGTCGAGGTAGGTCTCGACGAGCCCCTTCTTGGAAACGAAGCTCACGCCCATTCCCGGCGGAAGGAGCGAAGTCGAGATTCCCCGCTCGGTGGCCCACACCACTTTTGCCGGAGTCTCGATGAGCGAATCATTGATGGCGTCGGGACTCGAGAGATAGATGGTGACGGGGGAATCGACGGGCAGCAGATGCTTCGCCGAAAGGAACAGACCGCCGCGGCTCACGTTCACGGCTAGACCCGCGTGAAACTCGCCGCCTGCCGCGAAGATCATCTCGGTCTCGAGCGGTACCCTGAGGCGCTCGCGGGCGGTGACCTTCAAGAGCACGTCCGCCGCGGAGAAGCGGCGCGTCACCCGGCGCGGCGCGAGGCCGGTGTGTGCCATCAGCAGATCGTAGAAGTCCTTCAGCTCAGTGAAGCGCCGCTCCTCATCCGGGCTGAGCTTTCCGCCGCGCTGGACTTTCGCGTCGTTCAGGATCGCGAACTCACCGATCAGATCGAGAATGGTTTTCATTGAGTCTCCCCGATGTGCGCAGCTTCTCCAGGCTCAACAGGTCCTCGGGGGGGAAGACAAAAAAGCCCAAAAGCCCAAAAGCCCAAAAGCCCAAAAAGTGATTATGCGATTATCCACGACGACCCTTGGCCTCGTCGGTGATTTCGAGAGTCCCCCTTTCCCCCATATGTGGGATTACACCCGGTTCTGATCTAACATCTATTTAACGTGACGCAGAGGCTCCTCCCGGTCGGCGCGGCGATTCTGATCGCCATCCTCAGTCCCCGTCTCTCGAGCGCGATTCCCGCGATTCCCCCAATTCCCAAAGTCCACCTTCTCGGAACCGGCGGCACGATCGCCGGAGGGAGGGGGGGCGCGCTCGGGGCCGGCGATCTCGCGTCCCTCGTCTCGGACCTTTTGAGCGTCGCCGAGGTCTCGGTCGAGGATTACTCGAATATCGGAAGCTCGCGCATGACTCCCGAGCTGCAGTTCCGGCTGGCGCAGCGGGTTTCGACTTTGTTTCAGGAGCGGTCCGATCTTTCCGGAATCGTCATCACTCATGGAACCGACTCCCTCGAGGAGACCGCGTTTCTCCTGGACCTGGTGGTCCCCGCGGGAAGACCCGTGGTGTTTGCGGCGGCGCAGCGGCCCCCGCGTGACAGCGACACCGACGGCCCTCGCAATCTCCTGAACGCTATCCGCATCGCCGCGCTTCCGGGAGCGGCGGGGCTCGGAGTCCTGGTGACGCTCAACGACGAGATTCACGCCGCCCGCGACGTCCGCAAGACGCATGCCGTCGCCTTGAACGCCTTCGTCTCCCCCTGGGTCGGACCGATCGGCCAGGTGGACTCGGGACGCGTCTTTCTCTACCACCGGCCCGCCCGCCTTCTCACGATCGAGGCGCCAGGCATCGAGCCCCGGGTGGACCTGGTTACGCTCTACGCCGGAAGCGACGGAAGCGCCATCAAAAGCGCGGCCGCTTCGGGAGTGCGCGGCATCGTGATAGAGGTGTTCGGGCGCGGGAACATTCCGCCGGAGGCGATGGAGGCGGTGACGGAAGCGCGAGAAAAAGGCATCGTCGTGGCCTTCAGCACCCGCACCGGGGGCGGCCGCGTCGAGCTCGGCGAAGACGCGAAGCGCGCGGGGGTGCTCTCGGCGGAGGACCTCGACGGTTTGAAGGCTCGCATCGTCCTCGTGGTCGCGCTCGGGGCCGGCACGGACTCCGCTGGAATCGCTTCTTACTTCCGGCGTCTCGCGGGAGAGCTCGATTCTTCCGTCGACTCGAACTAGATCTCCACCTGCATTCGCACCTCGATGACCCGCGACGGAGGGGTGCGGAAAGAATCGGCGGCGCGAAGCGCGTTCAGGCCACCAGAGCGAAGGGCACGCTGTCCAGCGCCTTCGACCTGCATCAGGAATCCTTCGACTCGCTGCGCCACCTTGGTGTAGGTTGGACCACCAAAGCGAGAGCGGCGGAACCACGTTAGCGTCAGGTACCACCAACGTTCCGTTCGAAATCAGATTCGACCACAGTCACGGCTCATCGGTCCACGATCTGCTGGGAGTCCTCCAGTTCCCCTTCGCCTTTCTCCTGGCGAGCGGCTGGTTTCTTGGCCCCGGGACAACGCAGTACCTTGCCGTCAACGCGGCTTACTGGGTCATGGGCTTTGCTGGCGCTCTATGGATTCATCATTGGAACGAGCGCCAACGGTGACGGGGTCTAAGGCGCAAGAACCTGAAGCGACGCTCGGCTGGAATGAACGAGGAGTACCATCAACCTCGTTCGATACGAAGGGAAGTCTGAGATTTCGGTGGGAGTGGCACGGCGACCTGCCGCGTCGAGGGCATTCCTACCCCCGTATCCGCAAGCTCTCGTAGGCGACGGTCGGAGTCGCAAGAGAAACTGTGAGCCCCTCGACTTCCGGGCGGGCGAATCGGTAGGGAGACGGCGGTCGGGCTCGGGAGCTTCTCGGGTGCGGCCTTCGAGGACCTTTAAGGCCTTCAGGGATTGCCCCGCGGCCACACGGACGCGCTCGTGACCGAGAAGCCCGGGAGGAATCAGCCCCGAAGCGGCAATGGCAATCTCGCCGTCTTGAACATGATGGTGGACATGGATCCGATTCCTCGTTGACCCAAGGCCTGCCATCTGGCATAATAATTACGCCATATGACATGGGGGCAACGGTGACCACAGCGTTCACTGAGTCAACCGAGACGTCATCGGATCGATCGTCTCTGCAGCTCGCCACGGAGCTGTTGGGAGGGCGCCGCGTGCTGCATCGGCAGGTGGCGACCGAAGAGGACGCGCACGAGTTGGTCCTGCGCGGCATTCCGGCGGAGGCGATGGCGAAACTCTTCGCGGGCGTATTGAGCCTCTCCGCGAACGTCCTCTTAGCCGCGATCGGCGTCAGCGCGCGCTCGTTCGCCCGACGCAAGGCCGCGCCCAAGACGCGCTTGCCGGTGAACGAAGGCGAGCGCCTCTGGCGCTTCGCCGAAGTGCTCGCCCACGCCACGCGCGTGTTTGGCTCGCAGGTAGAGGCCGAGCATTGGCTGGACCGCCCGGCGATCGGCCTGGATCACCGCAAGCCTATCGATCTGCTGCGAACACATCCCGGCACGCGCCTGGTCAGTGATTACTTGACGCGCATCGAGTACGGCGTGTACGCATGATGCCCCTGCCGTGGGCCGCCGGGTCGCCGCTCGCGTGGCGACTGGACCTCCAACCGCACGGTTCGACCTGGGACAAAGGGATTGGGGCCGCGAAGGTGGGAGGGCGGTGGAATCCGGTGGGCTACCCCATCGTTTACTGCTCGGCGGATCCGGCGACCGCCATTTTGGAGGTGGCAGTGTACAAGGGTTTTGCGACCCTCGACACCGTACCCCACGTCCTGACGCGGGCACGACTCCTCGATGTGGCGGACGTGCACGTAGTGAGGCCGAAGGACGTGCCAAATGCTGGATGGCTGCGACCAGGGTCGCCGAGCCAGGGGCAGCAATCCTTCGGACGCGCTCTACTGGAACGCCACCCGTTCGTCGTCATTCCAAGTACGGTCACTCAGGAAAGCTGGAATCTGCTCTTCAGCCCGACTCGCGCTGCCGGGCGGTACGAGCTGGAATCCCAGAAGGGATTCGCGCTCGATACGCGCCTCAATCCTCCCGCGCGATAGCGCGACGCCATGCTTGGATGCGGGTGGCCTGCGTGACTGGTTCATTCACGCGGACGCATGCGCCCGCGCTCGGGCATGGAGAAACTCGGGCGCCAGGTCAAAGCCGTTGGACCAGACGACTGTGTCCATTTCAACACTAATCGCTCCAAACACCTCTGGCGCGCGCAAAGCCGATACGATTGGTCGTGTGTCGTTGGCGATGAACTCTTTGAGGTCGACTTCACCTTCGCTGTCATCGGAAAACCGAACCCACAGACGATATTCCGGTAAGGCCTTCGCTTCAATCACCCAGATCATGGGTCAAACTCCCTTAGACCAGCGGTGCAATGCGTTTGAACTTGCCTTCGCCCGCCAGCGTCGTCCAGTTTTCGGTCAGTTCGGACTGGTGCATTTCTCAGCTCCCGTGCCATTTCTGCGGCCTCGCCGGGATCATGCCGACGATGGGGCGCGTGCCCCGGACCGGCCACATCTATCCCTTCGAAGGTCTCCTCGATTCGGCGCAACAGATCGGACCCATCGCCCGCCCCGTGGACGACCTCGCTCTGCTTCTACCGATCCTCTCCGGCCCCGATGGCGTTGATCCCGCCATTGTGCCCACCCGCTCGGGCTCGCTCGCCGCGCGCGGCGCCAGCACGCACGTCAAATCTCCACCTCCATTCGCACCTCGATGACCCGGGAGGGAGGGATGCGGAAAAAGTCGGTGGCGCGAAGGGCGTTTCGGGTCATCAGCGCGAAGAGCTTCTCCCGCCAGATTGCCATCCCCGGGAGCCGGGTGGCGACGACGTTCTCGCCGCCGAGGAAGAAGGTGATCTCCTCCATTCGCAGATCGAGCCCGTGCTCCCGCAGGCGCTCGATGATCTCCGGGACGACCGGGTCCTGCATGAAACCGTAGCGGGCGATCGCGCGGTGGAAGCCCGAGCCGGGCGAGCTCACCTCCAGCCGTTCGCTGGAAGGCACGTAGGGCACCTCGACCGTCTGGACGGTGAGCAGGACCACGGGCTGATGGAGGACCTCGTTGTGCTCCATGTTGTGGAGCAACGCCGGCGGAGTTCCCGCGGCGTCTCCGGTCATGAACACCGCCGCGTGCCGAATCCGCCGGGGCCTCTCCGAGGCGATTCGCTGAAGGAACTCCGGAAAAGGAACCGACACGTCCTCGAGACGTACCTTCAAGATCTCCCGGCCCCGCTTCCACGTGGTCATCAAGATAAAGATGGCTCCCGCGATGACCAGCGGGACCCAGCCGCCGTGCGGCACTTTGACCAGGCTCGATGCGAAAAAGGCGAGATCGAACACGAGAAAGGACCCGGTCACCAGAAGCGAAGGGACCTGACCCCAGCCCCATCGATGCCGGGCGACGAAGTAAGCGAGGGCGGTGGTGATCACCATGGTGCTGGTGACGGCGACCCCGTAGGCCGCGGCAAGGCTGCTCGAGGTCTTGAACTCCAGCACCAGCGCCATGGTCGCCGCCATCAGCGCCCAGTTCGTGACCGGAACGTAGATCTGGCCGATCTCCTCGTGGGAGGTGTGCTCGATCGCGACCCGCGGCGCGTACCCGAGCTGCACCGCCTGGCGGGTGAGAGAGAACGCCCCCGAGATCACCGCCTGAGACGCGATGACCGTCGCCGCGGTTGCGAGGACGACCATGGGATAGAGCGCCGCGTCCGGCACCATATGGAAGAACGGGTTCACGGCGTGGGAGGGATCGCGCAGCAAGAGCGCCCCCTGGCCGAAGTAGTTGAGAATGAGCGCCGGCAACACCAGGGAGAACCACGCCAGGCGAATCGGTTCTCTCCCGAAATGTCCCATGTCGGCGTATAGCGCTTCGCCGCCCGTCACCACGAGGAACACCGTTCCCAGGATGAGGAATCCGTGCCATCCGTTCTCGCGAAAGAACTCGACCGCGTAGAGAGGGCTCACCGAAAAGAGCACTTGAGGGTAGCGGGCGATGGACCAGACGCCCAGCAGGGCCAGGGTCGCGAACCAAACGAGCATGATCGGACCGAACACCGCACCCACGCGCGCGGTGCCGCGGTGCTGCACCAGGAAGAGCCCCGCGAGGAGAACGATCGTGAGCGGAAGGATATAGGGCTCGAAGAACGGGGTCGCGATCGAGAGGCCTTCGAGCGCGCTCAGGACGGAGATCGCGGGAGTGATCATCCCGTCCCCGTAGAGGAGGGCGGCGCCGAAGATACCCATGCTGACGATCGCCAGATGACGGAACCTGCCGTCGCGGGTATCCGGCCGCACCAGGGCGAGTAGCGCCAGGATCCCTCCCTCGCCGCGATTGTCGGCGCGCATCACGAACGCGAGGTACTTGAGCGAGATGACGATGATGAGCGACCAGAAAACCAGGGAGAGAACCCCGTGGACGTTCTCCGACGTGAGCGCGATGGCGTGGGGACCGTGGAAGCACTCACGCATGGCGTAGAGGGGGCTGGTGCCGATGTCGCCATACACGATCCCGAGAGCGCCGAGGGCGAGTGGCAGAAGAGAGGCGGCCTTGCGGCCTGAAGGGTCAACGGGCGATGACGACGAGGAGCTCGGGTCCATCCAGCACTTCTCCTTCTTTCACGAGAACTGTCTCGATGCGGCCCCGATGCGGAGCCTTCACTTCGATCTGCATCTTCATCGATTCGACTACCGCGAGCACCGCCCCCTCCTCGACGAGGTCCCCCAGAGACACCTTGAGCTCGAGAATCTTCCCTGCCATCGGCGCCCGCACCTCGCCCTCCGTCGCGGCATGGTGGAGATGCCGGTGGACGCGGGCTCGCGGGTCCTCGAGAACCAGCGTCTCGCCGTAGACGGTCAAGGCCAACTCTTTCGCGCTCACGACGGTCCCGACCGCACGCATCTCGGGAAGATCGGATCCCGAAATCCGGAGCTCGCCGCTCGATCGATCGAAGTCGAGCCGAAGCGCGCGCTCCTCGAAGCGGCTTCCCACCCGGGCATAGTCGTTTCCGATCTCGAGAAAGCGCGCGGCGGGACCGCCGTCGGAGGCAACGGATTCGCCGCGCAGGACGAACGACAGATTCTCCCGGAAGCCCGGAGTCGAGAGTCGTCTTTCGAGCTCGGGAGGAATCAGCGAGCGGTTCAGCTCCTCGAGGTGGGAGCCGATCCAATCCGTCGAGATCCTTCCTGCCAGGAAGTCGGGGTGACGGAGCGCCGCCTGGAGAAACGGCAGATTCGTTCGAGGACCGTGGACCACCATCGTCGCCAGACCAGCGGCGAGGCGGTCGATCGCTTCGCGCCGACTCTCGCCCCAAGCGATCACCTTGGCGATGAGGGAGTCGAAGCCGGGATGGATCCGCGAACCTTCGGCGACTCCAGAATCAACCCGCAGGCCCGGCCCCGAAGGCTCGCGGTAACGCAGCACCGGCCCCGGCGTGGGGAGAAATCCGGAGCGCGGATCCTCGGCGAGTACCCGCGCTTCGATCGCCCACCGTTCGGGAGCGCGCGATTGACCCGCGGAGGGCCACTCTCCCATGGCCCCTGGCGCCCCTAAAGCAACGTCGAACTGCGCGGCGACAAGGTCGACGCCGTAGACCTCCTCGGTTACCGGATGCTCCACCTGGAGCCGGGTATTGACCTCGAGAAAGAAGAAGCGGCCTTCCGCGTCCAGAAGGAACTCGACCGTGCCCGCGCCGCGGTACCGGCTTTCGCGCACGAGGGCGAGAGCCGCATTCCCCATCGCCTCTCGCAGCCGGGCATCGACGACCGGGCTCGGGGCTTCCTCGATGACCTTCTGGTGGCGCCTTTGCATCGAGCATTCGCGCTCGCCGAGGAAGATCCCGCCGCCCTTGCCGTCGCCCAGGATCTGGATCTCCACGTGGCGCGGTGCCGCCAGGTATCTCTCGACGAAGACCGTAGGGTCGGCGAAACCGGAGAGCGCCTCCTCCGAGGCTCTCTCGAGCGCTCCGGGAAGATCGGAGAGCTTCGAAACCACCCGCATCCCGCGGCCGCCGCCCCCTCCGGCGGCTTTGACGAGGTAGGGAGGCTCGAGGCCTTTTCCTTGGAGGGCTTTCTCGAGCTCTTGCGTGGAGAACCCCAAGAGCTCGCGCGAGCCCAGGGCCTCGAGAGTGGCAACGCCGAGGGTTCGCGCGAGCTCTTTCGCCCGTTCCTTGTCTCCGAGAAGCTTCATGGTTTCCGGACGCGGCCCGATGAACACGATGCCAGCGGCCTCCGTGAGCTCGGCGAAGCGCGCGCTCTCCGAGAGAAAGCCGTAGCCTGGATGAAGGAGGTCGGCGCCGAAGCTCTTGCCCGCGGCGACGATGGCCTCGCCGTCGAGGAAGCTTCCGACCTGAAGGACCTCGTCCGCCTCCCGGCGGACGAGAGCGTCCCGATCCTCGGCCGTCGAGATCACGGCGACTCGATAGCCGCGGGCCCGGGCGGTGCGAAGAATCCGCCGGGCGATCTCCCCTCGGTTCGCGATGAGGAGCTTCATTCTCTCGGCACTTTCTCCAGCATCGCAACCAGATCTGTCAAGAATATCGACTTCCCGCGCGCTCTTGCTTCCGCGTACAGTTGTCTGAGAGTCCGGATGAAGACGTCATGGAGAGAGGAGTTGCGTTCCTGGAGAACACGGCGGAGTGTCGACGAATCGTCAGGCAGCGACGTCTTGATCCCCAGGAGCGTGATTGACCGCAAGAAAGCGCCCTCGAGCTCCGGCTTCAAAATGGCCAGATACCGCCCGTCGCTTTCCCGAAGCTCGAAATCCGCGGTGGTCCGCAGGACCGCCATGTCGTCGCGCAATCGATGGTGCGAGCTCCGGGGGTCCTCATCGACCATTCCCACCCTCACCGTCTTCTTCACCAGTAACGCATTCACCACGGCGCCTTGCCCAAACTTGTGGGAATCCTCCAAGGGTCTCTTGACCGTCTCACGCAGAAACCGAAGCACGTCGCGGTCGGCGTAACACTCGTAGGCGAAGACGAGCTTCACGCTTCGAGGAATTCCTCTAAGTTGAAGAACACGCTTGCGTCGTGCTCGATGACCCGTTGCACTTCGGACGGTGAGAGGAGGTGTGCTGTAGTGCCTCCCTCTGGGTCCCGTCCGCAAACGAACAGCGCCAGGTCGGATTCCGCCGTCTTCTCAATGAGTGCAGATAAGAAGTACGGGTTATGGGTGGTCACAAAGAACTGGTTGGATTTGTCGTCCGCAATCATCTCACCGAGGATCTTGGGGTAGGGGGGAAAGGCGTAGACGTCAGGCTCATCCATTACTAGCACAGCCGACTCCGTTGTAATCAAGATCGCCCCGTAGAAAATAAGGCGCTTTAAGCTGTCCGAAAGAAGCTCGAGGTTGTAGTCAATGATGTCGTCCTTTCGGATCTCCGAAAGGTAGAACTGCTTCTGGGCATTGTCGAAACGGAGCTTCCAGTGAATGCCTGAGACCGTTTCTCTCAGGAATACGTAAACGCGCTCATCATGGCGAGCGATGTAGAGGAAGTTCGAGCCGTGCGGTGGCTGGATGGTGCGTTGTCCGTCCCGGCCTGCGTCGGTGTAAGCCCACGCGCTGCTCGACGCATAGTCGTAGTGACGAACTCCAGAAAACTCCTCCATCAGGACCGAGTTTTGAAAACCTACCGTGCCTGCGCTATCTCCTCGCGGGCTCCGCTTTGAGAGATTCAATCGGTCGGCCTCGAGCCGAATGGATACGGACGCGTCATCCAAGGTTATCGCGATAGGCTGGTCGAGGAACTGTTTGTGGAAAAGCGGGGAAAACCCCAGGCTCGGGTGAAGCCGAATGGAGTACCCGATGGGAAAGTTCCAACCCAGGTAAGAGACGACCTGGAGCGCCTCGAGAATATTGCTCTTCCCCGTATCGGGGGCGCCGATGAAGACGTTCACTTTCCGACATGGGACGGAGAGATCTCTTATGGATTTGAACCGCTGAATTCTCAGGTTCTTGATGAGCACCGATTCGAATGATACCGCTCCGCTCACTTCTTTGCTTGGGAGGATTTCCGAAGCGCTTCGACCCGCGCCGCCCAGGCGGGAGGGGCCTTCGAGAAGAACGCCTCGAGCCCCATCTTCCCCTCGGGAGAGCATCGGGCTTGGGCGATCGCCTCCGCGGTGAAGTCGATGAGCTCGGGGCCGGGAAGAGGCTGGGCCCGCTTGAGAAGCTCCTTCGTGCGGCGCTGCGCTGCCGGGCCGGCCGCGAGGAAGTCGAGAACCACGTCCTGGAGCGCGTTCTCGAGCTCGAGGCCGGGAACCACTTTCGAGACCAGTCCCGATGCCGCGGCTTCGCGGGCCTCGATCCGACGCCCCGTCAACATCAAGGGCGCGGCGGCGGCGAGCCCGATCCTTCGAACGACATACGGGCTGATGACTCCGGGGACGATCCCGAGAAGTACTTCTGAAGTCGCGAACACCGCCCTCTCCTCGGCGAGAACGAAGTCGCTCGCGACGGTAAGCCCCAACCCACCCCCGATCGCGGCGCCCTGGACTACGGCGATGACGGGCGTCGGGAAGTCCGCGAGCTTGTAGTAGAGGCTCGCGAGGCCCTTCGCGTCCTCGAAGCTTTCCTCCAGACTCTTCCCCGCGAGGCGTTTCATGTAGCCGATATCGGCCCCGGCGCAGAACACCTTCCCTTCCCCGGCGAGGAGGAGAAGACGCATTTGCTCGGGGTCGGGAATGGTCGCGAGGTGATCGAGGACGTCCCGGAGCTCGTCGAGCATCGTTTCATCGAGAGCGTTGCGAACGTCGGGCCGGGCGAGGACGATGCGCTTGACGCCGAGGCTCAGGGACTCGACGCGGAGAGTCGAGGTTTTGGTCACGATCCTCTCGACCGGGAGGTCTTTCACGCGCCGAGCTCCCGGGAGGTCGCCCGTTCCGAGGGCGGGATGGTGTCGAGAAGCGCCCTCGGGATCGGGACACGACAGCGAAGGAGCGCCTGTCCGTACGTTTTTCCTTGAGCGTCGATGTGGAGACTCACTGTTCCTCCTCCGCCGAGAGACCGCTCGAGCAGAAAATTCAGGGCCCAGAGGTTCGGAACGAGGTATCGATGGACTTCACCCTTGGCGATGCCCTCGAACCACGCTTTCACCCGCACGGCGGAAACGTTCTCTCGGATCCAGACGTAGCAGGCCGCGCTTCTTCCGATGAGGCCGATGTTCGCAGTGTCGCCCTTGTCGCCGCTGCGAGCATGGGCGATCGAAAGAAGAGGCACTTCGACGACGGGAGAGGAAGGGAGCTCCGCGAGAAGCGCCGTCGGAAACGGATCCTCGAGCTCGCGCGACGCTCTCGCTTCACCCCCGGTCACGGGCCACTGTAGATCGGACTTCGAGACAAGCTTCATCGGAGACTCCTGACCTGTGCCCTGGCTCCAAACCTCGACCGTCGCCGGGGCGGCCTCCTGGGGAATGAGGCTCGGCCAATAACGGACGACCTCGGAGACCGGGGGGGCGCCAGAGGTGACCGCGACTCCCGCGGGACCGCTGAGGATGAGGCCGGGGAGGAGCTTCCGGAAGATCTCGAGCTTTCGCCGGTCACGATCGCGGCAGGAGAGCCGGAGGAGGACCTCGGTAGGCGTATGCTCCGGAGTGAGACCGCGATGGGTGCTGTCGTCTCCGACGAGCTCGGTGTGGCTTGCTTCGAGAGGATCGAGACCGTCGCGCGCGAGCTCCGCTTCGAGACGCCGCCATAGGATCTCCGCGAAGAGCCTCGATTTCGCTCGGGCGTCGGGGCCCGAGACGATGAGCGCCCCCGAGGACTTGAAGCCGTCCTCGAGCGCCGTCGAAACCTTGAGGAGATCCGTGGGCGGGCCGCCCGTTGCGCCCCGGATGCGAACGCGGTTCCGACCGTCGCTCTCGAGCGTCATGCTGGTGAAGTCGGCGATGGCGTCGGGGGTGATGTAGATCTGCGGATGTCCCATCTCGTACAGGAACTGCTCGCGGATGGTCTGGAGGCTCACGAGGCCCCCGGAGCCCGGGTGCTTGGTCAGGACGAACGTTCCGTCCGGCTCGAACTCCAGGATGGGAAATCCGACGTCGATATAGCTCGGCACTTTCTCCCAGTCCGTGAAGTTGCCTCCCGTCGCCTGAGCCCCGCACTCGATGAGATGAGAGGCGACGATTCCCTGGGCGAGCCGGTCGTAGTCGTCAGGCCTCCAGCCGAACTCGTGGATCAACGCGGCGAGAGTGATTCCGGTGTCCGTCACCCGGCCCGAGAGCACGATGTCGGGGTCCTCTCTCAGAGCCTCGACCACCGGCATCGCCCCGAAGTAGGCGTTCGCCGAGAGGATCTTGTCCCGGTACTCGCCGAGCTCCTCCCCGGTCTCCATGTTCGAAAGCGAGATGCCCCGGTCTCGAAGCTCGTCGATGCGGCCCTTCAGATCGTCTCCGCCCACGACCGCTACCTTCAGAGAAAGGCCCCGGCGTCTCGCCACCTCGAAGAGGGCCTCGGCGCAGCCCCGGGGATTGACGCCGCCAGCGTTGGTGATGATCTTGATCCGCCGCTTCAGAATCTCCTCGAGAAGCGGCTCCACCTGGCTCACGAAGTCCCTGGCGTAGCCCACCTTGGGATCGCGGGCGTACTGCTTCTGGAGGATGCTCATCGTGATCTCTGCGAGAAAATCGATCGAAACGTAGTCGAGCGGGATCGGGCCCGTCACCTGGCGCCTCAGGGCGTAGGGATCGTCGCCCCAGTAGCCCCCGGCGTTTCCGATGAAAAGCGTCTTGGTTCTCTCGGCCATTTCGGATCACATCCTGAAAACGCCGGGCTTCGTCTCCGCGATGGGCGCGTTCAGAGCGGTCGCGAGGGAGAGTCCGAGAATCGATCTTGTCTTCCGCATGTCGACGACCCCGTCGTCCCAGAGCCGCGCCGAGGCGTAGTAGGGATGTCCCTCGCGCTCGTACTTCTCCCGAATGGGCCCTTCGATCTCCCGGGCGTCCTCGCTCGAAAGCTCCTCGTTCTTGCGCGCGAGCTGATCCCTCTTCACCGTTACCAGGACCGATGCCGCCTGCTCTCCCCCCATGACGGAAATGCGGGCCGTGGGCCAGCTCCAGAGGAACCTGGGATCGTATGCGCGGCCGCACATGCCGTAGTTGCCGGCGCCGAAGCTTCCGCCGAGGATGACGGTGAGCTTGGGAACGCGGGCGGTCGCGACCGCGTGCACCATCTTCGCCCCGTCCTTCGCGATGCCCCCCCGCTCGTAGGTCGCGCCCACCATGAACCCGGTGATGTTCTGAAGGAAGAGGAGCGGGCATTTCTCCGCGGTCGCGAGCTCGATGAAATGCGTGGCCTTGAGAGCGCTCTCGCTGAAGAGGACTCCGTTGTTCGCGAGGATGGCGACGGGGATCCCCTCGATATGCGCGAAGCCCGTCACCAGAGTCGCGCCGTAGCGCTTCTTGAACTCGAAGAGACGGCCCCCGTCGACGATCCGCGCGAGGACTTCCCGCACGTCGACCTGACGCCGCGGGTCCTTCGGCCAGACCCCGGGGATCTCCTCGGGATCGTATGCCGGCGGCTCGGGAGACTGGAGGCGAACGTCCGCCCGCTCTCTTTTTCCCAGGGTTCCCACGATCTCCCTCAGCGTTTCGAGAGCGTGCTCGTCGTCCTCGGCGAAATGATCGGCGACGCCCGAAATCTCGGTGTGTACGCGCGCGCCCCCGAGCTCCTCGGCGGTCACATCCTCGCCCGTCGCCGCCTTCACCAGGGGCGGCCCGCCGAGAAAGATGGTCCCCGTCCCGTTCACGATCACCGCCTGGTCGCTCATCGCCGGGACGTAGGCCCCGCCGGCAGTGCACATCCCCATGACCGCGGACAGTTGCGGAATGCGCGCGGCGCTCAGGACCGCTTGATTTCGGAAAATGCGGCCGAAGTGGTCGCGGTCGGGGAATACCTCAGCCTGGAGCGGCAGGAACGCTCCGCCGCTGTCGACGAGGTAGACGCAGGGAAGCCGATTCTCGAAGGCGATCTCCTGCGCGCGAAGGTGCTTCTTCACAGTGATGGGGTAGTACGTGCCGCCCTTCACGGTGGCGTCGTTCGCGACGATCATACATTGCCGCCCGCGCACCAGACCGACACCGCAGACGATCCCTCCCGCGGGCACGGGGTCCTCGTAAAGGTCGTATCCGGCGAAGGCTCCGATCTCGAGAAACGGAGAGCCTTCGTCGCAGAGCTTCGCGATGCGATCGCGGACGAAGAGCTTTCCCTGTTCCTGGTGCCGCGCGTGGGACTTCTCGTCCCCTCCCCGGCGGATGGCCTCGAGCTTTCGCTCGAGGTCGTGGTTGAGGGCGAGGTGAAGAGCGTGGTTCTCCCGATACTCCGCGGAGCTCGTTTGGACCTGGCTCCGGATCAGACTCATGAGCGCCTTTCGATGAAGTTGTTGAGGCGACTGCTGAAAGTGAAGACCTCCGTCATTTCCCTTCCTTTTCAGCATTCGCGGCTGAGCCGACGACGGCCTCCGCCTCGATCTCGACGAGAAACACGTCTCCGATCAGATCGGCGCGAACCAGAGTGTTGGCGGGGCGGATTTTCCCGAACCGATCCCCGTGCACTTTGGCCACAGCTTCCCAGTCTTCCATGCGGGCGATGAAGATCCGCGTCCGGACCACGTCGGCGAGAGTCCCGCCGAGATCGCGAATCGCCTTCTCGATCTTGTCGAGGGCGTAACGCGCCTGGCCCGCTGGATCCCCCGGGGCCACAGGGCCGTCGGGACCGGTGGCGGTGGTCCCCGAGACGTAAATGTGGTCACCGACTCGCACCGCCCGTGAGTAGCCGAATTTCTCTTCCCAGGGGGTGCCGCTCGAGACCGAATGCCGTTTCCCATTGGCGCGATTGCCCATGAACAAGACCTCCTCGGACGGTATATCATAAGGATCTCCGAAGGTTCCCGCGTAGTCGATGAGAACACCCTTAGTGCTGGCGCTCCTGCTCTCTGCCTCCGCAGCGGCGGCGCAGACGGAGGAGGCGAACACGGAGAGCGCCGATTCCGATGCGAGCTGGCGCCAACCCCTGGCAAGTCGCAACCAAACCCCGTTAGCGCTTCTCTTCGTCTACATGACCCCCGACCGCGCGAAGGCGATCGGAAAGGGCGAGCTCGATCTTGATATCGTCTTCGACTACTCGAACATCATCCAGGAGGAGCAGACCGAGAGCGAGTTTCTGCGGTTCGATCTGGAGTATTTGAGAACTCTCGTCGCCTTGAAGCGCGGCTTCGGCCGCGGGGTCGAGCTCGGTTTCGAAGTCCCGTTCTACGTCTACTACGGCGGGTTCCTCGACCCGTTCGTGAGCTCGTTTCACGAAGCCTTCAGGCTTCCCAATCTCCTCCGGGGACAAACTCCGAACGGACTCGTCGATTACCAGTACCGCCGCCGGGACCAGGTGGTTTTCGCGGGGATGAGCTCCTTCGGGGCCGTGGGCGACGTCGCCTTGAACGTCAAGAAGACCCTCTACGCGGCAAACCTGCGAGCGCTCTCGGTCCGGGGAACGCTCAAGCTCCCGACGGGAGATCCGCAAAACCTCAGCGGAAGCGGCGCCACCGACTTCGGCCTGGGAGTCGCTTTCGATCGCATCGGTCCGAAGTACGGGCTCTTCCTGAACGCGAATTACCACTTCCTCGGAACCCCGGAGCGATTCGAGACCCGGGACTACTTCTCCTTCATGGCGGGGGCCGACTGGCGCTTCAAGGAGCACCTCGCCGGCATCCTTCAGGTCGACTACCTGCGGCCTCCGATCCGGGGCGAGGTCGTGAACCTCACTGCCCCGGGGATCCAGCTCGCTCTTGGGCTCCGCTACCGCCACTCGGAGTCTTTCACCTACGAATGGCGTCTCGTCGAGGACCTCTCGAGTTTCTCGCCCGATTTCACCTTCGCCTTCCAGATGGAGGTGCGGTCGAAGGGAGGCCGGCGCTGAGCGGGGCTTTCCTGTTCGCGGCTCTTCTTGCCGCTCAGCACCAGGAACACTCCCGGAATCCTTCGCCCGGCTCGGGAACGAGCTGGCTTCCGGCGTCCTCCCCCATGCAGGGGCTCCATGGGACGGCGGGACCCTGGTCTCTCATGTTCCACGGCTTTCTGAACCTCGTCTACCAGGAAGAGTCCGGAGTGAGGGGCAACTCTCAAACATTCTCGACGAACATGGCGATGTTTCACGCGGATCGATCCCTTGGAAGAGGTCGCTTCGGATTCCGCGTCATGGCCTCGCTCGAGCCTTCCATGGGGAAACGAGGATATCCTCTGCTCCTCCAGACGGGAGAATCCGCCGACGGGAGAAACCCGCTCTTCGACCGGCAGCACCCTCACGATCTCTTCATGGAGATCGCGGCGCGCTACGAACGAAGCGGGTTCTTCGTCTACTTCGCTCCGGTGGGAGAGCCGGCGCTCGGTCCCTCGGCCTTCATGCATCGCCTGTCGGCTTATGACAATCCGATAGCGCCTCTGACTCATCACTGGCTCGACGGAGCCCACATCAGCCACGGCGTCTTGACCATCGGATGGGAAGGCCGGGGAACGTGGAAGCTCGACGGATCGATCTTCAACGGCCGTGAGCCCGACGCCGATCGCTGGGACATCGACGGCTTCGATCTCGATTCCTTCGCGGCGCGGCTCACCTACAACCCAACGACCCGTTGGTCGGCCCAGGTCAGCGCGGCCAAGGTCCAAGAGCCCGATCGGCTGCACCCCTCTCTCGACGTCGTTCGATTCACCGCCTCCGCGACGTACCATCAGCCTCTCGCGCGAGGCTACTGGCAGACGACCGTCGCCTACGGCCGGAACGACACCGAGAGACTGACAGCGGCGCCCGCTACGCTCCCCCCGGGAGTGCACATTCACTTCACGCCGGGAATCTCGCCGGTGCAGCATGCGGTTCTGGTCGAGACCGGGCTCCGATTCGCGGACGCCCACTCCCTCTTCGGCCGAGCCGAATGGGCGGAGAAGAACGAGCTCTTCCTCGCGGCCGATCGAAGGCACGACGTGGTCTATGACGTGGGAAAGGTGTCCGCGGGCTACATCTTCGACTTCATCGTTCGCCCCCGGGCCCGCATCGGGGTCGGCGCCTATGGGAGCCTGCAGGTACTCGAAACTGAGCTCGACTTGGTCTACGGAGCGACACCGTCGTCTCTCGGCATCTTTTGCCGCCTGACGATCGATTGAGGGCGAGAGAGGCCGACCTCAACCACCGGGCAGCGTTCTATACTACGTGCCGCTTCTCCTCATTCGTTCGTGCATCGAAAATTCGCGGCATCGTCCGTGCTCCCCGTACCGTTGTAGCGGGCGACTTGCGGATAGGGGCAAAGGGGCCGGGTGCGCTCGGCGCCCTCCCCGAGCGGCCTGCGGGCGATCACGCGCTCCGGTGCCTTCCCCTCTTCGACCCACTCCTCGAGCACCGAAAGGTGGTCCACGTTGAAGGCCCCTTCTCCCCCCGAGCAGTGAAGCACCCCCGGCAGCATGAATAGACGCACGGAATCCTTCACCCGCTCCGCGCCCATCGTCGCCACGACGTCCTCGTAGTAGTGGATCGTGTTGCGCGGCGTGATGAGCGTGTCGTTCCAGCCGTGCCAGAGGAAGAGCTTTCCGCCGCGGCCGGCGAAGGCGCTGAGATCCGGGTCGGTCGCGCTCAGGACACCGTCATGCAGCTGGATCGCTTTGGCGACGTCGCGATCGAAGTCGAGCGCGCGAAGATCCCAGGCGGAATCGGCGAACACGAGCTGGCGCCAATAGTTCTCGTAAATCCGGAACCCGAAGAACGCGGGGAGTTCGAGCTCACTTCCAGGCTCGACTCCGGGGAATACCTGCTCGGCGGTTCTTGGATTCACGGGACCACGGTAGATCTTGCGCAGGGAGTCGACCTGAGTCACCGTCAAGCAGTCCGGCCCGTCGCCTTCGGTACACTGCAGAACCTTGGGGTCGAAGTCGCAATCGGACGGATCGCCGATCACCCGATCCGTCACCCCATCGCGTGCATCGCAGGCGGCGACCGCGGCATTCTGGATGACGGGGAATTTTGCCGCGGGAATCCCGCCTGTGGGGTCCGTTAACGCCGCTGTAATCCAGACGCCGCTTGCCATCAGAGGAACCCAGTTGTTGGCGGGGGCACCGGCAGAGATGCCGTCATAGTCGTCGGGGAAGCGCTGGGCTTCCATGAGACCTTGCCGTCCGCCGGTGGAGCAACCCAGCCAGTAGGAGTGCCGCGGGCCGTCGCCGTAACGCTCCGCGATGATGGCCTTGGCCTTGACGGTCATCTCGTGAATCGCGCGATATCCGTGATCGACCAGCTTTTCGGGATGACCCATCGCGAAGCTTCCGTCGTCCACCGCCCCTTCATGGCCGGTGTCCGTCGACGCCACCGCGTAGCCGCGAATCAAGGGCTCGTTCATTCGCGGATACATGATACGTCCCCAGAAACCGCCGTTGCCGACACCGGCGAACTTGCCGTTCCAGCCCTCCGCTGGCATCCACACCTCGAACTTGATGTCGGAATCAGGGGCCGGTTGGATCGAGGCGGCGACTCGGCAGAAGGACGGCAGATTCTTGTAAGGAATGAAATCCTCAGGCGGCGCTCCGCCTGGCCAGGGGAATTCCTTGGGCGGCACGAAGGCGCCGGCCGCCACGGTCTCCGCCAGGGTGATGGTGGTATCCGGCAATCGAAGGCGGGCAAGGTCTTCACAAGGCGTTGCCGACTTCGACGCCGACGGCTCCTCCCGGCAACCCGAAAGCGCCACCAGAATCACGCTCATCGAAAATAGGGTTCTTCCAGAGGTCATGGCACTTTCCTTTCAATACTCGGTCCTCGCATGAGCGAAGACAGCGTCAAGCGCCCGCGTCTAGAATCGCGGCTGCGAGAAGCGGCATCAGGATCTCGTGATGCCCCACGAAGTCGAAGCCTCGGCCCTTCCCCATGACGGGCCTCTCCACCACGTTCACCCGCGGCCGGTAGTGGCGGATAAAGTCGAAGTTCGCCGTCGAGAAGTCGGTGAGCGGGTAGCCGAGGTTTCTCACCACGCTCACCGCTTTGAGGAAAACTTCAGGGAGAACGACGGCGGAACCGAAGTTGAGGTAGACGCCGCCGCCGTCGAGGCCCCGCGCCAGGCTCGCGAAGAGCCGAAAGTCGAGGAGGCTCCCCTTCCCGATCGCCTCGCCCGAGGCCTGCGGGTGCATATGGATGATGTCGGTCCCGACGGCGACGTGGACGGTCACCGGGATGGCGAGCCGATAGGCGTTCGAGAGAAGGCTCAGCTTCTGGTGGGGCGGAGAGAGAGCGGCGAGGAACGCTCCGACGGACTCCCCGAGGCCGAGGCCCGCACCAACGCCCTCGTTCATCGCCCGGTTCAGGAGCGACCCCGTCTCTTCCGCCATCCCGAACTTTCCCGCACCCAGGCTTTCGGAAACCTCCTCTGATGTTTCCCCTACGAGGGCCATTTCGAAATCGTGGATGATCCCGGCCCCGTTGAGTGCGAGACCCTGGACGTAGCCGCGCTCCATGAGGTCGACGAGAAGGGGCGAGAGGCCGACCTTTATCACGTGCGCCCCGAGGCCCCAGAGGATCGCCCGCTCGCTCTCCCGTGCGCTTTTCAACCGCGAGACGAGCTCTCTCAGGTCGCGACCCGCGAGGATGTCGGGAAGGCTCTGCCAGAACTCGCGAAAGCTTCCGCCCGGGGCCGCGGGCTTTCCGATTTGCTGCGCCGACACCTTGCTCTTGCGGGACGCGAGAGGGTAGGTCTCGAGCTTCGAAAGATCGAGAGGGGCGATAGCGTAGCGGGACGCCATCAGCGGCCTCGGTCTTCGGGATGGAGCAAGGAGTCGATCATCTCGCAGAAGAGATGGATCAGGAGCCCGTGGACTTCTTGAATCCGCGCCGTCTCCCGGTGAGGCACTGTGAGGCAGAGGTCCGCGGATTTCGCGAGCTTCCCTCCATCGCGTCCGGCGAGCCCGAGCGTTCGAAGGCCGCGCGAGCGCGCGACCTCGACGGCTTTCAGGACGTTGGGAGAGCCGCCGCTCGTGCTGATCGCGACCGCAACGTCTCCCGGAGCTCCCAGGGCTTCGACCTGCCGGCTGAAGACGCTCTCGTAGTCGCTGTCGTTCGCGATGCTGGTGAGGATCGAGGTGTCGGTCGTAAGGGCGATGGCCGCGAGCGCCGGGCGGTCGACTCGAAACCGATTCACGAGCTCCGCCGCGAAGTGCTGCGAGTCGGCGGCGCTCCCCCCGTTTCCGAAGGCAAGGATCTTCTTCCCGGAGGAGAGGGCTGACGCGAGCATCCGGCCCGCTTCGAGCACGGAGTCCGCCTCCGCCTCGAAGAACTCACGCTTGAGGCGCGTCGTTTCCTCGACGATCGCGAGGAGCGCGTTTCGATCCACGGCGGGAATTATGGCACACGAATGGGATAGAGGAGCATCGCGTCGCCGAAGCTGTAGAAGCGATAGCGCTCCCTCACCGCCTCGCGGTAAGCCGCGAGGACGCGCTCTCGACCTCCGAACGCCGAGACCAGGATCAGAAGGGAGCTCCTCGGCAGGTGGAAATTCGTGAGGAGTCCGGAGACGACGCGGAACTGGAAGCCGGGGGTGATGAACGAGTCCGTCTCCTGCCAGCCCGGAGAGAAACCCGCGCGGGCCGCGCTCTCGAGGGCGCGAACGGTCGTTGTTCCAACGGCGACGATGCGCCCCGCCGCGCGGATTTTTTCCTTGGTCTCGCCGGGAATGAGGTAGCGCTCGATACCCATCCGGTGGTCCTCGATCTCCTCCTCTCGGATAGGCTGGAAAGTCGCGTGGCCCACGTGAAGGGTGACAAAGGCTACGTCGATCCCTCGCTCTCGCAGAGCTTCGAACGTCGCCTCGGTGAAATGAAGGCCCGCGGTCGGCGCGGCGATTGACCCCGGGGGCCGGGCGTAGATCGTTTGATACCGTGCCCTGGTTTTCCTTTCGTCCTCAGAGCTTTCGATGTAGGGAGGAAGCGGCGTCGTTCCCAGATCCTCGACGAGAGTGTCCCAATCGCCCTCGAAGAAGAAGCGCACGATCCGTTTCCCGTCTTCCTCGACCTCGAGGACCTCGGCCTCGAGCGTTCCGCCTCTGAAGGAAAGCCGCTCCCCCTTGCGAAGCTTCCTCGCGGGTTTCCCGAGCACCCGCCACCGATCGAAATCGAGCCGCTCCAGAAGCAGGAGCTCGCTACGGCCTCCTCCGGCCCGAACGCCCTCGAGGCGGGCGGGAAAGACCCGGCTGTCGTTCAGAACCAGGAGATCTTCGGGTTTCAGGAGTCCCGGAAGGTCGCGAAAGGTGTCATGCCCTATGGTTCCGTCCGGCGAAAGATGCAGGAGACGCGAGTGGTCCCTCTCGATCGCCGGCGTCTGGGCGATGAGCTCTGGAGGGAGCTCGTAGTCGAAGTCGGAGAGCCGGGTCAAAAGAGTCGTAAAAAAGGCGGGACGCCGGAGCGCCCCGCCCAAAGTGCAATGTCTTTCGTCAGGAAGCGACGGCGACGAGATTCGTCAGCTTCGCCGCCAGCGTGTCTTTCGGCGCCGCGCCCACGAGCTGCTCGACGACTTTGCCGCCCTGAAAGAACAGAAGCGTCGGGATCGAGCGGACGCCGTACTGAGACGCGAGCGCCTGCTCGTCGTCCACGTTGACCTTCACCACCTTCGCCCTTCCCTCGAAATCAATCGCCAGCTGCTCGAGCGCCGGAGCGATCATGCGGCACGGTCCGCACCACTCGGCCCAGAAATCCACGAGGACCGGCTGCGTCGATTCCAGCACCTCTCCTTTGAAGTTCTTCTCGGTGCCGGTTACATACTTTGCGTCACCCATTGCCATGGTCTCCTTTTTTGATATCGCTCCCCTTTGGAGCGGGTTCATCCAAGACTGAAAGCGTCACCTCGACGGCATCGTTGAGGACGTCGAGCTCGACGCAACATCGCGAAAGCACTCTCAGCCCTTGGAGGCTGGTCGTGAGAAACCGCGCGAGCGCTTTGGGCTTCCGGTCCCGGAGCGTCGCCGGCTCGGCTCGAGTGAGGGCTGCTTCGAAGGCGCCCTCGAGCCTTCGAAGGTTCGATCGCACCCGCGAAGCCGTTTCGGGGTCGTCCTCGGCGAGCGCGACCGCGGTGTTGGTGATGAAGCAACCCTTCACCCCGCCGCCGCAGGCACAGTCCGAGACCACCTGCTCGAACACTCGCTGGATCCCCTCGCGCGCTGGCCCCTCCTCGAGGAACCGGAGCGTGTCGCGGTAGAAACTCTCCTCGTACCGGTCGAGCGCTTCGAGAAAGAGTTGGTGCTTGTCGCCAAACGCGGCGTACAGGCTCCCCCGTTGAATCCCCATGGATTCGGTGAGGTCCTCGACCGACGTCCGTTCAAACCCTCGCGTCCAAAAGACTTGGACCGCACGATCGAGCGCCTCGTTCCGGTCGAACTCCCTTGGCCTTCCCACGGCGGTCAGTATAGTCTTTCTTGACTGAACAGTCAACAACAAGTGGCTGCCACCTGTTTCTTTATAAAGAATGAACAATTGAACTATAATTCAATCATGGCAACGCCCGCGATCGCCCACTCCTGTCCGACCGGCCTTGAAGGCGAGATCGTATCCGTCCCGCAGGCGCAGGTTCTCGCGGAAACGTTTCAGGTCCTCGGCGATCCGACCCGCGTCCGCATCGTGCATGCCCTCTCCTTGAGCGAGCTCTGCACGTCCGATCTCGCCGCCGTCGTGGGGATGTCCGAGTCCGCGGTCTCGCACCAGCTTCGGACGCTGCGGCAGCTCCACGTCGTCCGAAGCCGCCGGATGGGAAAGCTCGTCTACTACAGCCTCGCCGACGACCACGTCCGCCGGCTCTTCGAGCAGGGACTCGAGCACGCTCTCGAGAGGGTCGCCCCGTGAGCCAGTCCACCTCCACCGCGCACCCGCACTCGCACTTTCCCCCCTCGACCGACGACCACGGGTCGTCTCGAAGCGGAAGCCGCCGAGCCATGGTGGCGGCGTTCTTCCTGACCGCGGGCTTCATGGTGGCGGAGCTCGTTGGGGGGCTTCTCGCCAATAGCCTCGCTCTAGTCGCCGACGCCGGTCACATGGTGTCGGATGCCGCCGCTCTCGGTCTCGGTCTCGTCGCCATGTGGATGGCGAGCCATCCGCACACCGAGCGCCGCACCTTTGGGTTTCATCGCGCGGAGATTCTGGCCGCTCTCGCGAACGGAGCGCTCCTCATGGCCGTGTCGCTCCTGGTGACGTGGCAAGCCTTCGCGCGCCTGCGAGCGCCCCAGCAGATCGAGAGCGGTTTGATGCTCGTCGTCGCCGTTCTCGGTCTCGTCGTCAACGTCGTCGCAATGCACATCCTGGGCGGGCACCGCCACGACAACCTGAACGTGAAGAGCGCGTTTCTCCACGTCTTCGGAGACGCGGTCGGCTCCGCCGGAGTGATCGTGGCCGGTCTCGTAATCCGCTTCACCGGCTGGACCCCCGTCGACTCCATCGTGAGCGTTTTCATCGCGCTCCTCATCCTCTGGTCGGGTTTCGGTCTCGTTCGGGAGACGGTGTCGGTGCTCCTCGAGAGCTCGCCACGAAACCTCGACCCCGACGCGCTCCGCCGCGATCTCCTCGCGCTCGAGGGCGTCCGCGATGTCCACGACCTGCACATATGGACGGTCACCTCGGGGTTCATCTCGTTGAGCTGTCACTGTGAGGTCGCATCCAGCGAGGTTGCGGACGACGTCCTTCGGCAGGCGACGGCGCTGCTCCGAGAGCGCTACTCCATCCGCCACGTCACGATACAGCCGGAGACTTCCCGGATTCACGAGGAGCTCGAGCACTGCTGCCTCGATCGCCATGAGGGATCTTCCTGGAAGGGTTTTCTGGCCTGACCTGACGTAACGCCTGTGTCCATCGTCCTCCTCCTCGCGATCGTCTCCGTCGAAGCACCCTCATCGCGGTCGGCGCTTCTGCGCGACCATCGGCGCTCGGCGGAAGTTCTCGTCGTTCTCGGCGCTTCGAGCCCCGATATGGAAGAGAAGTTGAAGACGGCGGCTCGCAGTCTCGACTCTCGCCGTCAGGGCACGCTCACGTTCCTCGCGGCCACCGAGGCCAGGGAGACGGACCTCGCCCACCGCGGTGTCGTCCTGGTCGGAACCGCTCGATCCAATCCATGGATCGCGAGGATCGCGAGCGGGCTTCCCCTCGCGATCGACGAGAAGGCAATCCGGCTTCGCGGGAAAGTCTACGACGGCGCCCGCGACTCGCTGCAGCTCGTTTACCCGAGTCCGTTCCGCGCGACGGCGCTTGTGTTCCTTGTCACCGGAAACAGCGACGAGGCGGTTCTCGACGCTCTCGGTTCCCGACGCCGCGGGGATTTCCAGATCCGCCGCGAGGGGACGACCCTCGTCCTCGGCCGGTTCCGAGACGACTGGAGCCTCGATCCCGAGGAGATCCGCGAGCTCGAAAGCGCCGACGAAACCTCATTCGAAGACTTCGCTCGCAGAAGCGACAAAATGCGTGCTCGCGCGGAGGAGCTCTTCGGTACTCTTCCGATGTCGCCGCTCCCGCCGCTCCATGACGTGCGCCTCTATCCCAGCCTCGAGCACAAAGGTCTGGTCACCGACGACACCCGGCCGGCCCATTTCGACGGCCCGCGTCTCCACGCGGTCATGGGAGTCGGGACCGAGCCCGAACGGCTCCTCGCGGAGCGGCTGCTCGCAAACCGAATCGCGGACGAGACCTTGAGAAGAGGCGTTTCCTCGTTGGTGGTCGCGACGGAGAGCGAGCTCGACTCGTTCGACGACACGTCTTATCGTCTCTCTCGAATCAGCGACCCGCCGCAGCTCGGCTCCATCGAGGGGGAATCTCCGTTCGTCCGCGAAGCGATGTCCGCCTCCTTCGCTCGATTCGTCCTTCGTGACGGGAGACCGGAGGCTCTGACCCAGCCTCTCGCCGACGTAGAAAGTGTCGAGCGCCGCTGGCTCAAGAGCCTCGTAGCCGGCGAGCGGCCGCCCCGACCGGCGCTTGCCCGCTTCCAGCGCGGCATGACCCTGGCTCACGAGGGCTTCGAGATCCACGATGGATATCTCTCCGCCCGCTCCGATCGCTCGCTCGACAAGCTTCACTCGCTCGGGGTCGATTCGGTGGCCATCGTCCCCTACGCTTTCATGGCCGACCCCTCGCGGGTTACTCCTCTCGCCGTACCCGAGCGGGCCGGCTCGGAGACCGATGAAGCGGTCATTCATGCGATCGAAGCCGCGAAATCCAGAGGAATGACCGTTCTCTTGAAGCCCCAGATCTGGCTGCGTCAAAGCTGGCCGGGAGAGATCGAAGCCCGCGGGCCCGAGGACGAGGAGCGGTTCTTTCGCGAGTACGGCCGCTGGATTCGTCATTACGCCCTCTTGGCCGAGAAGAACGGGGTCGAGATCCTCGCCATCGGCACCGAGCTATCGAAGATGACCCGCGGTCGCAATTCACGCTGGGAGACCCTCATCCGTGATATCCGCATCCTCTACGGCGGGCAGCTGGTCTACGCCGCGAACTGGGGGGACGAGGTGGAGCAGGTCGGGTTCTGGCCGCTTCTCGATTTCATCGGCGTCGACTTCTACTATCCGCTGAGCTCCGAAGACTCTCCTTCGGAGGAAGCCCTTCGCGCGGGATTCGAGAGATCGCTCGAGCCCATCCGCGCCCTGTCCCGCCGCGTCTCGAAACCGGTTCTCCTCACGGAGATTGGTTATACCAGCACCCGGAGCCCATGGAAGAGCCCGCACTCGAGCGATCGCGGGCGGGAGGCCTCTCCCGAGCACCAGGCCCGAGCGTACGAAGCCGCCTTCGCCGCCCTCGCCGATGAGACCTCTTGGATTCGCGGCACGTACTGGTGGAAATGGCCTACCGACCTGGCCCTCGGCGGGGCGGGCGACCCCGGGTTCACCCCGAACGGGAAGCCCGCCGAGGAAGTGATCCGCCGCGGGTACGGCAGTCGGATACAATAGCTGGCGCCAGGAGGGCGTAAATCATGAGGTCTCCATTGTCTCGTCGAAGCTTCCTCGGAACCACGGCCGGAGGCGCTTTCGGTATGAGTCTTCTTGCGCGCCGGGCGGCGGCATCTGCCTCTTTCGATGCGATTCCCTTGAAGAGCCCCATGAGCCTCTGGGACCTTCCGACGCCAGCGCTGGTCATCGACGTGGAGGCGATGGAGTCGAATCTGAACAAGATGGCCGACTTCTATCGAGGGAAGAAGGCCAAGCTCCGTCCGCATACCAAGACCCACAAGTGCCCGCTTCTCGCGAAAAAACAACTCGCGCTGGGCGCCGTCGGGGTCTGTGCCGCGAAAGTGAGCGAAGCCGAGGTGATGGTCGAGGCGGGGATCGAGAACGTCCTCATCACCTCTCCCGTCGTCACGAGGGAAAAGATCGACCGGGTCCTGGCGCTTGCGAAGCATAGCCCGGGCGTTTCCATCGTCGTCGATCAGGAGCGGAACGTTCGGGATTTCGACGATGCCGCCCGCGCTCTGGGGGTGAAGCTCTCCGTCCTCATCGATCTCAACGTCGGCACCGACCGCACGGGCATCACCATGGGAAAGCCCGCGCTCGATCTCGCTGAGGCGATCCGCAAGAGCCCCTCTCTGAGCTTCCAGGGCCTTCAGGCCTATGCCGGCCACCTCATGCATCTGCGGGGCTTCGACTACCGGCGGCAGGCGTCCGAGGCGATCATGGGTCGAGCGGTCGAGTTCAAACACGCGCTGGAAAAAGCCGGCTTTGAAGTTCCCATTCTCACCGGCGGAGGCACCGGGACCTACAACATCGATTCCGAGATCGACGGCATCACCGACGTGCAGGTCGGCTCCTACCTCTTCATGGACGTCAACTATCGGAATGTGGGTGGACAGAACGGTCCGGTCTACGAAGACTTCCGTCCGTCGCTCCTCGTCCTGGCGACGGCGATCAGCCAGCCGGCCAAGGGCCGAATCACCATCGACGCCGGCTACAAAGCCTTCGCCACCGACCAGGAACCGCCGGACCCGCTCAGCCTCCCAGGAGTCACGTATCGCTGGGGCGGCGACGAGCACGGTATCCTCGAGTTCCGAGATCCGCGCGGTCCGGGAGAAGTGAAGATCGGCGATAAGGTGCTTCTCATCGCGTCGCATTGCGACCCGACGGTCAACCTCTACGACCACTACTATCCGTTCCGCGATGAGAGGGTCGAGGAGATGTGGCCCATCTCCGCTCGCGGGCATTCTCAATAGGCTCCAATAGGACTCGGTAGGCTGGCTAGGTGCTAGGCTGGCTAGGCTACGTCCTCGATAGCGGCAGCTGCACGAGGAAGGAGGACCCCTTGCCAGGGTCGCTCTCGACCGAGACCCGGCCCCGGTGGAGCTCCACGATTCGCGCGACGATAGCGAGCCCGAGGCCGGCCCCTCCGGTTCGCCGATCGCGGGAGGGGTCGGCGCGGTAGAACCGCTCGAAAATCCGCTCCTTTTCCGAAGCGGGTATCCCGGCGCCGGTATCGCGGACCGAAAGAAACACCGAGCCGTCGTTTCTCTCGAGGGTGACGGTCACCCTTCCTCCCCGATCGGTGTACTTCAGCGCGTTGTCGAGAAGGTTGGCCACGACTCGCCGCAGCTCGGAACGCTCGCCCTCGACAGGGGCGGCCGCGACCTCGATCACGTCGAGGCCGATCCCCTTCGACTCCGCCATCGGCCGAAACTGCTCGACGGCTTCGACGACCACGTCGGCCAGGTCCACCGCTGACCGCGGCTCGGGCTCGGCTTCGAGCCGAGACAGGGTCAAGAGATCCTCGACCATGAGCTTCAGAGCGTCGATCTCTTCGAGCTGGCTCCGTACGAGAGCGGCCGCTTTCTGGTCGAGCGCCCCCGAGGAGAGGGCCGACTGGGCCTGCAGCTTGAGGACCGCGAGCGGCGTCCGGAGCTCGTGGGACGCGTCGGCGGTGAACTGCCGGAGCCCGAGGACCGCTCCTTCGAGCCGGTCGAGCATCTGGTTGAAGGACGTCCGCACCCGCTCCGCTTCTCGATACACCCGCTCCGGCTGTGGGAGCCTCTCGGAGAGATTCGTTTCGTGAACCCGCTCGGCCGCATCGCCGATCGCGGCGAGAGGCGCCGTCGCCTTCGCCGCGAGCGCGCGAGCGAGAAACGCCGCTACCAGGAGCCCGAAGGACCCGGATACCGCCATCACCACTCGGAGATCGCGGCGCGCCGCGCGCTGGCCCGAAGCGGGAACGCCGACGCCGAGGGTAAAGCCGCGGAAATCCCGGTCCTCCACCCAGTACTCACCCGCAAGGGCGCTCAGTCGATCGGTCGAGATCCCGCCCGAACGAAAGAGGACGCGGTCGTTCTCGAGGACCTCCATGAGCACTCCGGTGCGTGAGCCCAGGTGCTCCGTCATTTCCTCGAGAAGGAAGTCGCGGCCCCCGGCCTCGTGGTCGGCCATGAAGTCCTCGAGCCACTGAAGCTCTTGAGCCGCCGTCCTTCGAAGCTCGGAGCGAAGGCTTCGCCAGAGGAGAAGATCGATGGCGGTGAAGCTCAGAAGAAGAAGCGCCGCCTCGAACAGGAACGCGGTGAGCGCGACCGATCCTCGAAGACTCGAGGGTCTAAGTGTCATCGGTTCCCTCTCGAAGGACATAGCCCAACCCCCGGACCGTCGCGAGGAGCTTGGGCTCGAAGTCTTCGTCGATCTTGGAGCGCAGGTAGTTCACGTAGACGTCCACGATCTTGAGGTTCCCCGTGAAGTCGCTCGACCACACGTGGTCGTAGATCGTGTCGCGGGTCAAGACCCGGTCCTTGTTTCGAAGGAGAAACTCCAGCAACTGGTACTCGCGCGCCGTGAGGGTGAGCGTGCGGCCGGCGCGGGTCACTCTCTTCGCGGCTGGGTCGAGAACCAGGTCTCCGATCCGGAGAAGCGCTGCGCGATCGGAGCCGTCCCGTCGCAACAGCGCCCGAATCCGCGCGAGGAGCTCCTCGAGCTCGAAGGGCTTCGCCACGTAGTCGTCGGCGCCAAAGTCGAGCCCGCGGACCTTGCTTCTGGTGTCCTCGCGGGCCGTCAGCATCAGAACCGGCCCCCGAAAACGGTTGTCTCGGAGCCGCTTCAGCACCTGGAAGCCATCGAGCTTTGGCAGCATGACGTCGAGGAGCACCAGGTCGTACTCGTAGATCTCCGCATAGTCGAGGGCGGCCTCTCCGTCGAAAGCGAGGTCGACGGTATATCCGGCGCGCTCGAGGGAGCCGAGAAGGCTCCGGGCAAGCTTGGGCTCATCCTCCACCACGAGAAGCTTCATGCCTTCCGAACTCTACCAGAGCCCGGTAAGGCTCAGGTAAGAACGAGGTGAGCCGCTTCTTACGCTCTTCTAAGAATTCTCCGATAAGCTTCGAAGCGCCCGAAGTGACGATGGGAGAAGACGCCTTTCGACTGTTCCTTGCCCGAAGCCTTCGGCTTTTCGCCTACGGCGCTCTCTCCGTCGTCCTCGTTCTCTATCTGGCGGAGCGGGGCCTGACCGAAGCCCGGATCGGGCTTCTCTTGACCGCGACCCTCCTCGGCGACACGGCGCTTTCTCTCTGGATTACCACCCGCGCCGATCGGCTCGGCCGGAAGAATATGCTCCTCCTGGGAGCCGCGCTCATGGCGCTCTCGGGCGTCGTCTTCGCCGCCACCGGCGACTTCGTCCTGCTCTTCATCACCGCGACCGTAGGGGTCCTGAGCCCGAGCGGAAACGAGGTCGGCCCGTTTCTTCCGATCGAACAGGCGGCGCTCTCCCAGGTCCTTCACGACTCGGCGCGGACGCGCGTTTTCGCGTGGTACGCGCTCTCGGGGTCGGCGGCGACGGCGCTCGGGGCGCTGACGGGAGGAACGGTTGTGTCCGCTCTTCACCAGCAAGGCCTATCCCATCTTTCGGGCTACCAGACGATCGTCTACGGATACGCGGCCATCGGGCTCGCGATGCTCGCAGCGTTCTCGCGTCTGAGCTCCGGCGTCGAAGCACCTTCGGAGCACATTTCCCTCGAAAGGAGCCGTCTGGGACTTCATCGCTCCGGAGGCGTCGTGCTCCGGCTCTCGGCGCTCTTCGCCCTCGACTCGTTCGGAGGCGGATTCGTCGTTCAGAGCCTCATGGCCTACTGGTTTCACCTTCGATTCGGGATCGCGCCCGGGAGTCTCGGCGCGATCTTTTTCGCGGCAAACCTGCTCGCGGGCGTCTCTGCGCTTCTCGCCGCGCGCATCGCCTCTCGTATCGGCCTCGTGCGCACGATGGTCTTCACCCATCTCCCTTCGAACGCGCTTCTTCTCCTGGTGCCCCTCATGCCGTCGGCGGAGCTCGCGATCCTGGTCCTCCTTCTGCGCTACACCATCTCCCAGATGGACGTCCCCACGCGGCAGTCGTACGTCATGGCCGTGGTCCGCCCTGAAGAGCGTTCCGCCGCCGCGGGCGTCACCGGTGTCGCCCGCAGCATGGGGGCTTCGATTTCTCCTCTTTTGGGGGCGATGTGTCTTGCGAGCGCCGGCTGGATGAGCGTTCCCTTCTACCTCGCGGGCTCGCTGAAGATCCTCTACGACCTCCTCCTCTACAGGAGCTTCGCCGCCCTCCGTCCGCCGGAGGAGAGATGACGTACCTTGCCCTGCTGGCACTCTTCGCGCTCAGAGTGCCCGTCGCCGCGGGCGAGCTCGGAGCCGCGCGGGCGCCGGGAAAGATCATCGTCGACGGCGTTCTCGGAGAGGACGAATGGAAGGGAGCGAGCCTTGCTTCCGGATTCACCCAGTTCGAGCCCTTCCTCGGTGAGCCCGCCGTGGAGAAAACGGAAACCTACATCCTCTACGACGACGAGCACGTCTACTTCGGCTTCGTCTGCCACGACTCCGACCCCTCGAGCATCGCCGCCCAGCTCACCCGGCGGGACAGCGATCTTTCGAGGGACGACTCCGTCATGGTGGTTCTCGACACCTTTCACGACGGCCGCTCGGCCTACTTCTTCGCCACGAATCTCCTCGGGACCCAGCACGACGGCCGCGTGACCGACAACGGAAGAGTCGTGGAGGACAACTGGGACGCCACCTGGTACACGGCGGCGGCGCGCATCGACGGCGGTTGGAGCGCCGAGATCGCGGTACCGCTCGTCGTCCTGCGCTTCACCCCCGGCGCCGGACAGACCTGGGGCCTCAACCTCGGCCGCACCACGAGGCGCCTTCTGGAGACAAGCTTCTGGACGGGGCCTCTCGAAGCGCGCTTTCGAATCTCGCAGTACGGGAGCCTCGCGGGGCTCGACCTCCGGGCCGCGCGGCGCAAGTACGAGGTCATTCCGTACGCCCTCGGTCAATACCAGGACGGAGTCGAGCCTGGCTACCAGGCAGGTGCGGAGTTTCGCTTCTCGCCGACCCCTCAGGACGTGGTGAACGCCACCGTCAATCCGGATTTCGCGATCATCGAAGCCGACCAGGAACAGATCAATCTCACCCGCTTCGAGCTGAGCCTTCCCGAAAAGCGGCCCTTCTTCCTGGAGGGCGCGGAGCAGTACCAGCAGCGGATCCGGACGTTCTACTCGCGCCGCATCTCCGACATCCACTTCGGCGCGAAGGCGCTCGGGAGAAGAGGCGGGCTCGCGTACTCGATCCTCACGGCGCAGTCGGACCCGGCCTCCGGGCTTTCGACCGAGCCCTCGACTTCCGAATCCGCGAACTATACCGTGGCACGGCTCGAGGCGGAGGTCTTTCGCGGCTCGAGCGTCTCCTTGATGGCGGCGAATCGGAGCCTCCAGGGAGAGAACCGCGGCTCGTTCGGTCTCGACAGCAGCCTCACCTTCACTCCCACCTTCAGCTTTACCGGACAGCTCGCGCGATCTCATGGACCGGAGGAGGGCGGCCGATGGGCGTTCTTCGTGAGGCCCTCTCGAGATACGTCGACGAGCCACGTCCATTTCCGCTACTCCCACCTCGGGGACCGCTTCGCCGACCACGTAAACGCGGTGGGATTCATCCGCGACGACGACCGCCGGGAAATGGACAGCGCCCTCACCAAAGACTTCTGGGTCCGGGACGGGCCCGTCGAGAAGATCGCGTACATTTCGAACTACAACGTCTACTGGAGCCAGACGAACCAGCTTCGCAGCTGGCGCATCGATCAGGAAGTCGCGGTCGAGCTCAAGAACCGCTGGGCTATCGGATGGAGTTATGAGGACGAGCTCCAGGTCTTCGAGAAGGAGTTTCGAAATCGGCTCAACGCGTTATTCGTCGGATACAACACCCGCGAGTTCCAGTCCGCCTCGCTGCAGTATGCCTTCGGCCGCAACTTCGACTCCGACCTCCGCGTCTTCCAACTAGCGCTCCGGCGCAAGCTCGGGGACGCCCTCTCCGTCGAGTACGAACTGACGCGACTGCGGCTCGAGCCCGATCCCGAGAATGAATCGACCGACATCCACGTCTTGCGCAGCGTCTACAATTTCACCCCCGATCTGTTCTTCAAGGTCTTCTTCCAGTCGAGCAGCGCCATCGACCGCAGGAACGTTCAGGCGGTGTTCGTCTGGCGATATCGGCCGCCCTTCGGCACCGTGCAGATCGCCTACGAGCGGGGAACCGCGGCCTTCGGCGAGCGCTCCGAGCAGGGCAATACGTTGTTCCTGAAGCTCTCCTACGTATTCTGAGTTCTGTTACACTGAATTCAATCCTCTTCCACCCGCACTCATGTACTGCATCGGCTGCGGCGAGCCGCTCCGGGTCACGAGCGGAAAATGCCCGTCCTGTGGGACGCCGGTCGTGGGGGCTCGTCTCGAAGAAACCGTAAGCCTCAGCTACGGGACGGGCGTCGTCGTCCCGCCGGTCTGCTGCTGTTGCCTCGCACCGCGCCACGAGGACCGCCAGGAGGAGATCTCGAGCGTCACTTTCCGCATGGAGAAGCGCTATACGCGCGTCGCGATTCCATGGTGTGGAAGCTGCCGGAAACGGAAGGGGGCTTACGGGTGGCTCGCTTTCGTTCTGGTATTGCTCGCCGCCATCCCGCTCTACTTTCTCTTCGCGATCTGGTTGGAAGAGGCCGCATTCTTCGTCGCTCTGGTGGGCGGCGTCGTTGTCTACGCGCTTTCGTTTCCTCTCCTCCGAAAGATGTTTCCGACGGGCGAGCTCCCGGGACACGTTCCCGAGTGCGACGCCGTCGGCGGTGGCGCCGGCGCCGTGCAGGCGACGCTCATCTTTCGCAACCGCGCTTTCGCTCGCATCTGGCGAGAGCTGAACTCCGGTGTGGCCTCCCAAGCGCCGGCCCTCCGCTGGGCGGAGACGAAGCCGGCTCAGGACGAAAAGCCCGTGCCGCGTTCCCCGAACGCACACTCGACAATCGAGACCCGGGCGCGCCTTCGGGATCAACTGCATGCGGGGAGGCCCGGGCTCACGTCGCGAGTGGACTTCGCGTCCCGTCCAGTCGGCGCCGACGCCGCGGCGGAAGTCCTGGGCTTCGCGCTGAAGACGCTCGAGATCCTTCCGGAGGGATTCAAGGCGACCGACCGAACCGGAGCGACGCGAACGATCGGCTTCGGGGAGATCGCCCGGGTCGCCGCCCGCAAGATGCCCGACGGACCCCCGTTTTCAGGCGCGATCTTTCTCGATCTGATTCCACTATCGACCCATGGGCCAACCCAGCCGATCCGCCTCCTTCCCGCGACCCGCGTGAACTACGGGGCTCTTCCCGGTTCGGGCGCGACCTCTCATGAGAACTTCCGCCGCCTCGCTCGACATGTGAAGGCGAAAAACCCCAGCCTTCTGATCGAGCCCGACTCCGCTCCCTACCTGGAGGGAGGAAAGGGGTTCCCGCCCGCTCTTCCTACCGCGGACGCGCTTGTGGAATACGAATCGCAATTCGGCGTCTTGCGAACCGAGGCTCGCTAAATTACCTTCGTTGCGGAGGTCTCGGACTTGGGACCCTTGAAACGACGACTCGACGCCGACGTTCTCATCGCGGGCGGCGGGCCCGCGGGAGCGAGCACCGCTCTTCGTCTCTCGCAGTACGGCCACAAGGTCGTGCTCCTCGATAAAGACCCTGAGGGCGACGTGAAGCGCCAGCATGTGGGCGAGAGCCTTCCTTCGAGCATTCGCGTGGTTCTCGCGACCCTCGGGGTCGAGCTCCCGCGGGCGCTCGTGGTCCAGAGACCCCCTTCGCACCTCGTCCACTGGGGAGAGATGCAGGGGGGGCAGGAAGGACAAACCTGGGCGGACGTTCCCGAACGCGAAAGCTCTCTTCTCGTCTGGCGCGGGCCGTTCGATCGATTCCTCCGGGAGGAGGCCATCGCCTCTGGAGTGCGCCTCGTGCCGGATGCCGTCTCCCGGGTGAGCCGCGCGAAGGGCGTCATCGAAGTCAGAACCGTGGAGGGCGCCGAGCTTAGGGGACGCTTCTTCATCGATGCCACGGGGCGCTCCGGTGTACTCGCGCGATCCTTCCGGCGGAAGGAGCGGCGCTTTCGCACGCTCGCGCTCACCGGACATTTCCGCACGGAGGAGACCGAGCCTCCGACGATCGTCGAGGCGTTCGAGGACGGTTGGATCTGGACCGCTCCTCTCGCGAACGGTCTCCGCGACGTAACCGTGATGCTGGAGGCTTCGGAAGGAAGCACCGACCGAAACGCTCGATTCGCCTCCGCCCTCGGGCGTGCACGGAACGTATCGAGTCTGGTGTCGGGCGCCTCCCTCGACGGTCCCCTGCGCGGGATCGATGCCACACCCTACGAGGCCAGCCGGTTCTGCGGCGCCGATTTCCTCCTCGTCGGCGATGCCGCCTCGTTTCTCGACCCGCTCTCCGCGCACGGTGTCCATAAGGCGATGGACGGAGCGCTCCTCGCAGCCGTCTCCGCCCACACCATCCTCGAACGACCCGAGAGAGCGAGCGACGCGGCGGAGTTCTACAATCACCGTGAGAGCAGCATCTATCGCATCACTGCCGAGCGCTTGAGAGCGTTGTATCGACAGGAGACGCGATTCGCGGCTAGGCCCTTCTGGCGCAAGCGCACGGAGGGGCCCGCGGTCGACGCGCGACGCCCGGCCCCGAGACCTCCTCTCGCCAAAAACGCGGCGCTTACGGGATCCCGCGCGGTCGCCGTCGCGGAGGCCCCGGTCGTCGAGGGAGATTTCATCGAGCGCCGCGAGGTCCTCGTAGCCCCGGGCCAGGAACGGCCGGTGCGCTTCCTCGGTCCGGTCTGCCTTCCGGACCTCTATAAGGATGTTGTCTCCGCGGGAAGCGCCCTCGAGGCGGCGCGGCGCTCGCCCGCCGGTCTCGAGCGCGCTCTCGCCGCTGTCGACTGGCTCTACCGCGAAGGCTATCTGGAGCCGCGGGATTCAACCGAGCTATAGTGCCGAGCTATAGTGGAGACGTGGCCAGCTCGTTGAGGGACGAACCCTGGGAACATCCCGACTGGTACGACCTCCACGACACGACGTGGACCGCCGGCCCGGAGAGGGAGCCCGAGCACTATCGCGAGCTCGTGATCTCACTCCCGCCTCTGGACTACGAGGATCACCTCGTGGACGTGGGCGCGGGCACTGGCAAGATCGCCTGCGCCGTCGGCCGAGCGTACCCGCGCCTCGGCCGCGTGAGCCTGGTCGAGCCGAACGAGAAAAAACTCGAACGGGCGGTCGAGCGGGTTCGCGAGACGCTTCCGAACGCGGAGATCCGCGCTTTCCCCCTCGCCCTCGGGTTCGACGGCAAGCTCCCGGAGCTCGAAGCTTCGGTCATAACCGTAGGTAGCGTCTTCATGCCGGCAATGGAGCTCTCGAGCGGCTCGCTTGCCTCCGCCCTCGAATGGCTTCGGGAATCTCTCGAACAGACGTCGCGGGTGCTGCGGCGCGACGGAGCTCTCTTCGACGTCGAAACTCTGGGACCTCCCTGGCTCCGAGGAAACCTCGACGGCCCCTCGAGGCGCCTGAGGATGCCGGAGCTGACCGAGGAGCTCTTCCGAAAGTTCACCGCGGTCGAGTGCGTATACCGCTTCCGCGATCGCGTGATCCTGAAAGCGTCCTCGCCTCGGTCCTAGAGTGGCCTAGAATGGCGGGTCCGAAGGGCCTTTATCGCCGTGCCCTCGGCTACGCGTTTCCCTACTGGAAGAAGCTCGGGCTCGTCCTCGGAGTCTCCATGCTGGGGACGCTTCTCGGCCTCGCGCAGCCGTACTTTCTGAAGATCCTCATCGACGACGCGTTCCTCGCGGGAAACTACGGTCTCCTCGTCCGGATTTCGGCGATCCTGTTCCTGGTCTCGATCGTGAGCGTCGTCCTCAACAGCGTTTCCGGCTATCGATACATCCAGGTCTCGACGCAAGCGCTCTTCGACATGCGCCACCAGGTCTTCCGCCACCTCCAGACCCTGTCGCCCCGGTTCTACGCGTCGGTTCCGATGGGCGACGTCCTCTCCCGGCTCAACAACGACGTCTCCGAAGTGCAGCGGATCGCCTCCGACACCTTTCTCTCGTTTCTCACGAACCTGGTGTTCCTCGGAGGCACCATCGTCATCCTCCTTCACCTCGAGCCCCGTTTGTTCCTGGTGAGCGTCGCCCTCGTCGTACCCGCGGTCTGGATCTCGCACCATTTTCGGGAGAGGGTAACGGACAAGAACCGTGACGTCCGCGAGCGCAGCGCCGACATCGGGAGCTTTCTCGTGGAGGCATTTCTCGGGATGCGGCAAACCGTGGCCTCCCGGCAAGAGGAACGGGAGGCCTCCCGATTCCGGGAGAAGAACGATCGTTTCGTGCGGGCGCTTCTCGACCGGCAGATCACGAACTATCTCGCCTCGGGAATCCCCGGGGTGCTGCTCTCGGTCTCGACTCTCGCGGTGTTCCTGCTCGGAGGCTACTGGGTCCTCGATGGCCGATTCAGCATGGGAAGCTTCGTGGCCTTCACCGCCTACCAGGCGAGGCTCCTCTCTCCGGTGCAGGGGCTTCTGGGGCTCTACCTCGGGATCCAGGCGGCGAGCGTTTCTCTCGAGCGAGTGTTCGCGCTTCTCGATGAGCGTCCCGAGGTGACGGAGTCTCCCGAGCCCGTCGACCTCCCTCGGGCCTCGGGCCGTCTCGAGCTGCGGTCGGTGACTCTCGATCACCGCCGTGGAGGCGAGGTGCTTTCGAACGTGAGCTTCGAAGTGGAGCCCGCGCGAGTCACCGCGATCGTGGGGCGGAGCGGAGTGGGAAAGTCTACCATCGCCGATCTCGTGCTCCGGCGCCTCGACCCCGACGACGGGGAAATCCTTCTCGACGGAGTCGATCTGCGGAAGCTCAAGCTCTCCGACCTGAGGCGGCACGTGGCGGTCGTCGAGCAGGAGACGTTTCTCTGGAACGCGTCCATCGAGGAGAACGTCCGCTACGGGCGTCCCGAGGCGAGCTCCCATGAAGTAGAGCGGGCCGCGAGGCTCGCGGGGATCCACGATTTCATCTTGTCGCTCCCCCAGGGTTACTTGACCCGGGTGGGCGAGCGCGGCCTTCAGCTCTCGGCGGGCCAGAGGCAGCGAGTGGCGATCGCCCGAGCGCTCCTCCAGGATGCCGCGGTCCTGATCCTCGACGAGGCGACGTCGGCCCTCGACGGCGAGACGGAGCGCTCCCTCGCCCAGGCCCTCGAGCCGCTTTTTCGCACCCGGACGACCCTCGTCCTCTCTCACCGCTTGGCGCTGGTCGCGAGAGCGGACCGCGTCCTGGTGCTCGATCGCGGCCGCGTGGTGCAGGAGGGCACGGTCGAAACCCTCTCGTCCCAGGAAGGCACGTTTCAGCGGTTGTTCGGCTCCGAGGTCACCGCCTCGTGAGCCTGCGCCCCGTCCGCGTGGGCATCGTCGACAGCGGCATCAACGCTCGCGACCCGCAAGTTGTCGCGGTCGAGGGCGGCGTCGGGATCCGCTTCCGCGACGGTCGAGTCGAGCGCGACACTGCCTGGGAGGACCTCCTCGGGCACGGAACGGCTGTCGCCGCCACCATCCGGGGTCATGCGCCGGCGGCGGCGCTTTTCTCGATTCGCGTCTTCCACCGCACGCTCGAAGCTCATTTCGAAGCGATCCTCGATGCCATCGACTGGGGGGTGGAAGAACGTCTGGATCTGATGAACCTAAGCCTTGGCTGCACGAATCGCGAGAGGGACGAGACTTTCGACTCCGCCTGCGCGCGTGCGGCGGAACGCGGGATCGCAGTCGTGAGCGCCGCTGGACCGGAAGGCGGCCGTGCTTTTCTCGCTGTCGCCGCGGACTACGCGCTCGAAGGGGAGGCGATTCGCTTCGAAGGGGGGCTCTTCCACGCTTCCCCCTGGGCGCGGCAGCGCGGGGTCCTTCCCCGGGAAAAAAACTTCCACGGCACGAGCTTCGCGGTCGCGCACGTCACGGGAATCGCTGCTAGACTGTTCTCGGAAGGTGAGCGCTCGCTCCATGAGGCGCTTTCCCGCGTGGCGTCCGGACAATAATAAGTGCGATGAGTGTGGTGGGACCTATCCTCATCCTGTCGGCCCTCGCGCTCGCGCAGCTTCCGCGCGCGGTCGCGCCCGCACCCGGTGTGTTTCTCGTGGCCAAGCCGAGCATCGACGGTGGACCCTTCCGGCAGAGCGTGGTTCTCCTCCTCGCTCACGGCGGCGAGGGAACGCTCGGCGTCATCGTCAACCGCGCCACCGGGATTCCGCTTTCGACAGTGCTTTCCGAGCTCGACGCCGGCGAGACGGGCGATCCCACCTTGAACTTCGGCGGCCCCGTGGCTCTCGACGGTCTGGTGTTCGTCTTCAAGAGCGACGATCCTCCGGAGGACGTGAAGAGCGTGATGGGCGGCGTCTACTACAGCGGAGACCGGAAACTTCTCGAGACGCTCTTGAAGAAGAAGGAAGGCCGGGATCGGTTGAAGCTCTACCTCGGCCACTCCGGCTGGTCGCCGGGCCAGCTCCAGGGCGAGATCCTTCGCGGGAGCTGGATTCTGGTTCCGGCCGACGCCTTCACCGTTTTCCAGAAATCCCCCGAAGCGATCTGGCCCGAGCTCGCCCGGATCGGCGTTACCGTCGCTGGCGTCGACCGCGAGTGATGGTTCTGATTCTTGCCGGGCTCGTCCTCGCGAGTCCGGGCGCTTCCGAGCTCCACCGTCTGGACTTGCTGCCTCGATTCAAGGCGTCGGTGTTCGTCGGTTCGGTCTCGAGCTACGACCGCACCGGGGGAAACGACGACGGTTTTACCGGGACGTACTCCTTCGTCCGAAAGGACGAGCGCGGCCTGGTTCTCGCCGACTTGAAGGGCCCGGGTGTCGTGACGCGGATATGGACGCCCACGCCCACGGACGATCCCCTGGAGCTCTATTTCGACGGCGAGACCGAGCCGCGTCTACGGCTGCCCTTTCGAGATCTCTTCAGCGGCGCGCGAGAGCCCTTTCTACGCCCCCTCGTGGGGTCGGCCCTCGGAGGCAACGTCTCCTACGTCCCCATTCCGTACGAGCGCTCGCTCACCATTCTCCTCCGCGCCGAGAAGCTGCAGTTCTACCAGATCAACTACGCGACCTATCCCGTGGGTTTTCCGCTGCCTTCGTTGGCGGAATCGCGGGAAGACCTCGAAAGAGCGCGGACTCTTTGGAGCGCCGCGGGCTCCGGCGCCCCTTCGTTCGGGGCGGAAGCGACTTCGCGGAAGGTGACGAAACGTCTGGAGGCAGAGAAGACCTCGACGCTTTTCGAGATCGACGAGCCCGGGCGCATCGTGGGACTGAGGCTCGGACCGGCGTCCGCATTTGCCGGTAAAGCCCGCGCCGTCGTTCTTCGGATTTTCTGGGATGACGACGAGAAGCCCGGAGTCGAAGTCCCTGCGGGAGATTTTTTCGGTTATAGCTTCGGTGAGCCCGCGACCCGGTCTCTTCTTCTCGGCACGTCGGGGGGGACGAACTACGTCTACTTTCCCATGCCCTTCGACAAGAGGGCGCGGGTGGAGCTCACTTCCCAAGCCGCCTCCGGCGGCGCCATCGAAGTCGAGGCGGAGTTGCTCTTCGCCAAAGTCCCTCGCGACGAGAGCGAAGGGAAGTTCTACGCCCTATGGCGCCGCGAGAACCCCACGACGAAGGGGAAGCCCTTCACCTTCATCTCCACCCGCGGGCGCGGTCACGTGGTGGCGGCGATCCTCCAGGCTCAGGGCCCCGAGCCGGGGCACACGTCGTTCTTCGAGGGAGACGACGTCGCCATCCTCGACGGAAAGCTCGCGATTCACGGAACCGGCTCCGAGGACTTCTTCAACGGCGGCTGGTACGACGTCGCCGATCGTTGGGAGCGCCGGCAGTCGCTTCCGATAACCGGTTGTCTCGACTACAAGAAGCATCTGGGGCGAACCGGAGCCTACCGCCTGTTTCTCACCGACGCCCTCGCCTATCGCGAAAGTATCGACCTCACGATCGAGCACGCTCCGACGGGAAACGACCTTCTGACCGACTACACTTCCGTAACTTTTCTCTATTCCGCCGCGCGGCCAGATGCCCTCGCTCCCTTGCCACCGATCGCGGAGCGCCGCGTCGTCGACTTCGATCGGGTGGTGTTCTCGCCCGGGTGGAACGTGCCCATCCATGCCTTCTCGCTGCAGAGCGCGACGCTCTCGAAGCGCGTCGAAGAGATCGGTGGAGAATCGGTGCGCATGCTCTCGCTGAAGGCTACGGGAGACGACATCTTCGGACCCCACCACGTGGCCTTCGAGCTCGAAGCCCCCGAAGCAGGCCGCTACCGGGTGTTCGTCGAAGCCATGACCGGCCCGTCGCAGGGAAAGCTGCGGCTCTTCCGCAACGAGGAGCCGCTTGGAGAAGCCGTGGATCTCTACACGGCCGTGAGAGCCAAGAGCGCCCCGCTTCTTCTTGGCGTCGCCGATCTCGAAGCGGACAGGAACATTTTGTTCTTCCGGTCCGCCGGCAAGAACGCGGCCTCCGAGGGAATCGACATCGACCTCGTCACCATCGTCCTCAAGCGTGAGAAGCCCTAGCCTAGCCGAGATCCAGAGGCATTGAAACGGCAGGTTTCACGTCTTCTCCGGTAGACGCGCGAGGAAGCGCGCAACCGAGAGGACGCTCACGCCCTCGAGCTCCATCGAAAGGACGAGTTCCTCGTCTCTTTTGATGTCGTCATCACGACTTACCAGGCAGGACGCGCCTCCAGTGAGCGCGGTCTCGAGAACGATGTCGTCACGCGGGTCTCGGCAAATGTGAATGTTTCCGTGCGTCGTGACCGACTCCGATCTTTCGAGCAAGAGAGCAACGAACGAACTGGGCGACGTCATCGGGTGCGAGCCTGTACTTCCGAACCAGACGTGGCCGAGACAGCACTTCGACGAGCTCGTTCACCAGGGGCTGACTTAGAATCGGAACAAAGCGACCGTTCCGGAAAGCCTCCAGAACGAGGGCCGGATATCCCTTCGGGTTCAGCAACGCGGATACCCAAACGTTTGTGTCAACGACGGCGCGAAGCATGCTTCCTGGAGCTTCGCACTTCGGCGGATGCGGCGCTCACGTCCCGTTCCGTTTCTGGGGCCGGAAACGACCCAGCGCGCTCTCGAACCTGAGCTACCAGGCTGTCGAGGCGCTCTTCCCACGCGGGCAGCCCGTTCTTTTGATAGGCCTCGGTGAATATCGACAGAGCTCTTCGCACGAGCTCCGTGAAGCTCAGGCCCTCTTCCACGGCAATGTGCTTGAGCGCCCGCAGTTCCTCCTCGTCCAGGTAGACGTTCGTCCGTTTCATATTTAACATCATAACACCATGATGGCACACTGCCAATAGTGGTACGCATTACCGCTCGGGGAGCTCGGCCCACCCGGGAAACGGATCCCGCCCGAGCTTCCAGCCCGTCGCCGATTCCGGGTCGGGCACCACGCGCACGTTCGTGCGGGAGCGGAGAACGCGCAGGAGCTCGTCGTAAGGTCGCTTGTGCAGAGGAGGCTTCGAGAAATCCGGTACGGGAAACTGGGGATTCCGCTGCGACCTCATCGCGCACAAACTGAAAGGCTACGGCGTAGCGATCATGACGAACGGCGACAACGGCAGCATCGTAGTTCGCGAGCTCAGGGACCGAGTTGCGCGGGCCTACGACTGGGACTCGCTCGACAAGCCCATTCCGCGCTGAAGGTTTAGTCGCTCCCGCTCAGGGATGGTTCAGACGGGAGGCGGCGTGGGGCTTCCCGGACGAAGCGGTCGACGGCCGAGCGATCGCGGGTCAAACGCTCGGCGACGAGCTTGACCGCCACCTCACGGCCGAGCCGGGTGTCGCGCGCGCGATAGACCTGGCCCATGCCGTCCGCGCCGAGCGCAGCCAGGATCTCGTACGGCCCGAGCTTCTCGCCGGCGGTCAAGATCATATTCGCGAATCACTTCTTGGGGTTCGCCACCGGAAGCTCCTGATTTCGGCTCCAGTCCTCCCACGACCCGAGGTAGAGCCTCAAGTCGTCGTAGCCCATCAGATAGAGAACGAAGAGCTCGTGGGCTGCCCTGCCTCCCCCCTGACAGTATGTGATGATTCCTTCCTTCGGCTCGAGACCGTGGGCCTGGAAGAGAGCGGCGAGTTCGGAAGCGGGCTTGAAGGTTTTGGTCGCGGCGTCGAGCGTGTCCTCCCAGTAGAGGGGAGTGGACGTCGGCACTGCGCCACCGCGGGGATTCCCGCGGAGGTCCGTCCCCGCGATCTCCTCCTCGGTGCGGGTGTCGACGATGCGAAGCCCCTCCTTACCCATGGCGGCGGCGACGTCCTCTGCGGTCACGATCCAGCTCCGGTCCTCCTTTACTGCGATCTCGCCGTTTGGATATGCGGGCAGGTCGTTGGTGGTGCGCCGTCCCTCCTTCGTCCACTTCGGATAGCCGCCGTTCACGACGGCGGCGTTCTGGTGGCCCAGCATCTGGAGGAGCACCCATGGTCTGGTTCCATTGACCCCTCCCCGATCGTCGTAGAACACGACGCGGGTGCCGCTCGAGATTCCGAGCGCCTCGAGCTTCCCGACGAACAGACCGAGGTCGGGAAGATAGGTGGGCGGGCGGTTCTTGTCGCGCGACGCCTCGATATCGAGCCAGACCGCGCCGGGAATGTGACCCTCGTCATAGCCCTTAGAGCGGGTGTCGACGATGCGGACGGCCGGGTCGTCGAGATGGGCTTCGAGCCAATCGGTCTCGACGAGAACCTCGGGCCGGGCGTATTGCATGGGTGCTGTGAGTGTCAGAAAAAGTGCGATGGCGATCATTTCGTCTCCTCGAGGTCTCTGTCGCTCCGCAACCTTTCCACGAGCGGGCGCCGTTTGCAACGCATCGGTAGGGCCGGTCGACCCGATCGTGGAATTGCGCTGCAGATGACGGTTACACTGGGGCATGCCGACGCGTCGGTCGTTTCTCGCCCGGGGCGCGGCGCTGGTGGCGGCACCCTGGCAAGAGCCGCCCGTCCGCTATCCCGATCCGCGCGTCAAGGTCCTCGATCCCCGGTTCGCGCGCTACCGCATCGGAAACACGCCGCTTCAGCGTCTTCACACGGGAACGCTCTGGGCGGAAGGTCCGGCCTGGAACGCCGTCGGCCGCTATCTCGTCTGGAGCGACATCCCGAACGACGTGCAGCTTCGCTTTCTCGAGGAGGACGGGCACGTCAGCACGTTTCGCCATCCTTCGGGAAACAGCAACGGGAACACTTTCGATTTCCAAGGACGGCAGATTTCCTGCGAGCACGGGAGCCGGCGTGTGGTGCGCTACGAGCTCGACGGCACGCGGACCGTCGTCGCCGATCGATGGGGCGGTAAACCGCTCAACGCTCCCAACGACGTCGTCGTCCATCCCGCAGACGGCGCGATCTGGTTCACCGATCCAGGCTATGGGAGCATGGGGCACTACGAGGGCGCCAAAGGAGAGCTCGAGCTCAAAGAGGCGGTCTATCGCATCGATGCCGTCACCGGCGCGATGGACGTCGTGACTGACGAACTCGTGAAGCCGAACGGGATTTGCTTCTCGCCGGACTACGAGAAGCTCTACGTCGCCGACACGGGCGTCTCGACGAGAAACATCAAAGTCTGGGACGTCGTGGAAGGGAGAAAGCTCGCGGGCGGACGGGAGTTCGTCTCGATGGCCCCCGGCGCCGCCGACGGCATCCGCGCTGACGAAGACGGCAACCTCTGGGCGAGCGCCGGCTGGGCGGGGCCGGACTTCGACGGGGTGCACGTTTTCGCGCCCGACGGCGCCCGCATCGGCCAGATCCTCCTTCCCGAGATCTGCTCCAACCTGTGCTTCGGAGGAACGAAGAGAAACCGGCTCTTCATGACGGCGAGCCAGTCGCTCTACGCCCTCTACGTGGAAACGCGCGGCGCTCACATCACCTGAGCCGACCTGAGTCGATGCCCGCTTCACTCCGAGCGGAGGGTCTCGACGGGGTCGATCGCAGCCGCGGCGCGCGAGGCGGTACCCGGCCTTTCTCACCGTCAGGATATGGCGGGGACGGGAGAGGTCGGCTTCGAGCTTTCGTCGAAGCTCGGCGATGTGGGTGTCGACGGTGCGGCTGACCACCGACTCCGCCTATCCCCAGACGCCGCGCAATAGTCTAAGAGGCGGCAACCGTATATTCACTCTGCAGGAGGCCGCTCGCGTACTGCCGCGTCCCGACGTGCCTGAGGACGATGTCGCGCCGTATGGCGCCAAAGAGGGGGATCCCGGCACCGATGAGCACGGGAACCCGCGTGATAATAAGGCGTTGAATGAGCCCGGCCACAGAGGGTGGCAGCCATGCCTATTGCAAATTGAAATTAGGACGTAGGGCAATCGCCCCACCATCCGCACACCAGCCGGCAACAATTGCCCTCCGTAACATCCACCGTTGTGCTGGGATGCCATCGCCTCGCTCATTGGATAAGGCCTATCTCAGTAATCAGTAAGGCACGTAGATTGCATTCTGTTGGCGAACTCTGGTCCAAGCGGAGCATTCAAAGCGACAAAGAGCGTGCCAGGCAATGGCACCAAAAAAGGAAGGTTGAGGATGAAAATTCTAAACTCGTTCTTGGTTACGTTTGCCGTGCTCGCTTTCAGCGGCTGTGGTGGGGACAGCAATTCACTCACTTCACCGGATCGGTCTAGTATCCCGCAGGTCGCTGGAAACTACAGCGGTACACTAACGGCTGCCCTTCCGGAGCTTGGAGAACGAATGGACTGCCCGGCATCCACTGTCGTCACCCAAACTGGCAGCGTCGTCAGCGTTGCGGCTCTCACGTTGAGCGGAGAGTGTGGCAGCATGAGCATCCCAATGGGCCAAGCGACCATCGACAGCAACGGATCCTTCCCGAATGAGAGCGGCACGTATACGGAACCGAGTTGCGGGACTTATAGCTACACACTTAGTGGTGGTTTCTTCGGTCGAGAACTTCGTTTCTCGGTCGTTATGACATCCTCCACATGCTTGAACATCAACGCAAACGGAACGCTGTCTCGCTAATCACGGGGATTAAGGTTAGCGTCCGCATGTCTTTTCGATAGGGAGCCGGTCGAGCGGAGCTCGACGCTGCTTTGCGATGGAAAACAGCGCGCGTCCAGCCTTGTGGGCTCGAGCCCAGCAACGGCAAGGATACCGGCAAACCGTTCCTGAGCTCACAGAGGGCTCCGGCGCCAGGAACGGAGAATTTTGATGCGTTCGTCCGAGAGAAGGTCGTGTTCTTGTAGCAGTCGAAAGACCTTCTCCCGAAACAGAATTTCCGCGGCGTGGGTGTCGACGTAGGGAACAGGAATCCACTGTCCGTCGGCACAAAAGGCGCCTCGGGAAACGACGCAGTGCAGGTGCGGATTCCAAACCAATTTGTCGGAGAATGTCTGGATGGAGGCGACCATGCCGACGCGAACGTTTTTATCATCGACCGAAGCGGCCATGAGCTCGTGGACGGTTTCGTAGCCGGCGCGGGCGAGCTCGGTGAGGAGCTCGCGGTGGAAGAGGAAGTAGGCAGAATGTATTGAACCTGCCCTACCTTGAGAGCGTGGGATTACGACTGGACTTGCTGCCTCGATTCAGGGAGTCGATCTACGTTGGTTCGGTCTCGTTCTGGATGCACCTGCAGGCGGATTGGGACTTGCACCAAGCGAAAGCGAAAACGTCCGCGGCCTGGAATCGTTCTTGACTTGGTGAAGAGGTGGTTCTATATTTTTGTAGAATTAATATTTTTGATGTAGAATGAAGTATGGCCAAGGAGACTCAGATTTCCGCGTACGTCTCGCTTACAACCAAGGAAATGGTGGAGCGGTACACCGAAGCCCGAGGAGTCAAGAAGGCGCATCTCATCGAGGACGCTCTGCTTCATCATTTGCAGGCGCTACGCGAGCTGCCGGCCGATATCATCATTCCGCCTCGCATCGTCGTGGACGAAAAGACAGGGAATGCGCTCCGCGAGCGTGTGGAAAACCCGCGCCGACCGACGAGCGCGATGAGAAAGCTGTTTTCCGACGAATAGTCGGCAGCGGATCTCGTGGCAGACAGAGTTCGTAGGCTGCGGCCGGAGGACGACCGGTCAGATTTCCACTCCGGCAGTATGGATCTCGATCGGTTCCTTCAGAAGTACGCCGGGCAGAATCAATTCCGGCACCACATCGGAGCGACCTACGTCGCCGTCGATGGGGAGCGAATCCTGGGCTTCGCCACGGTCGCCCCATCGGAAATCGAAGTCGAACGTCTCCCATCCCCACGGCGCAAGCGTTTACCCAGGTACCCTTTGCCCGTTCTTCGACTCGCGCGACTCGCGGTGGACGCTCGGGCTCAGGGGCGCGGCGTAGGGGGTACCCTCTTGAAAGCGGTATTCGTCCTGGCCAGGACGATGGCGAACGATTACGGGTGCGCCGGCGTGGTGGTTGACGCAAAAGCGGAGGCCATCGCTTTCTATCAACGCTATGGCTTCATCGAGTTTCCGACCCTGGCAGGAGAGCTCGGCGATCGACCGGAACCTCGACTCATGTTCCTCGAGCTCGGCGCCATTCCGGAACCGATCGGCCGGAATCCAGATTGACTTGCGAAGAGATTCGGGACGCCGCCGCCGTTCTGATGCACCTGCAGGCGCCGACTGCGCAGCAGGCGATGCGACCAAGTTCCGCTGCCTACCTCGAGGCAGCGCCGCCCAGCCGGAGAACGGCCTCACTCGACGATGACGACGCCTCAAGCGAGGCGGAGGGCGCCCTCTGGACGGCGGCTGGTGCGCGGTCGATGACGAGGAGGTACGCCCCGCGTCGGCCCCTCCGGTATGCGTTTGCCTTGCTCCCAATGACGATCGTGAAAAAGCGCCTCCTCGATCGGGAAAAGAAACGGTAGAGCCTATGCTGCGTTGAAGGGATTTCCTCGGGGGCCTGAGTGTCGCTGCGCTTGGCGGATGGGCGAGCCCTGCCCCTGCCGCGCGGCTCCAAACGATCGGTCTCCAGCTCCACACGGTGCGACGGGACTTCGAGAGAGACTTCGAAGGAACGCTCGCCCAGGTGGCGAACGTGGGCTACCGGGAGTCAAACTCTGGAGGAGTTTCTGGACTTCATCCTGCGTCGGGTCGAGCTCGAGCGAGCGACGGTAGGCGCCGATGGCTCTTTCCCGCTCCCCGAGCCTGCCGTACGAGTCGCCCAGGGCGTTCAACAACGCCGAGTCGGGCGGACGAAGACTCGCCGCGCGCTCGAGAAACTCGCGCGCGAGGGAGTAGTCCTGGCGGAAGTAGTACGCGTAGCCCAAGCCGGCGATGACCTCGTAGCGCTCTCGAAATCGTTCTTCCAGCGGCAACAGGAGCTGGAGAGCCTCATCAGCCCGCTTCGCGGAGAGTAGCGCGCCTGCAAGCTTCCAGCTCGCTTCCGGAAGCCGGGGTCCTCCTTCCGCCACCGCTTGCCTGAGCTCGGCGGTCGCCTCTTCGTAGCGCTGCAGGCTCCAGAGCTGTTCGCCCCGCGCGAGTGCAAGGGAACCAGGGGATTGTGGAAAGCCGCGGCGGTAGATGAATCCCGGACGATCGACCGCGCTCCGCGGTGAAACGACCACCTCTGTCCGGCGCTCCTCTAGGACGAGTCCGTCCGGGTCGGAGAGCTGGACGCGCAATGCGTAGTTGCCCCCCGCCATCTGCCGCAAGGTGAACGTTTGCACGATGACGATGTCGCTCCCCTCGTCGACTCTCCTTTCGTGCTCGTCCATGACCGCCTCGCCTTCCAGCAAGGAGAAGCGAAGGCGCGAGCCCGCTCGAGCGCCGTGAACCTGCGCCAGGGCGACGAAATCGGCTCCGGTGGGGAACAGGCTCGAAACCGCCGGGTAGACTCGATCGTAGCCCACCTGAAACGCAAGCAGGTGGCCGGGCATCTCCTCCGACAACGGCCGTTCGTGGAGATAGCCCACCACGAGGCCGCCGAGGCCCCCTTGGCCGACCTTCAGGGGAGCCACCTCGATCAAAGCTTCCGCCACCGTGAACTGGTGAACGGCCCGGTTTCTCAGCACGACGCTCACGCGATAGTTGTCCGGGACCAGCGGAAAGGTGTCCTGGAAGGCGAAGGGAAGCCTCGCTCCCTTCTGGAACTCGTTCGGCGGAAGCTCCAGATACGCCTCCTGCTCGTCGAGCGCGACGAGTGCTCCATCCTTCGTCCGGACCTCGCGGGTGACATCGAGAGTCGTGTAGAACTTCGAGCCGTCCTCCGAAACCTGCAGAGCGAAGTTCTCCGGCGAAAGCTCGACGGTAAAGTGCACGAAGGGCGTCGAATCCGGTCCGTAGAGAACCGCGAATACGCTCTCGTTGGGCACGTAGCGAAATGAATAGTCGGAGGATACCCGGTTCCCGTACCGAAGGTACGCCTCCGCGTAGTCGGTGCGGACGTTGCGCTTCGCCGACGCCTCGATCCGGGCCAGCAGGATGTCCGTCCCGAACGCCGGTCGCCGGCTGACGAAATCGACGGGCTCTGCCAGGTCCAGGGTAAGCGACGCTCGCGCGAGATCGGGAGAGATCCGCTGGAGCACCTGGAGGGCCTCGCTGTTGTCCGAGGCGGGGGTGTACTGGTAGCCCGTCATGAGGGCGTTCGGGCCATGGAGCACAGGGTTATAGAGCTCGTACTCGCCTAGCCCTCGTCGGCGAAAGAAAAGCAGGTTGAAGGTCGAGGGGACGCCCTTTTCCGGCTGAGCCGGATAGACCCAGAGCTCGCACTGCACGACCTCGTTCTGCGATTCGAAACGAGTGATCTGCTGGGGCTCGCCGAGAATGATGTACATGCGCCCCCGGTCCGTCTTCCAGCCCGGGCGCGCGGTCTCCTGGCTCATCTTCGTGCTGGCGTACTCGAGACGGCGATAGTGCTCGATGAGAAACTCGTTCTCCTTCGTGGCCGGGTCGGGGTCGCGAGCCCGCCAGAAAGCTTCGACGAAGCGCTCGCGCTCCTCCTGGGTTCCGAGCGACAGAAACACGTCCTTCTCGGCGTCGGAGATGATGTATACGGCCTCTTCCTCGAGCCATTTGCGGTACTCGGGGGGGAGACGTTCCAGCCGTTCGTCGGCCACGGCCTCGAAGGCGAAGAGGCTCAGAACGAGAAGCTCGATCGCGGCGATTCGGCTCATGGTGCAGCTTCGAGGTTCGTCCTAACGAAGCTCCACGATATCACTCCCCCGCCAGGCTCGCGTAGATCTCGTGCCCCTTTCGCCAGAGCTCGATCACCTCGAGTTTCTGCTTTGCGGTGTCGAACGCATCCGACTCCTCGAGCAGCTGGAGCACCCGCTCGATCCATCTCACGAAGTAACGCGCATCCTCGGGCGAGCTCAGCGCCTCGTTCCCCTTTACGACATAGATCGGGCTGGTGTGGGCGTACACGTAGCTGTCCATGAGCCAGTGAAGCTTCTCCGGCCCCGTGACCCGCGCGGCAATCCAGCCGCTCGCCGGCAGCGGAACCGTCGTGTCCAGCTCGATGCGGTACGGGTCGTCTGGCTTCGTCGAGGAAACGACCTTCCCGTTGACGATGATGTCGAGGGACTCCATGGGGAAGATCGAGCTCGCCTCCGCTTCCACGCGAACGGTGGTGGTTCCCCCAGGCAGTCGCAGCTCGTCGCCCGGCTCCCTCCCCTCGACTTTCAGGAACAACAGAGGTCCGTTGGTGACGAAGGAGCGGCCCTCCGTAAGCCCGCGAATCCAGTTACCGTAGTCGAGAGGCGAGCCGGATTTCACGTAGACCCTCGTCGTCCCGATGGCCGGGGCCCTCCAGTAGTTCGTCATGGCGTCGGTTCCCGCCGACGCCGGAACCCGGAAGCCGAGGTTCAGCACCCGGTACCAGACGCTCGCGGAAACGTACTCGTCGCTCCAGATGCACATGACGTCGAAGTAGTCCACTTCACCCAGGGCCGCGCTCACCGGGAACTCCCGCGCCCCCCGGTACTCGTCCTCGGACGGGTCTCGGCGCGGGACCTGGAAGGGATGCACGTAGCCCGCGACCGCTCCCTGACGGTGCACCTCGTCCAGCACTTTCGAGTTCGTGGGATAGTGCGCGCTCACGGCGGTTCCGAAGAACCCGTCGAACTGCGGGTAGATGAACTCCTTCTGGTTCAGAATCGACATGTGTCCGGCGAAGCTCGGTCGGTACTCCTCGTTGAAGTAGAGGAGTCGATTCGGCTTGGAGTGATCGCTCAGCTTGCCCTCGAAGTAGTGGAGATCGTGGATGCGCGTACCGGCCTGGTTCGCGACCAGATCGTTTACGACGTGGAGGTCTTCTCCGTCGGCCTCGAGGAGCAGCGAGCGGGGCGTTGCCTGGAAGATCCCCCCGTAGTTCATGTGAATGTGGTTGTCGCCGGAGTACCAGCCCCGGCCGGGGAGGTCGGCGAAGCGCTCCACGGTGAGATCGACGCTCTTCGTCTGACCGGCGACGACGTCCAGGCTCTGGGCACGAGGCCGGTATTCGAATCCCTTCATCACTTCGAGGGTGGCCGGGCCCGCGGGCAGCTCCACCCAGAAGCTTCCCCGCGTGTGGAAGTAGTGATCGTCGGTCACCACGACCATGCGGTGAAAGGCGTCGAGGGGCGCGTACGATTTCCCGTCGCCCGCCCGAAGATACACGCGGGCCTCGGTCTTTTCTCCCGTTCCGGCGTCTCTCACCGTGACTTCGATCCGGCCGGTGGGATGAAGATACTTCCGGCTCGAGATCGCAACCTCGGCTGGAGCTCCGCCCACCGCGGGAACCGTCCAGAGCGAGAAGCGCTCGCCCGCGTTCGAAATGTAAGCCAGCTTCTCGCCGTCGGGTGACCAGGCCGGCGTGAAGATCTCACCGTCACCACGGGTGATCTGCATGGGGTTCCCGTGCTCGGCCGACATCACCCAGAGCTGGATGCGACCGCTCCGGTAGGACCCGTAGGCGACCTTTCGTCCGTCGGGCGACCACGCCGGCCTCGCGTGCCAGACCGTTTCCTCGGGGAGGAGGATTTCGGGCTCGGGCGCGCCGAGCCGGAGCGTCCACAACCCGCCCGTTCCCTGGATGCGCTTTTCGTCCCAGGGGCGGTTGCTGACGAAGACGACGCGATCCCCGTCGGGAGACCAGCTTCCGGTGATGTTCTGGAACGTATCCGAGAGGACGGGCCGTATCGAGCCATCGGCAACCGAGAGCGCCCGGAGCCCGATCGCGTCAGCGTTGTCCGCGGAATCGAAGAGGATCGTCTGACCATCGGGAGACCACTGAGGGTTCACGCTGAAGCCCACGCTTTCGGTGAGCTTCCGGGGCTCGCCTCCAACCGCGTCGACGACCCAGATGTCGATCACTTTGCCGGTGTCCCTCGTGAACGCGATGCGCTTGCCGGCCGGGGACCAGTCGGGGCTTCCATCGTAGTGAGGCCCGGAGGTCAGCTGGATCGCCTCACCGCCTTCGGACGGAATCCTCCACAGACTTCCCTGCATCGAGAACGCGATCTCGCCCCCGTCGGGAGACCAGGACGGCGACCATGGCCCCGTCGTGACCGGCGGCAGGTACATGCTCTCCATGTACATCCCTCCGCCCCCGCCGAAGATGTGCTGGTAGGCCATCGGGAGCTGCGGGGCGTGCGCACGGACCGTCGCTCCGGACATCGCGAGCGCCGGAAGCATCCAGGAGATTCGACCGTTCATCCTTCCCTCGCTTTCCTGACTTTCCTCATCGGGCCAGAGCTTCGAGCTTCCTTCGGGCTTCGGAGAAGCGCTCGCGAAGCGCGGGGATCGCAGCACTGCCGAACCCCTCCACGAGCCGGGCCTCGGCGACCGCCATCCACGCCAGGAGCTCTCGAGCGGAGCGGCTCGCGGCCTCGTTCTCCCGGCTCCCCACCTCGTTCACCCAAACGGCCCCGGTGTGGGCGAACGGATAGCTATCCATGACCGGCCACACGGCTTCGCCGCCGTGGGCCCGGGCGGCGATCCATCCACCGGCGGGCACGGGAACCTTGCCGCTGTAAATCCGTCTTCCGGGAGCAACCAGGCCCTCGTCCTTCCACACGACCTTCCCGTTCACGAGCACTTCCACCGTCTCGACGGGCACGGCCGAGATCAGCATGAGGCGAAAGTCGGCGTGACTCCCGCCTGCGCCGGAGAGGATTTCACCGGGTCCCGCTCCCCCCACTTCGAAATCGAGGAACGGCCCCGTCGTGACAAAGCTCCTACCGCGTCTCAAGCCCTCGAGATAGCTGGCGAGATTCAGCGGCCCGTCCAACTTCACGTAGACGCGGGTCGCTCCCACCGTCATGGAGCGGTAGAAGTTGGAAAAGGCGTCGGTTCCCGCAGAGGGAGCGATGGGGAGGCCCAGGTTCAGAAGCCGGTACCAGGCGTCCGCCGTCCCCCGCTCGTCGCTCCACAAGCATGCGATCTCGAGCGTGTCGACGAGCCCGTGGATCGCTTCGGGCACGAGCGCGAGCGGAAGGTTGCGCGGAGTCCCGTCCTCGGGGAAAGGCTCCGGGGCCATCACGGGGTGCACGAACGAGTTCACTCCGCCCTGGCGCCGGGTCTCCTCGAGGGCGCTTCCGTTCACGCGGTCGTCCCTTCCGTAGACGGGATAGGCGGGTCCCCAGAACCAGGGCCAGTGCGGCGACGAGATCCCGATGAGGCCCATGTGGCCGAGAAAGTGAGGCCGGACTTCCTGCCCGAAGACGATGAGGGGCGGCGACGGGCCGAGCCGAGTCCAGGACGCCCATTCGAAGTCGGTGAGCCGCGTGTGCAGGTTCGCCATGAGAGGAGTCGCGACGTCGAGGTCTTCGGCGGCGAGAACGGTCAGGAGTGAGTCAGGGTGGAGACGATACGGACCTCCGTAGTTCAGATGGAAGTGGTGATCGCCCGAGTACCACCCACCTTCTCCTCCGCTCCAGAGCGGGGCGAGCTCAAGATCCGCGACCGCGCTCTCACCCGCTCCCGCCGCGACCGTCGCGGTCTCGAGGGGGGTGGAGAGCCCGTGGGTGGCCTCGACGCGAAGGGTACCGGCGGGCGCTTCGACTTCGAGCACTCCATTCGAGTAGAGGTAGACCTTCCCGCTCTGGGAATCGAATCGCGGTTGCGACGCTTCCGAGACCACGGGATGCCCGGAAGCGTCGGAAACGTGAAGCCGCGCCGCCAGAGGACGGCGCGTGCCCTTCGCACGGGTGCGAATCTGAACGCGCGCCGTCGGCGCTCCCCAGTCCCACGCGATGGGATCGACCTCCTCGATCGCACCTCCCCCGCGAGCGACTCTCTTCAGTCGAAACTGCTGGTCGGAGTCCGCCTCGACGAAGTAGATGGTGCCGCCGTCCGAGGAATAGGCGGGCATGATCGGGAGGCCGTCTCCGGCGGTCACGCGGATACCGGGTCCGCCTGCGAGATCCTTGAGCCACAGCGCCCACCGATCGGGATCGGGGAGGGGCACGACGAGGCTCCCGCCGCTCGGGTCGAGGGCGGGCCGCATCTGGGAGCCGATGGATTCCTCGAGCAAGACCCGGGAACCTCCCGTGCTCGTATCGAGCACGGAGACGCTGTCGCCCGTCTGCGCCTTGGAGACGAAAACGATCTCCCGGTCCGAGACCGGGAGCGGACAGAGCTCCAGCCCCTTCGCCTCGGTGAGCCGCGTCTTCTCCCCGCTCGCGAGCTCCATCCGCCACAGATCGAGGTCGCCCGCCTGCGCCGAGGCGTAGAGGATCGCCCGCCCATCCAGGGAGTAGATGGGATCGAGGAGAATCGCCGGCTCCTGCACCAGCACCTCCTCGGCCCCGTTCGCGACGTCGAGGCGCACCAGGGTCGTATTCCGCGTATCGTCGCGCACGAACACGATGGACCCGGCATCGGGAGACCAGCGCGGCCGGAAGTCCATCCCGGCTCCGTCGGTCAATCGGCGGGCCCGCTTCGACTCGAGATCGAGGATCCAGAGCCATCCCCTCGCCGAAAAGGCGATACTCCTCCCGTCGGGCGAGGGCGCCGGATCAGAGGGACCGGCGTTGAGATAAGGGAGCTCGTATCCCTCGAGGTAGACGTGGTGGCTGTAGCCCTCGACCTTCGGGTAGCGGTTCGTCCACTGAGCCGTCCCGGTTCCTCCGGAAAGCGAGACCACCAGGACCGTCGACCAAAGAATTCTTTTCCGGGACATCGCGTCGCTCGCGGCCTTCCTCAGAACTCCCGTATGGAGGCCACTTCCGCGGCGGAGAGTTTCTCGATCATGGCGACGACGAGTGCTACGGTGTGGTCGTAATCGGCCCGGTCGATGATCCCCGACTGACTGTGTCCGTAGCGGGTCGGGACCCCGATGTTGACCGCGGGCACGCCTCGCGCCGACTTCTGCACCATCGCCGCGTCCTCTCCATAGCCGGTCACGGATTCGAACTGGATGGGGATTCCGGAATCCCTGGCGACGCCGATGATCCACTCGACGTAGTTGTTGTTCGGAATCATGCTGTTGTCGAAAACGAAAATGCCCGGGCCGGACCCGAGCTCTTCTTGAGAGAGCGTTTTCGAGGTGAGGAGCGGGAAATCGCTGGCGATCCCGATCTCGAGGTTGATCACGATGTCCGGCTCGGTGCTGGCAGCGACGACCGAGGCGCCCCGGAGGCCGATCTCTTCCTGCACCGTGGCAGCCACCTGCACGCTATTGGGGTGGACGCGCCCTTTCAATTTGCGAAGGGCCTCGGTGATGACGGCGAGCCCCACCCGATCGTCCCAGGCCCTTGCGAGATAGCGTCCAGTGCCGTTCAGCTCGCGAAACTCGTTGTCGTAGGCGATGGGAAGCCCGGGGCGGACGCCCATCCGTTCGACTTCCTCACGGCTTCGGGCGCCGACGTCGAGGAACATCTCCTCGAGCGGCACCATGCGATCCCTCTCCTCCGGACGAAGGATGTGTCCCGACTTCATACCCGTGTAGCCGTAGACGAGACCGCGCGCCGTCAATATCGTCATGCGCTGGGTGAGGACGCTCTGGGCGAAGTACCCTCCCACGCCATTGAAGTAGATGAAGCCGTCCTCGTCGATGTGGCGCACGAGGAATCCGACTTCGTCCATATGGGCCATGAGCAGAACCCGCGGCGATCCCGAGCTCCCCTCGAGCGTTCCCAGAAGATTCCCCAAGCCATCGGTGCGCAAGTTGGCGAGGAGCCCCGCCCATTCCCGCCTCAGGATGTTCCGCACCGATCCCTCGAATCCGACGACCCCGTGCGCGTTCGTGAGCTCCGCGAGGAGCCGCGCGGTCTCGTCCGGCGTCTGCGCCGATAGCTCCCGCAACGAGAGCACGAACAGACAACCCGTCAGGATGAGGCCACTCCAAACGCTCTTCAGACAATCTGCGGGTTCGCGCTTCATGAAGCTTCCTCCTATCGACGGGGGTGGATTTCCGGAGATGTCGGGAGAGTCCGACGGCCGGCGGCCAACTGGGGTCGAGAACGAAGATCGGGCCGCCGAGCCGATGCGCCCGGCGGCCCGAAGCCTGTCAGTAGTAGACCTTGATTCCGAACTGCCACTCCCGGGCCGGCACCGCCGTGGCTCCGATGCGCCCGAACCCGGCGGAAGCGATGTCCACCACGGGATTGCCGAGATTGACGGTATTGAAGAGGTTGTAGACCTCGGCGCGAATCTCGAGCCGCGTCCGCTCACCCGGAAGCTGGATGAGCTTGGAGAAGGAGAGGTCGACGTTGATCAGGCGCGGTCCCATGATCGGATTTCGCGGAGACGTTCCGAACTCGCTCGGCCCCGTTCGCTGGAAGGCAGCGGTATTGAACCACTGCTGCGCCGTCTGGGGGCCCGCATTGGGATCTCCGACCAGGTTGGGCCGGCAAACGGGAGTCCAGTTCCCCGCTGTATTGCAGGGGTCGGCGCTGTCGTAGGGTGAGAAGGGACGGCCGCTTTGGTAGGTCCAGATGCTCGTCACCACCCAGTCGCCGAGGATGTGACCCAATACCCCTTCGCTCAAGTATTTTTTGTCGGGACCGACTGGAATCTGCCAGGTCTCGTGCACCACCAGCCGATGTCGGGCGTCGAAGAACGAGTTGGCCCATTCGACCTCCGGGTCGTCCGCATTCTGAGGCGTCATCACCCACGTCCGGTTGGTGGCTCCGGAATGGAAGTGCGAAGAGAGGTCCATGGACTTGGACAGGGTATAGGCCACGCCGAAGCTCAGCCCGTCGGAGAAACGACGGAAGAGGCTCGTCTCCCAGCCGTTGTAAGTGGACCGACCCCAGTTGGTGGTTTGCAGAACCGACGTGAAACCGGGATAGCGGCGATAGGTGTCCTTGTTCGACTGGGTGATCCCTGAGAGCTCGTTGTACGGCTGGTTGATCTCCTCGAACTGCAGGAGCTTGCTGCCCCGGTTTCCGACGTAGGCCGTCTCGAGAATCGTGCTCTTGAGGACCTCCCACTGGAGACTGATGTTCCAGGCCGTGGTGTAGGGCGTGATGATGTTCGGATCGGTGACGTAGAGCTGTCCGATGGGCTGCCCGGAGTACCCCGGTCCCGGGTTCAGCGGCGCCACCGCATAGTCCTCCCGCTCGAGACCCAGGAGAGGGTCGGCGAGGGTGGTGTTGCGAATGACGGGCTGGTAGTAGAACGGGTAGGAGAGAAGCTGCTGGAGGGTGGTGTTGTTCTTGAGCTGGTTGTGGAAGACGCCCGCACCGCCGCGGAGCGCCAGGGTACCGTCGCCGCGGATGTCCCAGGAGATGCCGACCCGCGGTTGGATGTTGTTGTAGTCGGGGAAGTACGTTCCCCGTTCGGGAAGATCGAAGGCTGGATCGCCCGCGAGGGCAATCTGGCCGATGCCGCTCAGAGGAACGTTCGGCGTGGGCGCCTCGATCTCGAAAAAGGTGGAGGTCTCGCCCGTCTTGTGGATGATGGGGCTGTAGAAGTCCCATCGGAGCCCGAGGTTGAGCACCAGCCGGTCGCTCACGGTAAAGTCGTCCTGGAAGAAGAGCCCCGTGTTCCAGTTGTTCTGGTCCATCAAGGTCCTGCCGCCGGCGAAGTTGAACTCGCGCGCGCGGCCGAGCAAGAAGTCGGCGAAGGAGTCTCCCGAATACCGCCCGTCGAAAACGAACCGCCCCACGTAGAAGAAGCCCACGTCGTTCTTCTCGCGACCCTTCCGCATCTCGCCGCCGAACTTCAAAAAATGATCCCCGGTGTCCCAGGTGAACACGTCGGTCACCTGGATCTCGTAGTTGTCGTTCGTGCTCGGTCCCTGAATCTGATTGCCGATCCCGGACATTCCCGTGATGTTGAACTCGGGAAGGCCGATGCCCCCGATGACGTCCTGCGGGCGCTCGTACCCGACCCCGTAGTCCAGCGGGTCGAGGAAGGGTAGGTTCGAGGAAGCGTTCTCCCGGGTGTAGACGCCGCCGCGCAGCTCGTTGAACCTCTCGGCGGAGAGGATGGTGTTCAAGCCGACGGTGTAGTGTCCGACGGTTTGGTCGAGTGTGTTGGGGAATCCGTCGTAGCGCGCAACGCCCGCTCCCTGAACGGGGTTGAACTGGGCAGTCTGCTGATAGAAGTGCCGGTAGAACACCGACCAGTTGTCGCTGAAGTTGTGGTCCAGGCGGGCGATGAACTGGTCGTAGTTGTTCGTCGACTCCGGAGAGGAAACGTAGTTGTTCGCTCTGGCTGCGGCCCCCGAGATATTGGGAAGCGGCATCAACTCCAGCAAAGCGGCGGCGGCGGGATCGATTCGATTGGCTGGGATGACGTTCCCAGGGAACTGTTGTCCGGTGGTCGGATCGACGATCGGCTTCGTGAGGAAGCCGAAATTGCCTGCCCTTTCCCCTGCCGTCGCCACGATCGTCTGGTTGGTCAAACCCCGGGCGAGGCGATAGCCCTCGTAGGAGCCGAAGACGAACGTCTTGTTCCGGATGATGGGGCCTCCGAAGGTCGCGCCGTACTGCTTCTGGCTCAGCGGAGGAGGCTCGTTGATGGCGAAGTAATCCTTCGACTGAAACGCGTCATCGCGCATGAAGAGCCAGCCGGCGCCGGAGAAATCGTTGCTGCCCGACTTGGTCACGACTTGGACGATGGATCCGGCGTTGCGCCCGAACTCGGCCGAGAAGTTGCTCGTCTGGATCTTGAACTCCTGGACGGCGTCGGGATTGGGCTTGACGTCGGCGGTGTTTCCGTTCAGCTCGTTGCTCGACACACCGTCCATGAGAAAGTTGTTGGCGTCGTCTCGCTGGCCGTGCACGTAGTACGTGCTTCCGGCCTGGGTGCGCTGTTCCCGGGTCGTAACGCCGGGCACGAGCAGACCCAGGTCGACGAAATTCCGGCCGTTGAGCGGCATGGCGACGATCGCCGTCTGATCGACGACCTTCCCCACCGTCGAGGTCCTCGTTTGTACGACGGTGGTCTCCGCGGAAACGGTGATGGTCTCGGCCACCTCTCCCAGCGGCATCTTGAGGTCGAGTCGCGTCTCCTGGTTGACTTGAATCACCACACCGCTGGCGACGGAGGTGCGGAATCCGGAGAGCTCCGCTCGTACTTCGTACGTTCCCGGCTGCAGACCGACGATCGCGTACTGACCCCGGCCGTCGGTCGTAGTTGCGCGAGTCAAGCCGGTGCCGGTGTTCGTAGCGGTGACAGTGACTCCGGGAAGTACGCCGCCGGTGTCGTCCTGGGCCTGGCCCAGAAGCGTTCCCAGGCTGACCTGACTCGAGACCGTCGCCGGCAGCGCCAAAAGCAGCGCGGTCGCGATCCAACTACGCCATCTCGTCTTCATCTTCATACCTTGCCTCCCTGAAAGTCGCTCGTACGAATGTTTGGAATCAATTGCTGCCCGAGGTGCTTCCCTGCGATCGCCGGGTCACGAAGCCCGGCCGTCCGTCCTGGTTCGCGAGAGCCTTCGCGCTCGCGTAGACGAGCCGCACGATCTTTTCCATCTTGGAGTAGTTGATCCGGTCCCAGGTGTCGTTGGCGGTGTGATAGTCGGGGTGCTCGCCCGTGTTGAAGAAGCCTACGGGCACGCCATGGACGGCGAAGGGATAGTGATCGCTCCGCGAGAACCAGCCCTCCCGGTCGTCTCCATCCGTCTTGTAGTCGAGGGTGAGCCCGATGTTCCGGTTCTCGGCCTCGACGACCCGCCGAATGTCGGGGCTGTACAAGGTGCCGACGACGTTGACCGAGTTCCGGTTGTCGGCGGCCTTCGTGCCCCAGGTCGCCGATTCCTCGTCCCGTCCGATCATGTCCATGTTCAGCACTGCCACCGTGCTCTCGAGGGGAACGACGGGATGCGCGACGTAGTGGAATGCGCCCAGGAGCCCGTCCTCCTCCGCCTCGAACACGAGGAACATGAGGCTTCGCCGCGGCGGGGCAGGGTTGGCGCGGAACGCTTCGGCAATCGCGATGACGGCCGCCGTGGCCGAAGCGTTGTCGTCCGCACCGCGAAAGATGAACTCTCCCTCGCGACCCACGTGGTCGTAGTGACCCATGATCAGCACGTACTCTTTCGCGAGCGCTGGGTCGGAGCCCTTCAGAACCCCGACGACGTTCCGCGTCTGGATGACTCGGCGGCTCGAGATCGGCCGCTTCATATCGACGGTCACGCCGGAGACGGCCATCGAGGCCGGCTGGCCGGTTCGGTCGATCGTCGCCTGCAGCTCGTCGATGGTCTTTCCCGCAGGCGAGAGAAGCTCGTCCGCCACCCGGCGGCTGACGACGAAAAGTGGTAAATCCCAAAACGGGCTGGTGAGAGCATGACCGGGGCGATCTCGCCGCACCTGGCCGTTCGTCGGTCCGCTCGGCACTCGACGAGGGCGATGCGGGGCTTGCTCGTCGACCATCACGATGCCAACGGCCCCCCGCTGCCGGATGACCTCCGGTTTCCACCAGTTGTAGGCGTGCACGGTGTGGAACCGTCCGAGGAAGCGGCTTTCGGGATCGCTCTCCTGTGGCTCGTGGGTCAGAACGAGCACTACCTTGCCCGCAACGTCGATTCCAGCGAAGTCGTCGTAGTCATACTCGGGAGCCGAGATTCCATAGCCGGCGAAGACGAGCGGAGCTCTCGTCTCGAAATCCGCTCCACCCTGTCGAGGAAGCGTGAAATCGGGCCCGAGGGCGTAGTCTCTTTCGAACGTGCCGGCGCCGCTCGCGATGCTGGCTCGCAGGCGAACGTTGGCCCGGTCGAGGTGAGCCTCCACCATGGGAAAGTTCTGGAAGAACGTCCCCTCGTCGCCTACAGGTACGAGCTCAGCTCTTCGAAAAAAACCCGCGATGTACTCGGCGGCAATGCGTCCCTCGGGGCTAAGAGAATCCCGGCCCGCCATTTCATCGGACGCCAGAAACGAGAGGTGCCCCCTCAGGGCCGACTCCCGAATGGAGGACAGCCCCGCATCTTCCGAGGTAAACCCCAAAGTTGCTATGAGTTGGGAAAGAAGCACCCACAGCGTTCGCGATATAGCTATATTTTTCACAAAAACACCATAATTTCGACCGTCATTAATAAATTTGTAAATATCAGCGTTCTTGGACCATGTCAAGAACAATATCCCAAATTGGGCAGGAATAGTGCGTATAATGTACAAAATTTTGGATCCACGAGCTGTTGTCGTTGCCCAAAGGACATATTAGAATGTCGGGTTCTTGCTCAGCGCTTTTCGACGGCCGCTCGAAGAACTAAGGACTGGGATGCCGGTTTTCAGCTCACACCTCGGCGACTACGAGGACCTCAGGCTCGGACAGCGGCTTCGGGAAGAACGACAGGCTCGAAAGCTCACGCTTGGCGACGTTTCGCAAAGGACGGGCTTGTCCATCGCTCGGCTCTCTCAGATCGAGACGGGCCTCGTCGTGCTCGATTTCGAGACGCTGGTCCGGATCGCAGGTGCGTTTGGAGTCACGCCCGACGTGCTGCTCCCTCAGGAGAGGAGCTTTCCCTACCAAATCACTCGCGACGCCGAGATTCGCTCCAAATCAGCGAGGAGAGCCCTCGTCCAGAGCGAGTCGGGTGAGTTGGATCGGACGCACGACTTCTGGCCTCTCGCCGATTTGTTCGTGGGAAGACACATCGAGCCCTTGCTCGCCCGGATCGCGAACACGCCGGAATCGCGCCTCCGCTACTACTACCATGACGAGATCGAGTTCGTCTTCGTTCTGAAAGGGGAAATGGAATTCCGCATGCGCACTCCCGAGGGAGAAGCGGTCGAGCGCCTTCACAGCGGAGACTGCCTGATTTTTCGAGCCGACATGCCGCACCTCGTTCGCTCGCCCCAGCCAGAGCTTTGTGAGAGCCTCCACGTTTTCGCCGGGCCGTCGAGCCCGTTCCCGACTGCCTGGGACTGGTACTCGCCCCACGCGCGCGGTTTCTCGATCGATGGAGAGGTCCGGCGGCATGAGACCGCGGGACGAAGGCTCCACGTGCTCCGGGAGTCGAGGGGGTGGAGCCTGGACCAGACCGCCGAGCTGGCGGGGCTCCGACCTCGCCAGCTCCATCAGATCGAGAGCGGGAAGCGGCCCATACCCATGGACGCGCTCATGGCGCTGACCAAAGCGTTCGGCGAGCCCCTCCGCGGATTCTTCACCCACCTCCAGGACAAACCTCCACATTACGTCGTTTGCCGGGCCGCGGACATCCGGGCCGACTCTCACCGGCGCCGCCGAAACGGCCCATCCGGCAACGGAGATCGCGCGACGAACGCGTACTACTCGCTCGTTTCGGAGTTCCATCCCCGTTCCGTCTTCCCCTGCATCGTCGAGGTTCCCGCGAACGCCGGCGATTGCGTTCCCAGCGAACACCACGGTGAGGAATTCATTTTCGTTCTCGAGGGCCAGCTCGTGCTCACCACCCTCGCAGAGGACAAGAGGGTCGAGGAAGTCTTGCGCGCCGGTGACTCCTGCTTTCTCGATGCGAGCGTTCCGCACGCGCTCCGCGGCGAGACGCGGAATCCCTATTCAGAGACGAGCGCTACCGTTCTCGACGTGTTCTGGTGCCCGCTCGGCGAGAACTACCTCTTCGTGCCGGAGGCCTTCTGACTCGCGCCGGATGGATTAATCGCTAGCTTCCCCTGGGAGTAGATCGTCCGCCCGAACTCGCTTCACCGCGCGGGCTTGCATCATCGGCCTTCGCACGAGAGAAGAGGACGTGCGCCGTTTGAGGGAAGCCTCTCGAGCTCCGGCGCTATTGACCGAGGCGGAGCGCGGGGTCTCCCAGAAGGTGGTAGATGCGAACGAGCTCCGGCAGGGCGCCGGAGTCGATGTATTTTCCGTGCAGCTCGGCGATCGACCGGAACCTCGACCCATGTTCCTCGAGCTCGGCGCCATCCCGGAAGGTCTCACCGATGATTCCGGAACACCTTCCCGCCCTTCATCACGAAGCGGACCCTCCGTAGCGCGGTGATGTCTTCCGCAGGATTGCCTTCGACTCCGATGACGTCGGCTTCCATTCCCGGCGCGATCTTTCCGAGCAAACTTCCGAGCCCAAGGGATTCCGCCGCGAGCGAGGTCGCCGAGAGGACCGCCTGGTGCGGGTTTTGTCCGCCCTTCTCCACCCGATAGACGAGCTCTTCGACGTTCCTCCCGTGGGAGCCGGCGACGGCATCGGTTCCGAAGACCATCTTCAGTTTCGGCATCGTGAGGCCGGTTTTGAACACCTGGAGGACCGAGGGCACCGCCTTCGCCATGTGGCGGAATCCCTCCTCGGTGTAGTTGCCGACGCCGAGGTAGCGAGCCTTGTTGTCGAAGTAGTTCTGGAATACGAGATACGTGTTGGGGTCGAAGAAGACGCCCTTGTCGGCGATGAGGCTCAGGGTCTCCGCGTCGAGAAGGGCTCCATGCTCGATGACGTTGCAGGAGGCGGCAACGGCGCGACGGGCGCTCTCGGGGCCGTGGGCGTGGACCACGGAGCGAAGGCCGAGGGCTCTCGCTTCCCCGCAGGCAGCGTCGAGCTGCTCTTGGGAGAGCGTGGGGCCGCCTCCGTCTCGAATGCTCTCGGAGGCGAAGATCTTGATCAGGTCCGCCCCCTGGTCTTTCTGCTTTCGCACGAAGGTGCGCATCGCCTCGGGGCCGCCGGTCGCGACGAAGATGCTCTCGAGCGAGGTGAGGATGCGGGGACCGGGGATGACTCCGCGGGCGATCGCGTCGCGGAGCGGCTTGTCGACCAGGTTTCCCAGACTCTGGACGGTGGTGACGCCCGCCATCAGAGTGCGATAGGCGTTTTCGGCGGCGTATAGGGCGTTCTCTTGCGGGGTCTCCGCCGATTCCTCGCGGTGCACGCGATCGTCGGAGTCGAAGTGCGATGCGATGTGCACGTGGGTGTCGATGAGCCCGGGAAGCACGGTGAGACCCGAAAGCTCGTAGTCGGCGGCACCACCAGCTCCAATCTCGCGGATCTTCCCGCCCTCCACGACAACGGTTCGATTCTCGAGGACGTTTCCCGCGCCGTCGAGGAGACGCTCGGCGCGGAGGACCACGCGCTCCTGTCCATGAAGGAGGCCCGCCGAGAGCAGAGACGCGAAGAAAAGAGTTCGAGCCTTCATGATGCCCTCATCGCCGAAGCCGTTCGCAGCGTGAGCGCAGCGAACGTAAGAGTCCCGTTGTTGCAGCCGGAAGAAACGATGGTGGGAGCGCCTACGACCCAGAGGTTCTCGTGATCGTGCGCTCGGCCGAAGGGGTCGACGACGCTCGTCGCCGGGTCTCTGCCCGTACGGCATCCCCCGCCCGGGTGATCGTAGGTTTTGTCGTCCACCTCGAGGCTCAGGATCTTCCCGTCCCCGGCGGCGGCGATCTTTTCGTAGACGGAGCGGATCTCGCTTTCGGTATGCTCGCGAAGCTCTTTCGACCAGTCGCTGTCGACGAAGTCGATGCGGGGCAGAGGATCGCCCCAGGGATTCTTTCGCCCGGGATCGAGAGTGATGGCGCTCTCCCGCGCGGGGATGACGTCGTAGTACGCCCGCATCCGCGCGGCGCCGGTCTTCGAACGCTTCCGCCAGTCGTCGAGGATCGCATCTCCCATGAGCATCGCGCCCTGCTCGTCCTGGATCCTCGGGTTCCTCCCGAAGCTCGACTCCCAGATGCGCAGGTCGTGTCTTACGTATTTCCCTGGTTTCGCGCGCTGGAAATGCTTCGAGAGAAGGCTGTCCCCTTCGAACATCCCGGGGTAGAGCCGGAGCGGGACCTCGAGGAAGGCATGCACCGGCCGATGACCGGTGACGTACTTTCCCACGAGCCCCGAGTGGTTCGCGAGCCCATCAGGGAACCGCTCGTTCGCCGAGAGTAGAAGAAGATGCGAGCTCCAACAGTAGCCGGAGGCGAGGACGAAGGTCTTCGCCCGGATCTCGACGGGCTCGTCGGGCTTGTCGCGATCGAGGGCGACGGCGTGGTCGACGCGGTCCGATCCGTCGGCGAGGACGAGCTTCCGCACGAGCATGCGGTCGACGAGGTCGATCCTCTTCTCGTCGAGAAGTTTCTGGAATGTGAACTCGGGGGTGTACTTCGCTCCGGTGGGGCAGATGTTGCAGGTGTCGCAGCGCATGCAGACGTTTCGGCCCCGATAGGGAATGGTGTTCTTCGCGACGGGGTTGGGCCAGAACGGAATTCCCGATTTCTCCGCCCACTTCTTCAGCTCGGTCAGGTTGTACGTGAGGGGAAACCCGGGAAGCGGATAGGGCTTCGAGCGCGGATCGAGCTCGGCAGGTCCGGGAGTCCCCGCCACTCCGAGACGTTCTTCCGCCTCGAAGTAGAAGGGCTCGAGGTCGTCGTAGGTGAAGGGCCAGTCGTAGCCGACCCCGTAGAGCGAGTGCACCCGGAAGTCCTCGGGCGTGTACCGCGGGGTCGTGCCGCCCCAGTGAAGGGCGAGGCCTCCAACCGCCATGGTGCGCGAGGTGATTCCCTTCGCCGTCTGCCCGCGGATGTGATCGTTGGGCCAGGGGTTCTCGCCGTACGCGAGAAAGCGCTCCCGCCGGGCCGTCCGCTCGTCGAGGTTGAAGATCTTGTTGCCGGCCTCGACCACGAGGACTTTCTCACTTCCGGTCTCGCTCAGTTTCTCGGCCAGCATGGCGGCGCTGATGCCCGCCCCGAGGATGACAACGTCCGATTCGATCGCTCGCGCCATGGCTCAGCTCCTCCGAGCGGGCGGCTCGACCGCTCCCGACTCGACCCCGCGGCAGGTGGTTTTTTCGATGGCCCTCTCGTAGCAGAGGTCGCTCGCTTCGCTCGTCTGGTAGAAGTATGCGAGAAGCCCCAGGGCGACGTGAGGGGCTCTCGCCGGGTCGGGAAGCCCGGCGCCGGGACTCGCTGGCAGTTGACGCCGGAGCAAGGCCTCCTGCTCCTCCCGCCGGATCGCGGTGAAGGAAGCTTCGTGGCGTTTCTCGGCTTCGAGCTCGAGAGCTTCGAGCTGCGCCGTCCATAGCGGCTCGGGATCGGGAGGCCCATAGAGGATCTCATCGGTAGAGATGTACGCGTGGTCGAGCTCCGCCACGGGCTCGAGCTCGTCGAGCCACTTCCGGAATCCTTCGACGACGCGCCGGACTCCCTCCTCGCCCAGGCTGGCTGCCGGAAGCACGATGCCCGCAAGGGCGGCCAGCGTCTCGGGTCGGCCAACCGGAGCCGTCGTCGCCTCCTGCGACGTCTCGGGAGCGCAACTCGGAAGAGCGAGGGCCGAAGCCAGAGCTGCGCCTGTTTTCATGAACGTCCGACGAGCGTTCTCACTCATGACTTGCTCCTTTCAAATGACGATCGAAGAACTCGATGAGCTTCCGGAACGCGAACCGGGTCTCGTGGAGTTCTTCCAGATCCCACCCGTGACCGGCGTCGGGCAGGCTCACGAAGTCCACGTTCTTCCCGAGTCGCATCAAACGGTCGACGAGGAAGACCGAGTCCTGATAGAGAACCGTTCGATCTCTCATGCCGTGAATGAGGAGGAGCGGGTCTTCGAGTCCCTCGGCGTGGGTGTAGGCGGACGCCGCTTCGTACGCGGAGCGCTCGTCCTCTGGCGCCATCATCACCCGCATTTCTCCCGTGGTCGCGTGGAAGACGTTCGTCGCCGGAGCCCCGGCGACTCCCGCACGGAAGAGCTCGGGCTTCTTGAAGAGCGACATGCAGGTGAGAAGACCTCCATAGCTCGAGCCCCAGATCCCGATGCGCTCCGTGTCGACGAACGGAAGCCCCGAGAGGTAGCGGACGCCGCTTGCGACATCCTCGACGTCGATGCCGCCGTAATTCGTTCGGATGCCGCGCCGGAACGCCTTTCCCCGGCCCCAGCTCCCCCGGATGTCGATATTGAAGAGGATGTAGCCCTTCTCGAGAAGGTGCCGCTCGAGGCCCCAGAGCGGGTGCGCGTTTCGGCCGCCCCACTGGTTCCGCACGGTGTTGGAGTAAATCGATCCGACGATCGCCGGGTGCTTCCTCGTGCGGTCGAGATTCGCGGGAACCTGAAGCCTCCCGTGGATCGCAGCGCCGTCAACGTGGCTTTTGAAGCTCACGTACTCGGGGCTCGCCCACGACAGTGCGTCGAACTCCGGAAGGGGCGAGCGCGTGACGCGGGTCTCGCGGCCCCCTTGAAGCGAAGTCAGAAAGAGCTCCGGAGGCGTGCTGTCGCTCGAGAAGAGCGACGCGGCGAAGCGCCCGTCGGGAGAAACGAAGGGTGTGTGAGTTCCGCTCTCCCGGCTCATCCGGATCGGATCGCCGCCCTCGAGTCCGATGCGGAAGACCTGGCGATCCTCGGGGCGGGGAGAGTTGGCAACGAAGACGAGGGCCGTCGGGGTTACCGCGATCTGGCTCACCGCGAAGTTCCCCGAAGTGATCCGCGACGGCATCCCTCCTTCGAGCGGCAGCCGATAGACGTGATATTCCTCGTCCCGATCGGAAAGGAAGTAGATCGCGCGGCCGCCGGGCGCCCACTCCGCCTGCCAGTACGCGGAGACATTCTCCGGCTCCTCCTCGCGGTAGACCTCGCGGACCGCGGTCGATCCCGGCTCCACAACCAGGATTCGCCGATTCTTCACGTAGAGGTCCGAGGTATCGACGAGGAGGTTCCCTTCACCGGACCACCGATACGAAAAAATGGGGTCGACCCTCGTCCCCCCGAGATCGAAGAATCTCGGGATCGCCCCCTGACCCACACCGACGACGCCGAGCCTCACTCTCGCCGGCTCCTCGCCCGGATAGGGCCTGCGAACCCGCACGAGCTCGACCTCGGGCTTCTCGAGATAGTCGGGAATGCCGCGGAGCGCGACGCGGCTTTCGTCCTCTTCGACGAACGCGATGCTCGCGCCGTCGAGAGACCATTCGAAGCTCTCGACGAATACCTCGGCGCGCGGATCGGAGACGAGGGTGCGCTCGGCAAAATCCGTATCCTGAAGGAGGAGATCGCCTCGATGAAGGTAGGCGAGGTGATGGCCGTTCGGAGAGAAACGCGCTTGCGATCCTTCAGCCACTCGCTGGGGCGCCCCGCCGTCCGCCGAAACCAGAAATAGCTCCGAGCCGAGGCGGAACAGGATTTTCCTGCCATCGGGGTGCCAGACGGCGTCGGCGACACCCGGGTCTCCTTCCCGGGGCGGGCCCGCCGGGCTGAGGCTCGTGAGTCGGGACGGCGTCGGCGCATCGACGTCGATCACGAAAACGTCCTTGAAGTCATAGCCCGCGTCGTTCCAGAGGAACAGAAGCTTCCGGCCGTCGGGCGACCAGGCCGGGCTCACGGGGGCGGTTCCGATGATCCTCGGAAGCGAGTAGAGCCGATCGAGAGCCGGCCCGACCTCGTAAGACGCCAGAGCCGAAGCGGCGAGAACCAGGGCCAGCATGGGTCGAGAAACTATCAGATGATCTTCGCCACGACCAATGTGACGTCGTCGCCGAAATCCTGGCCGTGCCGGAAGGCGTCGAGCCGCTTCAAGAGCTCTTTCTTGATGCCGTCCGCGGAAAGATGCGACGTTGCGGCGAGCGTCTCCTCGAGCCGTCCGTAGCCGAAGGGCTCGCTCGCCCGATTCATCGCCTCGGTGATTCCGTCGGTGTAGAAGACGAGGACGTCGCCCGCATCCAGCGGAACGCGGATCTCCTCGAGGAGGTCGTCGAACGCGGGGTTGGTCTTCATTCCGATCCCGACCCCGTTCGGCTTGAGCCAGGCAGTCGTCCCGGTGCGCGCCGAGAAGTGGAGCGGATGGTTGTGGCCGGCCCGCGCGAGAGTCAACTTCTGCTCGTTGAAGTCGATGACTCCGACGATCGCGGTGATGAAGAAATTCCTCTCGATACGCTCGGAGATGACGTCGTTCATCGCGGTCAGCATCTCCTTCGGGCCAAGAGGCCTCTTTCCCAGGAGCTCGAAGAGCGCCTGGAGCTTCATCGCGTAGAGCGCGGCGGCGATCCCCTTCCCCGAAACGTCTCCCAGAATCACGGTGAAGCGAGAAGTCCCCTCGAGGGCGTAGTCGTAGTAGTCGCCTCCCACCTCGAGCGCCGGCTGGAAGTGGCTCGCGATATCGAGGTGAGGGAGGCGGGGATTAGAGGCCGGGTAAAGGCTGAACTGGATGACGCGGGCGATCTCGAGCTCGTTTTTGGTGAGGAGCTTTTCCGCGAGCTCGAGCGCGAGGAGGAAGTTCAGGATGAAGAAGCCGAGGACGCCGTGCAGCCAGTCGTTATCGAGGAAGCCCCAGAGGAACAAGCCGAGGCCCGCCAGGTAAGAGATCCGCCGCGCGGGGTTGAGCTTCCGAAGAAAGCTCAGGAAAACCGCTTTCCCCGCGGAGACGTAGCGTCCCAGGCCGCCCTTGCGGTGAAGTTTCTGGCCCGCCTCCGTCCCGTCCTGGTAGAAGTCGTAGGCCTTTCGGCTGTCGCGGCGAAAGAGAGTATCGAGCTCGTCGAGCTTCGCGAGCCAATTCTTCATCGTCGCGCTGACTCTAGCACTCGTGGGTTTTGTTCGGTAGACTGGCGGTAGAGCTCAATCGTCTCCACCGAAACCAATCTTGATTCCGAACCACGAGCAGCTCCTCGCCATTTCCCAGATGACCAAGGGGGATCTCGGCGAGATTCCGTTTCCAGTGCTCCTCCACGCCCTCGCGGTGCACCATCGGTCGGTGGTCCTTTCGATCGAGCGGCGGCAAGTCCAAAAGGATGTCATCCTCGAGAACGGCGTCCCCATGGACTGTCAGTCGAACCTTCTCCCCGACACGCTCGGGAAGTTCATGGTGGGGCGCGGGGACCTGACCGAGGAGCAGAACCTCGCGATCCTCGCGAAGAGCGCCACGACGGGCCAGTCGTTCTCCGATCTCCTGGTGACCGAAGGTGTCGTGAACCCCCACGACCTGTACAAGATCCTGCAGCAGAACCTGGCGAAGAAGCTCCTCGACGCCTTCACCTGGCAGAGCGGCGCCTTCCGCGTCTCGACGAGCCTTCCCGAGGTGGATTCGCCGCTCAAGGTGAACGCGCCGCAGCTGGTCTTGACGGGGATTTCGAAGTTCGCCCCTGAAAGCGAGGTCGCCGAAGCGATGGCCCCGTTCGAGGCGAAGAAGTTCTTCGTCCATAGGAAGCCTCCCGTACCTCTCAAGGACCTCCGGCTCTCGAAGGAGCACCAGGCGGTCGTGCGGCTGCTGGCCCAAGGCAAGACTCTCTCCGAGCTTCAGTCGGAGACGGGCGTCGACAAGAACCGGGCCCTGAGACTTCTCTATTCCCTCGCCGTGATTGGCGTAGCGATTCCCGAGGACTGGCGCGAGGCGGAACCGGAGGTGGATTCCGAGGGGGACATTCCCGACTCGGATTTCGCCGCGTCCGCTCCGCCGCCGCCGCCGATCCCTTCCGCGGCGCCCTCCCACGCGCCGAACGTGAACGTGGTCGAGATCCGGAATCAGGTGATGGAGATGTATCTCCGCTACCGCAAGCTCGACGCCCTCGACCTCCTCGGGATTTCGGAGAACTCGACCCGCGAGCAGGTGGAGAAAGCGTTCATCGACTACAGCGAGAAGTTCCTTCCGGCGCGATTCGCTTCCCCCGATCTTCAGGCGATGGAAGAAAAAGCGCGCGACCTGTTCATCGCCGGAGGCCGGGCGTTCGGCGAGCTGTCCAATTCCGAGACCCGCAACTCCCTCCTCGGCCGCCGCCAGAGCCGCTTCCGCCAGCTCAGCAGCGAGGAGGCGCGAAACGCCTTCGCCATCAAATCCAATCTTCTCGATTCCGAGACCCAGTTCAAAAAAGGCATGGCGCTGGTGAAGCAGGGGAAGTACGCGGACGCCCTCGACCTCCTCCAGTTCGCGCACGACTGCGAGCCGCAGAACGGCGCCTACCGGGCGGAGCTCGCCTACTGCCGATACCGCAAGGCGCCGGAGTTCGAGGCGAAGACCGCGATCGACGCCCTTCGGGAAACGGTGCGCATCGACCCCGAGTGCGGCCTCGCCTACTACTACGCGGGGCTCATCCACGCCGACAACACCGAATTCGCCGAGGCCGAGCCCCTCCTCCAGCGAGCGATCAAGCTCCTGGCGCCCGATCGGCGCCCCATCGAGGCCCTGAAGAAGCTAAAGGCCGCGGAGCGCGAGAAGCCGAAGAAGCGACTGTTTTTCTGAACGTCGCCATGAGGTTGAATCCCGCCTTCGTCTCCCGCCATACTCTCGCCATGTCGAAGAATCTGGACAAACTTGATAGGGACCTCGGTATGGCGCGCTCGATCAGCCGCCGGGATTTCCTGAACGGCGTCTCCGTCGCCCTCACGTCCTCCGTTCTTCCCACCTCCGCCGTGGGAGCCTTCCAGTCGCTGCAGGCTCAGGAGCCTCGAGAGAACGACAACTACCCTCCCACCCGCGCGGGAATGCGCGGGAGCCACGCGGGCTCGTTCGAGGTGGCGCACGAGATGCGCGACGGAAAGACCTGGGGTCGACCCGAGACCGTCGATGAGCCGTACGACCTGGTGGTCGTCGGCGGAGGAATCAGCGGACTCTCGGCTGCGTACTTCTTCAGGAAGCTCCATGGCGATCGGGCGCGCATCCTGGTCCTCGACAACCACGACGATTTCGGCGGGCATGCGAAGAGAAACGAGTTCTGGCACGACGGGAAGATGTACCTGATGAACGGCGGGACTCTCAACGTCGAGGCGCCGGCCCAGTACTCGACGGTGGCCGCCGGTCTCCTGTGGGAGCTCGGGATCGATCGAACGCGCTATTACGAGTCCGTCGCCAAGGTCTCCGACCTGTACCGCAAGCTCGGCCTCGGCTACAGCGTCTTCTTCGATCGCGAGACCTTCGGCGCCGACCGCCTGGTTCCCGGCTACGGGAAGCTTCCCATCCGCGAATTTCTCGCCGCGTCCCCTCTTTCGGAGAAAGTGAAGAGCGATCTCGCGCGCCTGTATGACGGGAAGGAGGACTATCTCCCGGGCCTCTCGTCGGACGAGAAGAAGAGAAAGCTCGCGCACGTGAGCTACCGAGATTATCTCCTCGAGATCGCGAAAGCCGGCGCGGGCGTCGTTCCCTTCCTCAACTCGAGACCGATGGGTCTCTTCTGCACCGGAATCGACGCCGTTCCCGCGCTCTACGCCTGGGAGATGGAGTTCCCTGGCTTCTCTGGGCTCGGTCTCGAGGCGACACCTCGCGAGAGGCTCCTTGCCGAGCCCGGCGGGGCCCACGGCCGCGAGAACGGCGCGCGGGCGGATGAAGGGGACCCCGACATGTATTTCCCCGACGGCAACGCCACCATCGCGCGCCTTCTCGTTCGGGCTCTGCTGCCGAAGGCGGTCCCCGGCCGTTCGATGGAGGACGTCGTCGCCTCGCGGATCGACTACGGACTTCTCGATCGAAGCGAGAGCCCGGTGCGCATCCGTCTCGAGAGCACGGTCGTCGACGTCGAGCACGACGGTCCCGTCGACCGCGCGCGCGAGGTGTCTCTCACCTACGTCCATCGAGGACGGGCCTTCCGGGTGCGCGCGGGAGCCGCGGTCCTCGCCTGCTGGAACAACGTGATTCCTTACATCTGGCGCGAGATCCCGGAAGACCAGAAGAAAGCGCTCCTCGACGGCGTGAAAGCGCCTCTGGTCTATACCAGCGTTCTCGTCTCCAACTGGAAGTCTTTCGTGAAGGCGAAAATCTCGGGAGTCTCGGCGCCGGGAAGCTACCACGTGAGCCTCGGGCTCGGCCCCTCGCTCTCTCTCGGCGACTACCGTACCTCTCAGGACCCGGAAACGCCCATCGTGGTCCGCATGTCGCGATACCCCTGCTCTCCTGGCCTCTCGCGGCGCGAGCAGCACCGCGCCGGGCGCCAGGAGCTCCTCTCAACTGAGTTTACGACCTGCGAGCGGAAGATCCGCGATCAGCTCGGGAGGACGCTCGGCCCCTCGGGCTTCGATCCCGCGAGCGACGTTCTCGCGATCACCGTGAACCGCTGGCCCCACGGCTACGCCTACGCGTACAACACGCTCTACGATCCGGAGGAGTGGGCGTTCAGCTCGTCCCCCTCGAGACCCGCGATCCGCGGGAGAAGTCCCCTGGGAAGAGTCGCCATTGCGAACTCCGATGCCGCGGCGAGCCCGCATACCGATGCCGCCATCGACGAGGCCTATCGCGCGGTGATGGAGATTTCGTCAGCTTTCGATTCGTAGCTTGCTTTCGACGGAGAGCACCCCGGGCGTTCCCCGGATGATGGACTCCGCCTTCAGCTTCTGGAGCTGGTTACCGACGACTCCCGTGATGATCACGCGGCTTCTCGAGACGATGAGGTGGATCGGGGGAATGGGCATGGAGGCGAAATCGGAGAACGTCGAGTCGCTGTAGAGACGGTTCGCGAGAGTCTCCCGAAGCCTCTGGTCGGAGAGCGACACGGGCAGCACCTCGATGTCGTTTTTGAACTCCTGGATCCCGATGATCTTGTGGAGCCGCTTTTCGATGTCCGTTTTCTTGTAGGGCTCGGTCACCCACCCGAAGACCGCGACTTTTCCCTCCTTGATGAACGCCGAGCAATCGTCGAACACCGTGAAGCGGCTGTATTTCCGGATCTCCTTGACCACTTCCTCCCCGAGCTTCTGATCGCTCTCGGCCGTCGCGACCTCGATATCGGCGTCGGCGTTTTGGACCTCGGGCTCGCCGAGGGCGATCTCGAGCGCACGGTTCTTCTGGAAGACGTTGCGCACCTGGCCCTTCAGCGTCGCGGTTCCGGCCTGAAACGAGACCTGGAGCTTGATCTTGTCCTTCCCCAAGGCCTTCTCGATCGAAGCGCGTACCTGTTCGTCCGGCCTTTGAACCAAGCTAAAAAGCGTGAGAGCGAGGATGGAGGCGATCATGGTGGTTCTCCTTCCGCGTGGGTGCGATCGGATTCTAGCTCAATTTCTTCGGCTTGGGCATGAAGCCGGGGCCGATGTCGCTCTCGAAGCCCGCCGCTTGGCGGTGGCCGCCGTTCTGGAAGAGGCGCGCCACCGCCGCGACGTCGAACTCCTCGCGCGAGCGGAGCGACCACTGGCGCTTGCCGTCGCCGCGGTCGAAGTAGATGGCGACGAAAGGCGCCTCCGGATACCGCTTCAAGAGCTCCTCGCCGATTTCGGATCCAAGGAGGGCGGCGTTCACCACCGGCACGCGATATCCAGCGAGGGTCTCCATGCGCACGCTCGAGCAGACGAGGCCGACGAGCTCCTTCTGATAGCGCAAGAGAATCGACCCTTGCTCGGCGAGCGTCTCGATGTCGAGAGCGCTCCAGACTTCGAAGTCCATGGGGTAAGAGCTCAGTCCCGCGAACACCTCGCGGCTCCTCGGGAGCTGGTGGAGCCAGAGGTCGCGGTCCATCACGTAGAGGAGGATCTCGGGAACGGGCTTTCCGGGATGAAAGAACTCCCAGCTCAGGACCGCCCCGCTCTTCTGGTTGTCGAAGATCGCGTAGTCGAGCCCGCGAAGCTCTTCTTCCGCCGTCCGGTGATGGTCGATGACCCGGAGGCTCGCCGTCCGTTCGCGGATGGCCTCGATCTCCGCTCGCGGATAGGCGAAGTCCAGGATGTAGACCTCGCTCCCGTCGTGGATCGGAGGCGGTGGAGCTCCGTGCTGGACGGCAACGTAGCTCGCTTCATCGCCAAGGCGCTTCCAGGCGGCCCAGGCGGCGCCGAACCCGTCGGCGCAGTACGCGTGGTATAGAACGAGCGCGGCCATCCCGAAATCCTATCCCAGGACCGGCTTTCCCCCTACGGAGTCCTGTGATAATATTGCGGATTCGAGCGTCGCCAAACGCTGGCAATATCCCCACGCGACGCCAGGCGCATTGACTCGAAAGGATTCAACCCCAACATGAGACGCACACTTTTCGTATCTCTTTGCCCGGTCCTGCTCGCTCTTTTCGTCTACGCCTGCGGAGACGAAGAGGGCTCTCCGAGCTCGCCGACTTCAACTGGGGCAAGCGCCACCTCCGGAGCGAAGTCCGCCGGCGGAGCGCTCGCCTCGACCGACCCATCGCTCTCGGCGCCGACAACCCAGTCGCCTCCGATCGGGGAGTCCGTTCAAGATCTTCAGCCGGAGCTCGTCATCGAAAACGCCACCGGCGGCGCCGGAACCCGCACCTATACGTTCGACCTCGCCGTCGACTCCGCCTTCGAGCAGATCTCCCTGAGCGAGACCGGAGTGAGCGAGGGTCTCGGCGGGATCACCCGGTGGCGGGTGACCGAACCGCTCGAACCGGACACCAAGTACTACTGGCGGGTGGCCGCGGTGACGAGCGCTGGCGCCGGCGCCTATTCCGCGGTTTCGGAGTTCCGGGTACGGGAGCCCTTCAGCTCCGACCGCCCGACCGGCTCTCTCGTAGTGTTCGATCCCTTGACCAACGGTTTCTCCGTCGGTGAAGTGATGGGGGGGAGCTTCGTCGAGGGCGGCTGGCAGCCGCAGAGCTCCGACGATTGTCTTCGCTATCAGGTCCCGACGCTCGAGGACGGCCGCATCGAGTTCACGACCACGAACCTCAGCACTCCCAACCCGGTGGAGGGGAAGCGAATCCTCCTCAGCATGTGGGACCCGACCAGGGGCGACTACCGCGAGAACCCGTACCGCGTGAACCTCTCGAAGCTCGATCGCCGCACCGCCAAGTTCGATGACGTGCGGCTGCGCTGGATCTCCCGCGGTGAAGAGCACAACGCCGGGATCAGCTTCTACGACTTCGAGCCGCAGCTCGTCTACGAATGGGCCCTGGTGTGGGGTGAGGCTCCGGGGAGTGGCGAGCATGTGAAAGTATTCCTGGACGGAATCGAGATCATGAACCGCAACTACAGCTCCGCGTACCACCCGAGGACTCACTGGATCGAGCTCGGGCAGTGCGAGCGTGAGGAGACGCTCGAGATGGCGATCTACTCGAACGTGAGGATTGGAGCGCGGTAAAGCAAGTTCTCAGTTCTACGTTTCCTTCCGCTTCACCAGCTCGCCCCGGTTCAAGTGGATCTTGTCGAAGCTCGAAGCGGAGATCACGTAGTACCAGGGGGCGAATCTCTTCGTCAGCGCTTCCGCCGTTTCCCGCCCCTTCTTGACGTTCGCTTCCCAGCTCTTGTAAGCCTCGGCGAGAGAGCGGTTCGTCCGATCCTCATCGGTCAAGGCGCTTTCCTCCTTGCCCTCGAACGCGGCGTTCGCGGGGCGCGGGGGGGGAGTGACCAGAGACTCGTCGAACGCAGCGGAGACGAACAAGTACCGGTTCTCGCCCGGGCCGCTCGCCTGATCCGCGGTGGTCTCGGCGCCGGCGCTGATGGCCTCACCCGTTCCATACAGGATCTCCCCGAACCTCAGGATGTAGACGATCCCCTCGCCCGTCGAGACCTGGAGCTCCCCCTCGTTCGACATCATGTCGCCGGTTCGCGTCAGGTAATAGCCGCGGGTCTGAAGAGACAGCATGTCCTCCCGCGAGATGGTGAGCGCGTCGAGCCTTTCCGTCATCCCCTCGGGTTTCGCGCGCACTCCGACGATCTTGAGCTCGTCGACTTCCCGCAGGAGGTCGTTCATCTTGACGGTGTCCACCTCGTCATTCGCGCGCATCTTGTTGGCGGTCCACTTGTCGTCGTCTTTGTCGAGCGCCACCGTGTCGCGCATGTCGACCATCAGCGTCCGCTCGTCGATGGAATAGTCCTGGAGCACGACCTTGTCGATCTTATCGCGCTCGACCTGGAGGAGGTCCTTTTCGATCCAGTCCTCGAACTTCGTCGAGATGTCCACGTCGATCTTGGCGGCGTAGACCCTTTTTTGGTCGGGAAGGCGCACGAAGTGGAACCCCTCCCGGCCCTCGATCTCTTTTCCGATGATGAGGTCCGCGAGGATCGCGTCGCTCTCGCCCTTGATGGTGACGCGCTTTCCCCGCCCCCGGAGCGTGGTCGACGTCTCGTCCAGCGGGTCGAGCACACCGAGGGCCTCATGGTCGGCCACGTTGTCGGAGCGGAAGTCCTCCTTCCTGATGCTGATGACTCCCGCCGCCGTTTGCGCCAGGCGGTCCTTCCCGTCCGCGGCATAGCCGTGGTGCGAGGGAATGGTCCAGAGTCCGTTCTGATTCGTGACCTTGAACGGCTTCGCCGCAGCCGTTCCCTCGTCGAACTCGATGACCTCGAGGGTGGTCGCGGTGTTCGGGTCCTGGAAGTTCGGGAAGAACGCCTCTCCCACGTCGCTGAAGGCGCTCGGGGTCACGTTTCGCGGAGCGGTCGCGAGGGCCACCACCGCCAGAAGCGCCGCCGCTCCCGCGACGGTCTTGGTCAGCTTCATCTCGCTTCGGGTTTCCATCAAACGTCTCCTTTGATTGGATCGACGGGGTTCACCGGGCTCTGAGGGGCCGCACCCTCTTCCTTCCGCAGGCGGCGAGCGGCGCGCGCCCCTTCACGCTCGCGCTTCTCGCGGCGGATGAAGATGTAGACGCCCAGGAGGAACACCGGAATCGGAGGGAGCAGAACCGCGAGCGTGCGGATGCCGCTCTGGATCCGGCGGATCTGCGTTTCCATGCGCTCTTCGCTCGCCCGGACCTTCGCTTCCTTCCCCGATTCGATGTTCGCCTTCAGAACTTCGAACCGGCGGTTCTCCACCTCCTGGAGGTTTCTCGCCATAATCTGCTTCGTCTGCCCGTCGAGGTCTTCGCGGTTTGAAACCTCGGCCACCTTTTCGTCGAGACGCCTCTGAGCGGCGGCAAGGGCCTCCTGGGCCTCTTGCTCCGCCGCCTGCTCTTCCTCGGTCCGCTGCTCGATATACGACTGGGTCTGCGCCTCGACCCGGGCGAGGGTGCGGTGCCGGACCCGGCGGTTCCGGAGCGCGACGAACGAGTTGTCGCCGACGAGACTATCCATCGCGTTCAGGAAGAAGGTCACGTTGTCGAAGTTCAGGTTTCCGGGACCCAGTTTCCGGATCTCGAAGAACTGCTCGGAGATGAAATCGACGTCGGCGATGAAGATAGCGTGGAGTCCGGGCTCCACCTTCGGCTGCGCTTCCCCCTCCGTTTTTTCCGCCGGCTCCGCGGGCTTCGCCGGCGCCGCTCCCGTCACCTCCGCGGCCAGGGTGTAGACGACTCCCTCGGGGCGGTGAGGAAGGTTGCGGTTCAACTGCGCGCCGAGAAAGCTCCTCTGCACCATCTGGAAGTAGGGGAACCGCCCGGAGAACTCGCCGGTCTCGAGGAGCGGACGATACGTCACGCCCTCTCTCGCGCCCGACTCGACGTGGCCGGGATAGAGGAGAACCACTTGCTCGAGAGAGGCGCTCGCGACGTGGCTCTGGTTGAAGACCTCGGGGTTCTGATTGCCGCGCCCGAGAAACACGACCTCCGGCGGCAGGTGCGCGAGGTCGGGGTGCGGGTTGTAGCTGTCCCAGGCGATCATCGCCGGGTCCCATTGGAACCCGAGCTCCGCGAGGAATCCCCGGATATCCCCTTTGGGCTCCGGAGGCGGCTGCCCCTGACGCATGAAGGGATTCATGCCCGCGCCCGGCTCCTCGGCCGGGGCGAGTCCCATGTTCACGATGGGAAGCGGATCGTCGAGGAGGAGGGCCGGCGTCCCTTGCTGGATGAAAGCAAGTAGATTTTCCATCTCCTCCTGGTTGAGGGAAGAGGGGAGCACCGCCAGCACCCCGTCCACCTTCTCTCCGATCGCGGCCCGCGGATTGATCTGCACCACCTCGTACTGCTTCTTGAGCTCGTCGACCACCGACCACGAGGGGGTGGACTGCATGGTGTTGAAGTCGAGCCCGCCGAAAAGCTTGAGCTGTGTCGTGACCACGCCGATTTTCTTCCTCTCGGTATTGGCGACGACGCGGATGCTTCGCGCGATCTCGTACTCCGCGGGGAGCCCGCGGTCGAAGAACGGGACGACCTGCTCCTCGGCGCCGCAGGTGAACGCGAGGCCCATGAAGACTTCGGAGAACCCGGCGCGCGCCCCCTCGAGGTTCGGGATCTCCCGAGCCTGGATTCCGAATTTCTCGCGCGCTTCCCGCGCCTCGTCGCTGAAGGGCTCGGTATCGTGGATGACGAGCTGGACCTTGCTTCCGCTCGCCGACGCGATCTCCTTCAGGAGGCCGACGACGTTCGCCCGCGTCTGGACGTAGGGCTCGGGAACGGTGGGGCTGACGTAGGCCTGTACGAACACCGGCCGGCTGGAATCGAGCTCGCGAAGGAGGCGCCTGGTCTCGGGGCTCAGCGAGTGGAGCCTCTCCGCGGTCGTGTCCGCCCTGAGACCGAGCCGGCCGACGAGCGCGAGCCCGGAGACCGCGATGACCAGGATCGCCGCGGCGCGGACGAGGTGATGGGTCGACATCTTGAGACCCTCCGCCTCCCGGGGCCAGTGGCGCCGGCTCACGAGGAGAACGTTCAGGTACAAGAAGAAGCCTCCGACCACGAGGAAGTACAGGAGGCCCGTGAGGCTCACGACACCGCGGCCGAAGTCCTCGAAGTGAGGAAAGACCCCGAGGGGCTGAAGGAGCCTTGCCGCTCCCTCGCCCGCGACCCTGGCGAGAGGCTGAAGGAAGACGCCGATCCCGCAAAAGACGGCGCCGAGGATGAAGGCGATGGTCACGTTCGAGGTGAGCTGCGAGGCGACCATTCCCACGGCGATGAGCGAAGCTCCCGCGAGCCAGAAGCCGAGGTAGTTCGCGAACATGAGTCCGACGTCGGGGCTTCCGAGCCAGAGGAGCACCACCACGTGGCTCAGCGACAGCACCAGAGCGACGGTATAGATGGAGAGAACGCCGAGGTACTTTCCAAGGACCACTTCGAGATCCGTCGCGGGAAGCGTGAACAGGAGCTCGTCGGTTCCGAGCCTTCTCTCCTCGGCCCATACCGACATGGTGAGCGCGGGGACGAAGAACGCCAGGAGGTAGGGAAAGACGGCGTTCAGAGAGTCGAGGTTCGCGAGGTTATTGAGGAAGAACCGGTCCTGCCAGAAGGCCGCGGCCGCGCTCAGGAAAATGAAGAGGGTGATGAATACGTAGCCGGTGGGGTTGCTGAAATACATCCGAAGGTCGCGCTTGACGATCGCGCGAACGACGTTCCAGTTGATTCTCTGTATCATGACGCCGCCACCTCCTCGTCTTGGGTCAGCCGGTAGAAGCGGGCCTCGAGAGAGCCATTCTCCTTGAGCTCCGCGGGCGTCCCCTCGAACACCAGCCTTCCGTTATGGACGAACAGGACGTAGTCCGCGATGGCGTCCGCCTCCTGGAGGATGTGGGTCGAGATGAGGATGGTCTTGCTCCGGCCGAGCTTCTTGATGTTCTCGCGAAAGTGCCGGATCTGGTTCGGGTCGAGACCCGCGGTGGGCTCGTCCATCACCAGGACCTCGGGGTCGTGGAGAAGCGCCTGCGCGAGCCCGACTCTCTGCCGCATCCCTCGAGAGAGCTTTCCGATGGGCTTCTCCATCACCTGCTCGAGGGCGCAGAGCTCGCGGACGGCGGCGATCCGCTCCTTGACCTTCGCGGTCCCGAGCTCCCTCGCTTCTCCGAAGAACTCGAGGAGCTCCATCGGAGTCATGTCGGGGTAGAGAGGACCGTTCTCCGGAAGATAGCCGAGGCGCTTCGAGGCCTCGATTCTCTCCCGGTGGACGTCGAGCCCGGCGATCCGGGCGGCCCCCGCGCTCGGCGCGAGAAAGCCGGTGAGCATCTTCATCGTCGTCGTCTTTCCCGCGCCATTCGGCCCGAGAAACGCCACGATCTGGCCCTGGGGAATCGAGAACGTGATGTTCTCGACGGCGATGAACGGGCCGTAGTACTTCGTCAGGCCTTGCGCCTCGATCATCGTTTTCGAGGCATTCGAAGAACCCTGTTCCATGAAGCTTGTTACCTCCCCTGATTAAGGATGCGAACGGCCGCCCCGGCAGGGCGCGGAACTCACGATTCTAGGCCAAACGCTATCCCTCGATCCAGGCGCTCTGGATTAACATCCGTCCACGATGGGATCCCGGCGTTTCCTGGTTCCGGAGGTCGTCCAGTCCTCGGGGATGGACTGCGGGCCCGCCGCGCTCAAAAGTTATCTCGAGGGTCACGGAATCTATCTCAGTTACGGCCGGCTGCGCGAGGCCTGCCAGACCGAAGTGGATGGAACCTCGCTCGAAACGTTGGAGGAGCTAGCGTCCGGCCTGGGAGCTCCCGTCGAGGAGGTGCTTCTCCCGAAGGACTCGGTGCTCCTCGAGGAAGCGCGCGCGCTCCCCGCCATCGCGGTCCTCCGCCTTCCGAATGGAAGCGCGCACTTCGCGGTCGTCTGGAGCTTCGCTTTCGGGGTGGCGCAGGTGATGGATCCCGCGCACGGCCGGCGCTGGCTCACCCGGGAGAAGCTCCTCGATGAGCTCTTCGAGCACCAGATGCCCGTCCCCGCCTCCGGCTGGCGGGAGTGGGCGGGCTCCGAGGAAAGTCTCGCCCTTCTTCGCCGCCGTCTCCGCGACCGCGGCGTTTCCGCGGAAACGTCCTCGCGTCTTATCGGTACTTCGGTCAGAGACGAGAGCTTTCGGTCCCTCGCCGCTCTCGACGCCGCCATTCGATGCGCGCGCCGGGAAAAAGACCTCGTCGCCCTCTTCGAAAAGGCACGCTCTGACTCGGGCGCCATACCTGAGGAGTTCTGGTCCGTCCGTCCCGAGGACGCCGAGCTCGTTCTCCGCGGCGCGGTGCTCCTCCGGCCCGCGAAAGGGGGAGCCACTCCCGGCGGCGTCTCGCTTCCCGCCGCCGTCGCGGCCGCGAGGGACGAAGAGCCGATACGTCCTCTGCGCGAGCTTTGGGAGCGGCTCCGAAAGGACGGTCTTCTCGCCCCCGGTCTTCTCGCGGCGACAACCGTCGCCTCGGCCGCCGCCGTCGTCTTCGAGGGGTACTTCTTCCGCGCCTTCCTCGAGGCGCCGGCGCTCCTCCTCCCGCTTGGTCTTTTCCTCGCGGCGGTGCTCCTCCTCGACCTCGGTTCTTTCACCGGCGAGCTTCGCCTCGGGCGGAGGCTCGAGCGGGGACTGAGGCAGGCATTCCAGCGGAAGATCCCGAGGCTCTCGGACCGGTACTTCGGAAGCCGTCTCACCTCCGACATGGCCGAGCGACAGCACAGCCTCCACCAGATCCGGAAAGTCCCGCGGCTCGGAAGGCAGATCCTGCGCGAAGGGGTCGAGCTCCTCATCACGACGGGAGCGATTCTCTGGCTGGCGCCTTCGACCGCTCCCATCGTTCTCATAGCACTCCTCGCGTCCATCGGGATTCCGATTCTCGGCCATCCCTTTCTCTTCGAGCGCGACTCCCGCGTGCGGAGCCACCTCGGCGGACTCTCCCGCTTTTATCTCGACGCTCTCCTCGGGCTCGTGCCTCTCCGCGTTCACCGGGCGGAGGGCGCCCTCGCCTCCGAACACCGGACCCTCCTCGCCTCCTGGGGGCGAGCTCGGCGGGGGCTCCAGCGCGCCGTGGTCTGTCTCGAAGCCGCTCAGTTCGCTTTCGGCTACGGGCTCGTCGTCCTCCTGGTGTTTTCGTACCTGCGGGGAGGCGGCGACCCCGGCTCGGTACTTCTTCTCGCATACTGGGCTCTGAACATACCGGTCCTCGGACTCCAGCTCGTTCGGCTTGTCTCCCGCTACCCGGAGCCGCGCAACGTACTGCTCCGGGTTACCGAGCCCCTTCGGGCGCCCGAGGAGCTTTCCGTCGCTCCTTCGAACGGCGCTTGCGGAGAAACGCCTTCGAGCGCCGGCGCCGCGATTCGTCTCGAGAGCGTGAGCGTTCGCGCCTCAGGGCACCGTCTTCTCGAAGCCATCGATCTCGAGATCGCGCCCGGAAGCCACGTCGCCGTCATCGGATCTTCGGGGGCGGGAAAGACGACGCTCTTCGGTCTTCTCCTCGGGTTCCACTTTCCGGAAGAGGGAAGGGTCGTCGTCGACGGGTCCCTTCTCACCGGCGCCCGCCTCGCGGAGTTCCGCTCTAAAACCGCGTGGGTGGACCCCGCGGTTCAGCTCTGGAACCGGAGTCTCGAGGAGAACCTGCGGTACGGAAACGACGAGGCCCGCGATCTCACCGAGGCTACCTCTGTCCTGGGCCCGCTCTCTCTCCCGCTCGAGACGAAGCTCGGCGAGGGAGGCGCTCTCGTCTCCGGAGGCGAAGGGCAAAGGGTCCGGCTCGGACGAGCTTTCTTGAAAAAGGACGTCCGGCTGGCGCTTCTCGATGAGCCCTTCCGAGGGCTCGACCGGGAGACGCGTACGGATCTTTTGCGCCGCTCTCGCGCTCACTGGAAAGAGGCCACGCTTCTCGCGATCACCCACGACGTGAGCGAGTGCGAAGGCTTCGACCGCGTGCTGGTCCTCGAGAACGGGCGTCTCGTCGACGACGGTGTTCCCTCGGAGCTCCTCGGCCGGGAAGGCTCTCGGCTTCGGCACCTTCTCGAGGTCGAAAGGGAGCTCGAGCACCTCTGGTCCGACGGGAGCTGGCGCTCGTTTCGCCTCGAGAACGGAAGGCTCATCGATGCGTGACTCCAGCCTTCCCCGGCTCGTCGTCCTCTCAGGGCTCTTCGGGCTCTGCTACGCCGTCGACTATGCGCTCTTCGTCTTGTCCTGGTGGCTCCTCGGCCGGGGTGTGCTCGTGACTCCGATCGATTCCCGGCTCCTCTACGCCTGGGCGCTGGTCCTCGCCTCGATGCTCCCGTTCCGGATGCTCTCCACCTGGTCCGCGGGCGCGATCGCGGTTTCGGCAGGAGAGCTCCTGAAGAAGCGGCTGCTCGAAGGAGCGATGCGCCTTGACCCCGACGAGCTCCGCGCCGACGGCGCCGGGAGAAATCTCGCGCGGGTGTTCGAGTCGGAGGCGGTCGAGACTCTCGCCCTGAGCGGCGGCCTTCTTTCGTTCGCGGCCTCGATCGAGCTTCTGGTCGCTTTCGGGATCGTGACCCTGGGCGCGCGCGCCTTCCTCGAGGGCGCCCTTCTCGCGGCGGTTCTTCTGCTGTTCGGACTGCTCGCGCGCCGTTACTTCGAGGAGAGGCGGCGCTGGACGGACCATCGGCTCGAGATGAGCCACGACCTCGTCGAGAAGATGGTCGGACACCGCACTCGGCTCGCGCAGGAACGACCGGAGCGATGGCACCTTCGAGAGGAGGAGGACCTCGCGACTTACGGGGAGATGTCGCGGCGAGTGGATCGCCTGTACTCCTGGATCCAGGCGCTGCCCCGTCTCTTCCTTCCCCTTGGAGTCCTCGGTCTCGCGGCGGAACATCCAAATCTGGCAAACCTGGCAAACCTGGCAAACCTGGCAAATCTGGCGAATCTGGAGCGCCTCGCGGTCGGGCTCGGAGGCGCGATCCTCGCGGCGCGGGCGATGGCGAAGCTCGCGGACGGCTTCGCGGATCTCGTGGACGCCGCGATCGCTTGGAAGCGAGTCGCTCCCCTTTTCCACGCGGCCGCGCGGGAGCCGGCGCTTGCCGAGCCTGCGCCGCCGGCGAAAGGGCGGGTCCTGGTCGAGGCGAGAGGCCTGTCCTTTATATATCCTCACCGCTCGCGCGCGGTCCTCGAGGCGGTGGGCTTCGACCTCGCCCGCGGCGATCGGGTCCTCCTGACGGCGCCCTCGGGCGGAGGCAAGTCGACGCTCGTGTCCCTGGTGAACGGGCTTCGGAAGCCTTCCGCGGGAACGCTTACCCTCGACGGGAGAGTCGCAACCGCTCCGCAATTCCACGAAAACCACGTCTTCACGGACTCCTTCGTTTTCAACCTCGTCATGGGACGCGCCTGGCCCCCCTCGGGCGCGGACCTGAGGGAAGCCGAAACTCTCTGCCGCGAGCTCGGGCTGGGAGAGCTTCTCGAGAAGATGCCGGGGGGTATGAACCAGATGGTGGGGGATACCGGCTGGCAGCTGTCGCACGGAGAGAAGAGCCGGCTCTTTCTCGCGCGGGCGCTCCTTCAGGGGTCGGAGCTCGTCCTCCTCGACGAAAGCTTCGCGGCCCTCGACCCCGAGAACATGCAGAAGGCCCTCCTAACGGCTCGCGAGCGCGCCCCGAGCCTGGTGGTGGTGGCGCACGTGTAACATTCCGAGGAGAAGAAGTGGGAGTGATGGATGAAAATCGGAGCGTCCATGAAAAACCTATCGGGCTCGATCGCGTCAAGAGTCGAGCAGCGATTCCTCTTCGTGCATCAACTCGTCGAGAGTCTCCCGATCCACTGACAGAGATCCCCAGGTTGCGTCGAAGACACGGCCGGTTTCCCGCTCGATCCCCTTCGAGCGGCGACGGTAGAATTCCAGCGCCTCGCTCATCTTCTTACCTAGCCGCGCGGATTCGAGCTTGAGCCTTCGGAAGAGCCCGCGGTCGAGCATCGTGCTAAATTTCCGCTTCACTTCAGGATAGTACCTGAAAAGAGGACTCGTCAGGATTTCGGCGGATCTCGCGTGATGAGCGAAACCTCCGCCACCCCCGCTCGGCGGCACAGATCCATCATCGCGAGCACCCGACCGTAGTCGAGAACCTCGCTCGCTTTCAGGAAGAGGGTCTTGTCGACCCTCCGCTCCATCATCGAAGAAAGCTTCGAGGGCACCTCGGCTTCCGCGATCCGCTCCCGATTCAAGAACAGCGTACCGTTCTCCCGCATCGAGAGAACCAGCGTGGTTTCGTCCCCGGGATGCTCCTCCGGGTTCTCGGCCTCGGGCACCGTTACGTCGACACCGGGTTTGATCAGGGGGGTGACCACCATGAAGATGATGAGGAGCACGAGCATGACGTCCGCGAGCGGAGTCACGTTGATCTGACCGTTGAGACGCGAGACGGGCAAGAAGCACCCCCTTAATTTCGAATCGCGTCCGGCGCCGGAGGCGTCTTCCCTGCAACGTTGGACACCGAACCGAGCGAACGGGTTCCGACTTATGATGGGCCGCTATCCGGCAAGGAGGTGAACATGGTGGCGCCGTCGCCGGCGACGCTGTACTCTTGGTTGAGGCATGGAGAAAGCTACAATGGATTCGCGTGGCGCGGACTTTTCCATGAAGACCGTGGGCCGCAGAATCGAGGAAAATGAAGTTGCCCTCGATGAGGCGCGGCAGTTGCTGCGTACCGCTGCCGCGTTCCGGCCGGCCGATGTGCTTGTACCCAAAGGGCTCTACCGATTCTCGAGCTTCGAGGAGGCGGACCGTTGGATGAGAGAGACGATAGCACGTACTCTCGCGCACCACAGGTCGAGGATCTCGTCCGGATCTGTCGCTCGCTGAATCAGCACCAGGCACGCTACCTTCTCATCGGCGGCTTTGCCGCCATCTCATCGGCGGCTTTGCCGCCATCGCTCACGGTGCAGGCCGCACCACAAAGGACATCGACTTGCTCATCGACGCGAGTGCGGAAAACGTGTCCCGCGTGAAATCGGCGCTCGCGATCCTTGCCGATAACGCAGCGGCCGAGATTCTGGATACGGATATGGAACGCTATTCTGTGGTGCGCGTCGCCGACGAGGTCATCGTCGATCTCCTGTCGAGGGCCTGCGGCATCGACTACGGAGAAGCTGCTGGCGACGAGGAGGTCTTTGAAATCGACGGAGTGAAGATCCCCATCGTCAGCAAGCGCACATTGGTTCGAACGAAAGACACGATTCGCCCCGCAGACGCAGCCGACAGGCAATTCTTGCTGGCCCTCATCGAAGCCGAAGAGCGAGAAAAGTAGCTTCTCTCTCCTTTTTGTCAGTCTCGAGATGGGTATGGCATCGAAGAATTCACCCTTCGATTGAAGACGTCAGATGATTTCCTGAAACGAGGAAATCCACTTCCCTGCTCCGTTGGACACCGAACCGGGCGAAGGGGTTCCGACTTATGATTGGGGCCGCTTTCCGGCAAGGAGGTGAGTCGTTGAGAACTGTGATTTTCCCGATGATCCTGGGCCTCGGTGTCGCAGCCTGTGAGGCTCCTCCGGCGGAAGAGCCCGTAACGGAGCGTCTCGAGGCTCCGGCTCGCGACACCGACGGAGTCCTTCGAGTTCTCGTCCTCCACGACATGGAGGGGCTGAGCGGTCAGAACGACCCGCGGACTTTCGACTTCGACCACAAGGATCGCTATGCCGAAGGACGCGAGAATCTCGTCGGGGACGTGAACTCGGTCATCGCCGGGCTCTTCGCCGGGGGCGCCTCTGAGGTGCACGTCGTCGATGGGCACGGAAGCGGAAACCCCGAGCCCGACCTCATGCTCGATCGCCTCGACTCCCGGGCACAGATGGTGTTCCGCGACGAGCCCTTCCGCCAGTACGTGGATCTGGTCGAGCCCGGGGTCTACGACGCCGTGGCCGTCGTCGGCATGCACGCGAAGACGGGAAGCCACGGCTTCGCCTCTCACACGTTTACTCTCGGAATCGAGATCCGGCTGAACGACCGAGCCATCACCGAAACCGAGCTCGTCGCTTTTTCGTTCGGCCGAGCGGGTGTCCCGGTGATCTTCGCGTCGGGCGACGACCGCCTCGCCGCGGATCTCGCGACGATGCCCTGGATCGAGTTCGTCACCACGAAGAAGGCGACGAGCGCCTCGACCGCGGAGCTCCGGCCCCAGGAAGAAGTGCGCGCCGAGCTCGAGGCAGCGGCGAAGCGGGCGATAGAAAAGCGCGGCGACGCCAAAGCGATGAAGATCGACGGGCCGATCCGAGCGACGATCCGAGCTGTGCCCCCGGCGAGCCTCCAAGTTCTCGAGGGCGTCCCCGGAGTCGACTACGAGGACGAAACCGTCACCTTCGTCGCCAAGGATTTCCAGGAGGCCTACGACGGGCTCATCGAGCTCATCGGCGTCGCGACTACGAACTACAGCCGGCTTCTGGTGGAGAACCTGCGCTCGACCCCGGAAGGAGCGAAGTTCCTCTCGGAATACAACGACAACCTCGTCGGCCGCTGGCTCGACTTCGAGTCGGGCCGGTGGACCCCGCCCGCTCCCGAGCCCCCTCCCGAGGGCCAGCGATACCACGGAGCCCGGTGAACCAGGTTTACTCTAAGCAGGATTGTGAAGATGGATCCGAGATCTGCGCTCCAGGAGACGAAGAGTGACCACCAGTAGCCTTCCCTACGTCTGGGACTACGACATTACCGAGGACGAGTTCCAGCAGATTCTGGAAGGACGTCTTGCGGTCGGGCGTCTCGACCAGAAGTGGGCTGCGGTTCGACTCTTGGACTATGCGCCGTATTCCGAGATCGTGCGCCGGTTGGGCTTCAAGCGGCTCGTCGAGGGGTGGCCGCGCTGGAAGGAGCAAGTTCGTTCCCGGAGCCGTACTCGCGGCCTCGATTTTCTCGTAGCCTGGCTCCCCAAGAACCGGCCTGACCTTCTTCGGTAACTTCTTTTGTTGAAGTAGGAAGCCTCAGACCTCCTCGTCACCTGCCCTCGCGAGGTTTGAGCCCCACGAAGCGTTACCAATGTACTCGCAATCGTGGGCTTGACGCCCCGCCGGAAATCTCCTACACTCCATAGGTGAAACGCGTTTCGGTGTGTGCGGTTTTCTCTGGAGGAAGCTATTAATGAAGGTCAAGACCCGAATCAAGGCCGGCACCGGCAGAAAATTCTAGATTCTCTGGCATCGAGATTAGAGCAGTGTTCGACTGCTCTTTTTTTTGCTTCGAGGGGTTCAGGGGGAGATTCGCTACGGTGGGTGCTCCCGCAGGTGCGCCCAGGGATAACGCGACAGGAAGACAGAGGTGAGCTCCAAGGGCGTTTGCTTCCGGATTGAATCGGCGACGTCCCGGGCTTTCTGCTCCAGGGCTGCCGCCTCCGCCGTCTGACCCATCGCGTTCACAATATTGCTAAGCAGATAGTTGCCCTCTGCGACAAGACCTCTTCCTTCAAATCGTTCGGCGAGATGAATGGATTCGGAGGCGTATCGACGCGCCTCGTCGGTCTGCTGCCGATGCCAGAACGCCTCCGCCAAGGCGAGAGACGCCGTGGCCTGGATGGAACGAAGCCCTCTGTCGGCTGCCTCCTCGCGGGCCCGCGACAGAACAGCGATGGCCTGCTCCGCGGCTCCTTTATCGAGGTGCAGTCGGCCGAGCTCGACGTTCGTCTTCAACCGTAGCTCCGCCAGGTCGGGACTCACAGCATCCCGCGAGATGCGTTGCAACTCCGACGAAAGGCTTGGTTGGGAGCTCGAGAGACGAGCAACTCTGGCTCGAAGAAGACGGTGAAGGAAGCGGTCGACGTCGCTTGTGCGAGGGAGCGTTTGCTCGGCACGATCGAGTACTGTCGAGGCCCGCATCGTGTCGCCGATTGCGAGAAAGATTTCGGCTCGATAGAGTTCGACTTGCGTCGTAAGCGTGTGCTCTGTTTCTATGAGCAATTGGGCGGCATCCACTGCATGTAACGCTTCGTCGAAGCGTCCCTGGTCGGAATAAAGGCGAGCGAGCATCAAATGCGCCTCTGCGGCGTCGGGGTTGGCGCCTATCTGCTGAAAGAGCTGGAGCATTTCGAGAAACGCTGCCTGCGCCGCGTGATAGTTGCCGCGAGCGCTCTCGATACGACCCAACACCCTGAGATTGATCGCCTTCTCTAGCACGTCCTCTGAACGTTCAAGGTAGCCTTGCGCCAACTCGAGATAAACCAGGGCATCGACGAAGAGTCCTTGTCTCCTGAGAAGGTCAGCGATCGTGTCCAGCCGAATCGCGAGCTCCGTATGCTCGTTGCGCTCCCACTCAATATCCAGCGAACGGCGGACATATACGAGCGCTTGCGCTAGTCGGCCGGAGTCGCTTTCGAGGTTCCCGAGATTTATGAGGGCGAGCGACTCCATCACCTTGTCATCCATCCGTCGAGCAATGTCCAATGCCTCGTCCAAGTGGCGCCGAGCCTCCTTGTTTCGCCCGACGCGTCGGAGCGCCGCTGCAAGATTGTTCAGGCTCGTCGCAATGGCACGATTGGCGCTTGTTCGCCGCCTATAAGCTAGAGATCTTTCGAAGTCACCAACCGCCGCCTCGTATTGGGCCATATCGCGGTAAGCGACCCCGAGAATGGAATAAATCATGCCCAGAGTCTCGTCATCACCCTTGAAGTGGCCCGATTGGGCTGCCTCACGAAGTAGGGGAATAGCTTCGTCGGGGTGCCCGCTCACGACCATCATGCGTCCCAGGCCGAGGAGCGCCGCCCCGTGACGGGGAGAGATCTCGAGCACCCGGCGATAGACGGTCACTGACTCTCCCGCCTCCCCGTGGGTCTCGAGAGAGCTCGCGAGGCTATTGAGGATGTCGGGATCCTCGGGGAACAGCTTGGAGAGCTCGCGATAGCTCGCGACCGCGGTCGCGGGATCGTCCTGGATACGGGCGGCGATCGCGTGAATCTGGTAGCGGTCGGCAAGGGGCAGGGGTGACTCCTCGGCGAGGGTTCTGGCCGTCGAGATCGAAGCGAGCGCGTTCGCCTCGTCTCCGAGATGAAAGTACGTCTCGGCCAGGCCCGCATGGGCCATCGCGAACCGGGGGTCGTGCTCGATCGACAATATCAGGAGCGGAATCGCCGACTGGTTGGCGCCCTTCTGCAGCTCGCCTCTCGCCTGATAGTAGGCACGAAGGGCGGGGAGGGACCTCGTCGAAAGTTCGATCAGGGGCCGGTCGGTCTCGCCGAAGGAATCCAGGTTCAGCTCGGCCGAGACCCGCCGGGTCAGCTCGTCGACGAGCTCGAAGACTTCGGAGGACGGACGCTCGATCTTGACCGGCGTGCCCACACCGGTTCCGGACTGCCGAAGGATGAGGTCCATGCGAAGGCGGCCTTGCGATTCGACGAAACTCCCGTGAACGGCGTAGTCCGCCCCCGCGCCTTCCGAGATCAACTGGAGCGTCTGCTGGTCGAAGCGGCTCTGACCGTCCTTTCCGAGCTCGTGAAGGATGCGATCGACACGGTCCCTCAGCACCGGCCGGAGTGCCTTCGACTGCGAGATGTCGGTGATGAGCATCTCCTGGATTCCGTTCACCATCCACTCGAGCTCGGCGCTTCCCGTCATGTTGTGAAACGGCAGAATGGCGATCGTGGTCGCCGGGACGCTGGTGGATGCCTCGCTGCTCGGCCGTCTCGTGAGGAGCCACGCCGCGAGACCGAGCGAGCCCACGAGAACCGCGGCGATCCAGCCCCGCCGGCGGAGGATCGCCTTTCGGGTCCGGAGGAGTACGGAGCTATCGACCTGCTCCCGCTCCAGGTCCTGGAGGACCTCGGCGGCCGTCTTGTAGCGGAGGTCGGGGTCGACCTCCATGAGCTTGAGGATGATGCGCTCGAGGTACGGCGGGATCTGGAGATTGAGCGTCCTCGGCGGGGCCGGCTTCACCTGAAGGCGGGCGACGACCTTGGAGATCGCCGTGTCCCCCTTGAAGGGGACGTCGCCCGTCAGAAGCTCGTACAGAATGATTCCCCCCGAATAGAGGTCGGACTGGGCGTTCGCGGTCTCGCCTTTGACCTGCTCGGGGGAGATGTAGTCCGGCGTCCCCATCATCTCGCCCGATCCGGTGAGGGTCGCGCTGTCGGCGCTGCGGGCGATGCCGAAGTCCATGATGCGGAGAAGACCGTCCGCGTCGATCATGATGTTCTGCGGCTTCAGGTCGCGGTGAACGATGCCCTGGCTGTGGGCCTCGGCGAGCCCCGAGAGCATCTGCTTCATGAAGGAGATGGCTTCCTTCGCCGGGATGGTCTTTTTCTCGTGCAGGAGATCCCGGAGGCTCTTTCCCTCGACGAGCTCCATGGTGAAGAACTTGACGCCGCCTTCGGCCTCGCCGAGGTCGTAGATGCGGACGACGTTCTTGTGGGTGATCTTGCGCGCGAGGACCAGCTCTTGCTTGAAGCGCTTGAGAGCCTCCGGGCCCTTCCCCTTCTCCGTGCGGATGGTCTTCAGGGCCACGGCGCGATCGAGCTCGAGGTCGAGGGCCTTGTAGACCCGGCCCATACCGCCTTCGCCGAGCTTCTCCAGGACCTGGTAGCGGTTTCCGAAGCGGAAGAGCCTCGGAAGATCGCCGCTGTACTGCGCATCCGCAGGAGACCGGGTGAAGAAGTCCCCGGAACCGTTTCCTCCGTCACTTCTATGAACGGAGAGATCCGTTCCGACCGCCATGATGGGGTCGGTCTTCTCGTCGTTCGAACGGAACACATCGACCAACAACGCGTCGCAGTGCGAGCACTCAACGCGATCGGAGGCGTTGGCGCGGCCGCAGGACGGACAATCCACCTAGGCGACCCCCCAGATTTCTTGCTAATTGTGAGCGATACGACTATTCTGCGGGGCGCTTTCGGGAAAATCAACCCAGGCTCATTAGAAAACTATGCGTTTCCCGCTGATTCCGATGCCGATGGTCTTCGCCCTGGCGGCGTCTGCCTGCCATACACCCCCTCCGGAAGGGCCCACCCTCTCCTGGTGGAAGGGCAACCTCCATACCCACTCCCTTTGGAGTGACGGGGACGACTTTCCCGAGATGGTCATCGACGGGTACAAGAAGGCGGGGTACGACTTCATAGCACTTTCCGACCACAACGTTCTCGCCGAGGGGGAGCGGTTCATCGAGGCGGACCCGGCGATCCTGGCCGATTACCGCGAGCGTTTCGGGGACTGGGTCGAGGAGACCGCGGACGGGCAGGTGAGGCTGAAGACGTTCGCGGAGTACCGATCTCTCTTCGAGGAAAAGGCGAAGTTCCTTCTCATCCAGGGCGAAGAGATTACCGATCGTTTCGAGGAGAAGCCCCTCCACCTCAACGCAACGAACCTGAAAGAGCTGATAGCGCCCCAGGGAGGCGGAAGCGTCCGCGAGGTCCTGCAGCGGAACGTCGACGCCGTCCTGGAGCAGAGGGCGCGAACCGGGGAGCTCATGTTCCCCCACGTGAACCACCCGAACTTCGGGTGGGCGGTCAAGGTCGAGGATCTGGTAGCGCTTCGGGGCGAGAAGTTCTTCGAGGTCTATAACGGCCATCCCCTGGTCCATAACGAGGGCGACGAGCTCCGCCCGAGCACCGAGAGGATGTGGGACATCCTGCTCGCCGAGAGACTTTCGGACGGCGAGGCCGTCCTGTACGGGATCGCCGTCGACGACGCGCACAACTACCGCGCCCTCGACTCCCAGCACCCGAACCCGTTCCGCGGATGGGTCAGCGTCCGGGCGACGGAGCTCTCGGCCAAAGCCCTCGTCGAGGCGATGGAGCGCGGAGACTTCTACGGCTCCTCGGGAGTCGGCCTCGAGGACATCGTGGTAAACGGAGACGGACTTTCGTTTCGCATCCGCGCCGAGGACGGGATTCAGTACCGGACTGTCTTCGCCGGGACCCGGCGAGGGTACGACCGTTCGACCGAAGAGGTGACCGCGGGAGAAAGCGAAGACGCGGCCGTCCTTCGGCGATACAGCGACGAGATCGGAGAGATTCTCGTCGAGGTCGAGGGGCTGAATCCAAGCTACCGCTTCCACGGAGACGAGATGTACGTCCGGGCGAAGGTGATCTCGACCAAGCTCAAGACGAACCCTTACCGCGAGGGCGAGTACGAGGCTGCCTGGGTGCAGCCGGTCGTTCCCGCGCGCTGAGAGAGTTACTATTGATGGAAGATGGCTGAAGAATCGCCTCCTTCCTCTAAGACCCCTGATGCCCCTAGTGCCCCTGAGGCCCCCGCGGCTGCGGCAGAACCGCAGGCGCCCTACGTCATAGAGGGCGCCCGCTCGAGCCGCGCGAAATGCAAGACTTGCCGCAAGACGATCGACAAGGGCGTCCTGCGCCTCGGTGTTCTCATCGAAGGGCCTTTCGGCATCGGCTACCTCTGGCATCACCTGAGCTGCGCCGCCAAGCGGCGGCTCGACGACGTCGAGGAGGCCTATGCGACAGAGGCCTGGAAGGCGGCGAAGGAGCCGCCGGAGAAAGTCCCGACAATCGAGGAGCTCCGCAAGGTCAACGAAGAAGCGGAGGACAAGCGGCAGTCGCGGCCGAAGTTCCCCTTCGCCGAGGTCGATCCTTCGGGACGGGCCAAGTGCAAGCAGTGCGGGGAGCTCATGGAGAAGGGGAGCCTCCGGGTAGTCCTCGGCCGCGAGGTCGAGTTTGGAAGCCAGTACCGCACGATGGGAATCCAGGTCCATCCCGCCTGCGTCGCCGCCGAGATCGAGCGCGAGGACTGCGCGACCGAAGCGGCGAGCTTCGCGGAATCGATCCGCGCGAATAGCCAGGGCCTCACCTCCGAGCAGATCGACACGGTCCTCGGGGCGGTCGGAGAGCTCCCGGAAGAGGAAGAAGAAGCCCCGCCGTTCTAGGTGAGCCGTGACCCTCGAGACTTTCGAGACTTTCGAGCCTTTCGAGATCGCCCGGCGCGTGGCGGAGACGGTCGCGCGCGAAGGCGGGCGTGCCCTCATCGTCGGCGGCTACGTTCGCGATCGGCTCCTCGGCATCGAAGCCAAAGAGCTCGACATCGAGGTCTTCGGGGTCTCGTTCGACGCGCTCGAGCGACTTCTCTCGACTCTCGGGGAAGTGATCCACGTCGGGAAAGCCTTCGGCGTTTTTCGGGTGAAAGGCCTCGACGCCGACTTCTCGCTGCCCCGGCGCGATAGCAAGGTCCGCCCCGGCCACACCGGCTTCGAAGTCGATTACGACCCCGGGATGAGCTTCGCCGAGGCATCGCGCCGGCGCGACCTCACGATGAACGCCATCGGTCTCGATCCCCTGACGCTCGAGTACCTCGACCCTCACGGGGGAAGACGGGACCTGCGCGAGAAGCGCCTCCGGGCGACGGATCCGATTCATTTTCCGGAGGACCCGCTCCGCGGGCTCCGGGTCGCGGGATTCGCGGCCCGCTTCGAGATGGCGCCCGACGAGGAGCTGAAGAGGCTCTCCTCGGAGCTCGACCTCTCGGAGCTCTCGGCGGAGCGCGTGTTCGGTGAGCTCGAGAAGCTCCTCCTTCGAAGCGAGAAGCCCTCGATCGGATTCGAGCTCCTGCGCGAGACGAAGCTCCTCCGCTTCTTTCCCGAGGCCGAGGCTCTCGTCGGAGTCCCCCAGGAGCCCGACTGGCATCCCGAGGGCGACGTCTGGATTCACACCATGATGGTCCTGGACGAAGCGGCGAAACTCCGGACGGGGACCGCCGAGGACGACCTCGCGCTCATGTACGGAGCTCTCGCCCACGACTTTGGAAAGCCGGCGACCACACAAACGATCGGGGGAAGAATCACTTCCTACGAGCACGACGTGAAGGGAGCCGCGATCGCCGAGGCCTTTCTCGAGAGGCTCCGTTCGCCGAAAGAGCTCACGTCGAAAGTAGAGGCCCTCGTGCGCCATCACTTAGCACCCGCTCTCTTTCACAAGAACGGCGCCACGGCGAAAGCCTACCGGCGTCTCGCCCGGGATCTCGACGCCTCAGGGGTACGGCCGGATCTCCTCCTCCGGGTTGCGACCGCCGACCACCTCGGACGCACGACCGGCGACGCGTTCGCGAGGAGGTTTCCGTCGGGCGATCACTTCAAGAGGATGATGGAGTCGCTCGAGCTCACGGTTGCGGCTCCGAAAGACGTCGTCCTCGGGCGACACCTCATCGCCCGTGGGCTTCGCCCGGGACCGGAGTTCGGCCGCATCCTCGCGGAGTGCCGGGACGTGCAGGACGAGACGGGATGGGACGACCCCGAGAGAATTCTCGACCGGGTGCTGGGGTTGCACCCGCACGGGTAGAACGTGTAGAATACCCTGGTATTCCTTATGGTATGTCTATGGCTTCCGTGAAAATTGGAGTATCGCTGCCCGAGAACCTGGTCGAGTTTGCTGACGGCGAAGCCCAGCGCCGCGGGACCACGCGCTCCGGTCTTCTCGCCTCGCTGCTCGAAGCAGAGAGAATTCGCGAGCAAACACAGCGATACCTCGACAAACACGGCTGGGACATAGTGGAAGACAACGACCCGTGGCAGGAGTATCGGCGACGGATCATGGCCGAAGAGTACCGTGACGACGAGTGGTGACAGCCTTCCCCGCCGCGGCGAAGTCTGGTGGGTGAGAATCGACAAACTGCGGCCCGCAGTCGTGGTCCAGACGGACCGGGTGCGTGATTCGCGAATAAGCTCATTTCTAATCGTCCCGATGACGAGCCGGCTCCAGTGGGAGGGTCTCGCTGGCAACGTTCGCATCGATCGCCGAACTACCGGGTTGTCGAGGACATCGGTCGCGAACGTTTACGACATTCAACGGGTTCTACGCTCCGACTTCGTCGAGCACGCGGGGCGTTTGTCCCCTGAGTCTATCAAGGCCCTTGACGAGGGTCTGAGGCTCGTCCTGGAGCTTTGAGAGTGCTTTGAAGAACTTCCTCCTCGCGCTCCTCCTCGCCGGAATCCCCCTCGAGCCCTCGGAGAACCCCGAGGCGCGCTCTCTTTACGAGACAGCTCTCGCCTCCTTTCAAACGCGCACCCGCGAAGGGCTCACCGAAGGCCGCCTTCTCTTTCAGGACGCGGTGACGCTCGAGCCTCGATTCGCTGAGGCCCACGCGGGCGTTGCCGACGCCTCCTGCCTTCTCGCCCTCTATGGATACGAAGCGCCCTCTCGGGTGATGCCGGGAGCCCGCGAGGCGGCGATGGAAGCGATTCGCCTCGAGCCTTCGCTCGCGAAGGCCCACGCGTCCCTCGGGCTCGTCCGCTACCTCTATGAATGGAGCTTCGACGAGGCGGAGGCGAGCTTCGAGAAGGCGATATCGCTCGACCCCACGTATCCTTCAGCCCATCACTGGTTCGCGATGATGCTCATGGCGACCGGCCGCTACGAGGAGAGCCTCGAGCGGATCGACGAAGCGATCGCTCTCGAGCCCGAATCCGCGCTCTATGACGTGAAGCGGGGCACGATCCTGATGGCCCAGGGCAGACTCGACGAGGCGGAAGCGCACCTCCGCGCGGTTCTCGAGCGGCGTCCCGGATCTCCTCTGGCGCGGCGGGAGCTCGGTTTGCTGGAGCTGGTTCGCGGCCGGCCCGAGGCGGCACGGGTTCATCTCGACTCTTCCGAGCCGGCCTACGCCCTGGTCCTTGGCCGGCTGGGCAGGAAGAGCGAGGCTCGAGCGATGCTCGAGGCGCTCCGCGACGTTTCGGCCTCGAGCTACGTCTCCCCCATCGACTTTGCCGTGATTTACGCCGGCCTCGGGGAGACGGAGGCGGCGCTCGACGAGGTCGGCCGCGCCTTCGAAGCGCGAGACGCGGCACTCGTGTATCTTCGGATCCAGCCGGGACTGGCTTCCCTTCGCTCCGAGGCGCGTTTCCAGGACATCCTGAAGCGCATGGGAATCTGAGGTGTGATGATGAAAAAGCTCGCGATCGTGTTCCTGTTTTTTGCGTCTGTCGCCTCCACCCAGGAGCTTCGGTTCGCCGTCAGCTTTCCGGCGGAGAGGAGCCGCGAGCCTCTCGACGGGCGGCTCCTTCTCCTGATCTCGAACGATCCCTCGAACGAGCCGAGATTTCAGATCCTGACCGGGCCCAAGACTCAGGTGGTCTTCGGGATCGACGTCGAGGGGCTGGCGCCGGGGAAGGACGCGATCGTCGACGGGAGCTCCCTCGGCTATCCCATCAAAAGCCTCCGCGAGATCCCGAAGGGCCGCTACCGCGTGCAGGCGCTCCTGCACCGCTATGAGACCTTCCACCGCAAGGATGGCCATGTGGTGAAGCTCCCGATGGACCGCGGGGAGGGCCAGCAATGGAACCGGGCTCCGGGAAACCTTTATAGCGACCCCGCCGAGATGGCGATCGACCCGGCGAAAGGCGGGACGCTCCGCCTCACCCTCGACAAGGAGATCCCTCCCATCCCCGATCCCCCGGAGACGAAGTACATCAAGCACGTCAAGATCCAGAGCAAGCTCCTCACGGAGTTCTGGGGGAGGCCGATGCACCTGGGCGCTCATGTGCTCCTCCCCGAAGGTTTCGACGAGCATCCAGAGGCGCGCTATCCCCTGATGATCTACCACGGACACTTTCCCTACACCATGAGTGGCTTCCGCGAGGAGCCGCCGGATCCGAACTTGAAGCCGGAGTACAGCGAACGCTTTCACTGGGAGGGCTACAACCGAACGGAGCAGGAGCACGCGTATCAGCTCTACAAGGACTGGACCGGGCCCGGCTTCCCGCGCGTTCTCGCGATCGAGATCCAGCACGCGAACCCGTTCTACGACGACTCCTACGCGGTGAACTCCGAGAACCTCGGTCCGTACGGCGACGCCATCACCTACGAGCTGATTCCCGAGATCGAGAAGAGGTTCCGGGGTCTCGGCGAGGGCTGGGCCCGCTTTCTCTACGGAGGGTCGACCGGCGGATGGGAGGCGCTCGGAGCTCAGGTTTTCTACCCCGACGAGTACAACGGTTGTTTCGCCGCCTGTCCTGACCCCATCGACTTCCGCGCCTACACCGTGGTCGATATTTATAAGGATGAGAACGCCTACCACCTCGACAGCGACTGGAAGAAAACGCCGCGCCCCGGCCTCAGGGATTACCTCGGCCACGTGAGCGCGACTTCCCAGGAGCTGAACCGGATGGAGCTGGTCCTCGGGACGAAGACCCGCTCGGGGCAGCAGTGGGATATCTGGGAAGCGGTGTACTCGCCCGCCGGTGACGACGGCTATCCGAAGCGGATCTGGGACAAAGAGACCGGAGTCATCGACAAGAAGGTCGCCGAGTTCTGGCGGGAGAACTACGATCTTTCCTACATCTTGAAGCGCGACTGGGCGAAGCTCGGCCCGAAGCTCGAGGGGAAGATCCATATCTACGTCGGGGACATGGACAACTTCTACCTGAACAACGCCGTGTACCTCATCGAGGAGTTCCTCGAGGGCACGAAGAACCCGTACTACGGCGGCGAGGTCGACTACGGCGACCGGGCGGAGCACTGCTGGAACGGCGACCAGACCAGGCCGAACGGCTCTTCACGACTCCGCTACCACCAGATGTTCATCCCCAAAGCGGTCGAGAGGATCCTGAAGACCGCGCCTCCGGGCGCGGACCTCGAGAGCTGGAGGTACTGAGATCGGGCACTGCGCATGAAACGATGGCTGGCACGGAAAGTCGACGGCTTCCTGGATCGCTCCTTCGAGCGCCTCTCGAAAAAGGTCGTCCGCGAGTACTTCTTCACGGAGCTTCACCCCGCGACTCTCCTCCTTCGAGAGGCTCAAGCCGAGGCCGCCGCCTACGTCAAGGAGCGCATGCCCCAGGCGCTCTACTTCCTCGACCGGCTAGACCTTCTCCGTTTCGCCATGGATCGCATCTCCATCCCCGGGATGGTCCTGGAGTTCGGCGTCTTCAAAGGCAAGTCCATTTCTTTGATCGGCGCGGCGACGGCCGGGAAGGTGCACGGGTTCGATACGTTCGAGGGCCTGCCTGAAGACTGGACGGGAAACCGGGGCCCGCGCGGCGAGTTCTCGGCCGGGGGCGTCCTCCCGCCGGTTCCTAACAACATCGTCCTGCACAAGGGACTCTTCGAAGAAACGCTGCCTCCGTTCATGGAGGAGAACCGAGAGGGCGTTGCCTTCGCCCACGTGGATTGCGATCTCTACGGGTCAACGAAGACCGTCTTCGAGAACGTCGGCGGACGGCTGCGCAAAGGGAGCGTTCTCGTCTTCGATGACTATTTCAATTTCCCCGGCTGGCGAAACCACGAGTTCAAGGCTTTCCAGGAGCTCGTTGCGGCCCGCAGCCTGGAGTATCGCTACATCGGCTATGCCCGGCACCAGGCCGCTGTGGTCATCGATTCGACAGGCAAAGAGTGAAATACAAGGGGGATGGGGAGATGGGAGGAGATGGGGAAATGAATATGAATCAGGACCTATTGGAAATTTTATCTCCTTAATCTCCTCCTGTCCCCCTATCCCCCTTGTATTCGATTTCCCTCTTCGCGCACGTGTTTTGCCTGCGCCTTTTGCTCGTCGAACTCGTCGCGACGGCGCGCGATCTCATCCGGCGTGAGCCGTTCGGCGTTGCAGTAATCGAGCTTCCAGTCGGCGCCGACGCTCCATTTCAGCGGTGACTGAACGGTCGTACGCGGGGCCGGCGCCGCCTCGAGAACGCTCAGCGCGAGGTCGAGGGTGAATCCTTGCGACAGGGCGTCCTTCGGCCGGCCCGCCGCGTTGCCGAGTGGGAAATCGGAAAAAAGAAAACGCGGTACGCCGACGTACTCGACGATGTCTTTCGCGCAGCCCATGACAACCGTCGAGATGCCGTTTTCTTCCAGCATTCGCGCGGCCAGGCTTATGGTCTGATGGCAGACGGGGCAGTTGGGGACCAGGATGGCTGCATCGACGCCGTCGGCTCTGCAGCGGGCGACGATCTCCGGGCAATCGACGCCGAGCGTCACGCGGTGGCTGCGATTGGTCGGTGCGCCGTGAAACCGCGGAGCCACGGAACCGATGCGGCCCGACGCCGCCCGAAGCCGGAGCTCAGCCAGCGGGAAATAGGCCGCGAGGTCCTCGGCAGTGGTGTGCGTGAAGTCGATGGCCACATGGGAAATGCGCAGATCCGGATCCTCCGCGGCATCGCCCGAGTAGACGTCATAGAACTTGGCTGCCCCGTTGTAAGGCGCCCGCGGGCCCTGATCGCCCTTGCCCGGCTGATAGGGCGCCGCCGTGGTGAGGATCGCGACCCGGCTCCTGGAGAGCGGCTTGTCCAGAGGCCGAAACGGCACGTCCGCGTAGTGCGCCCACTCGTAAGGCGCGCCGTAGCCGAGCGCCTTGTAGTACTCCCGAATGCGCTCCCGGTAGGGGATCGGTGCATCGTGCGCCGCGGCGAAGCCGAAGTCTTCTGTGCGCTCGCTCGCCATGGCTGCACCTCCCTACGAGCTCAATGACTGCCTTGAACCGAGCGGATCGTATCACCGGTGGCTCGGCGGGATGTTTCCCTGCGATCGCTTCACCATCGAGTCTCCACCTGGACGCGATATACTCCGCGGCCATCGATCGCGTTCAATCTCGATAGGGAGAGAGGTCCGGAGATGGCGAGCGATCTGGAGGCTCCGAACGGCGGCGGCACACTGGCGCGGGAGATGGGGCTCCTGGGGCTGGTGGCGACGGGATTCTGCTCGATGGTCGGAGCGGGAATCAACGTCGTCCCCATCATGGTTCAAAGGAACGTGCCCGCCATCGGCCCCCACGTCACCGCGGCCTTCGCTCTAGCGATGATCCCCGCGGTCCTCGCGGCGATCTCCTACGCCGCCATGGCGTCGGCCATGCCGCGCGCGGGAGGCAGCTACGTCTACGCGAGCCGCGGTCTCCATCCATACCTGGGGTTTCTCGCGAGCTTCTCGCAGTGGTTCGGGCTTTCCGTCGCGATGGGCGTCGTTGCCTACGTCCTGGTGCCGTTTCTTCGCGACATCGCGATATCGGTCGGATTCAATGGAGTCGCTTCGTTCCTTGAATCGGGACCGACCCGGCTCGCCCTGGCTCTCGCGTTTCTCTGGATCGCCGCCCTGGTGAACCTCCTCGGAATCAAAGTCTACGAGCGGGTCATGGTGATCCTGCTGGTCTTCGGGCTCATCGGAGGAGCGATCGTGATTCCCACCGGGTTCCTGTTCGATCACGCGGATTTCATCGCGGCGGTCGCTCAGAGGGACGGGGTTGCCGTGTTGCCCGTCGAGGCGGGTCCGCTGGGCTTCGGAGCGCTTCTGGCGGCAACGGCGATTCTCTTCTCCTCGTTCATCGGGTTCGACTCCATCGCCCAGGCGGGAAGCGAGGCCAAGAATCCGAGGGTGACGCTGCCGCTCGCTACCGGTATCTCCATTCTGTTCGTGGGCGCGTTCTATCTGTTGTTCACCGCCGCGGTGTATCACGCCGTTCCCTGGTACTTCATCGCCGAGCGCGCCGCCGCGACCGATCTGACCGCGCCCGGACTCCTGGGGTATCTCCTCGCGCCCGCCTGGACGGCCTCGATGGTGGCGGCCGCTTCCTTCGGGCTTTTCGATAGTCTCCCCGGGATGATGCTCGCGGTGTCACGGCTCATGTTCGCCTGGGCGGAGGACGGAATCTTCTTCCGCTCGGTAGCCCGAGTGCACCCGCGGTGGCGAACGCCGCACATCGCCATTCTGGTGAGCAGCGCGACGGCCACCGCGGGCATCTTCGGCTGCCACTTCGCGGGAGATTTCTTCCTCGGCGTCGACGTTCTGGTCATCGGCATGCTGGTGAACTTCATCCTGGTGTGCCTCTCGGTGGTGTTCCTCGCCCGGCGCAACCCGACGCTCGCCGCCGGCCTGCGGCTCATGAAGTCCCGCCCCGCGCAGATCTTCTTCGGAGGCACCGGCGCGGCGCTCCTCGGCGTTCTCCTGGCGGCGCAGATCGGGAAGGACCTCGGCGCCGACGTGGCCGCCTGGTACTATCGCTCCACCTGGGTGTACTTGCTGGCGGTGGCCGTGGTCTCTCTCCTCTTCGTGATTCGCTGGAAAGGACTCCGCAGCGCCGGAGTCGATCTGGAGAAGCTCTACTCGACGCTGCCACCGGAGTAAACATGGGCGAGCGCGCGGAATGCGTCATCATCGGCGGCGGCATCATCGGAGCCTCCATCGCCTATCATCTGACGAAGCTCGGCTGTCACGATGTCGTGCTCCTCGAGAAGGACTACCTGGCGTCGAAGGCGACGGGCGTCTGCCCCGGCGGTATCCGCTCCCAGTGGCAGGACGAGGCCGCGTGCCTCTACGCGCGGGAGTCGGTGAAGTTCTTCGAAAGGATCGACGACGAGCTCCATCCGGACTTCCCGCTTCCGTTCCGGCAGACGGGCTACCTCTTCGTGGCCCACTCGCCTTCGACGCTGGAGATTTTCCGAAAGAACGTGGCGCTACAGAACCGGATGGACATTCCGTCGGTGCTCGTGACCCCTGAGGAAATCGCGACGATCGTGCCCGATCTCAACCTCGAGGGTGTCGTCGGCGGAAGCTTCTGCGGCAAGGATGGCTTCATCGAGGATGCCGACGGCCTCACCCAGCTCCTGGCGCAGCGCGCCAAGGACGAGGGTGCGCGGGTTCGCCTCGAGCCCGCGCTCGGAATCGAGCGGCGAGGGAGCCGGGTGACCGGCGTTGCCACCCCCTCGGGTCTCATCGAAGCGCCGAACGTGATCCTGGCTGCGGGCTGCGACAGCCCGGCTCTCGCGAAGCCGCTCGGGCTCGAGCTTCCCATCACCGTCGAAAGGCGCCGGCTGCTCTATACGGAGCGGATCGAAAAGCGCGTCCTCGAGCCCCTGGTCGCGGCGATGGACGTCGGTTGGGCGGGAAAGCAGCTCATCGACGGCGTCGTCTACATGGGTTACCTCAGAGAGGCGAAGGAGAAGAAGGACGACTGGGCCTACACCGAGCAGGTGGCGGGCCTCTTCCTGGACATGATGCCGTCGCTCGCGGACACCGGCGTCAAGCGCCTCGTGGACGGGTACTACGACACGTCGCCCGACGGCCATCCGTTCCTCGGCGGGGTGTCGGGGCTCGAGGGTTACTTTCAGGCCGCGGGGTTCAGCGGGCATGGCTACATGCTCTCACCCTCCGTCGGCCAGGTGATGGCGGAAATGGTGTTGGGCCGGAAGCCTTCGCTTCCGGTCGGGCCGTTCGCGTTCGATCGATTCGAGACCGCGGCCGGCCCGGACGGTCTGGTCATTTAAAGAGGGAGGACATCCATGGGCAAGATGGGGTTTACTTTGATGGCAATGTCGCTTTTCGGTGCATCGGTGCCGCTGTTCGCCCAAGGGAGCTATCAGGATCTCGTGAAGCTCGACGCGGACTTTCTCGAGTTCCGAAAGCCCAAGATCGTCGATGGGGTCGCCGACCGCGGCCCCACCGTGATGGCGGCTCAAAGGAATGGAATCGAGGAGATTAAGAAACGCCTCCGCGGCATCGACGCCTCCTCCTGGCCGGTGCCTCAAAGGGTGGACTACCTTCTCGTCTGGGCGAAGCTGAACGCGCTGACGTTCGATCATCGGGTGATGAAGCCCTGGGTCCGGGACCCCATCCTGTATCTCGACGACGTGAGCGAGATCCCCTACGCCGAAGCCCCCCTGCCGGCGGAGAAGAAGGCGGAGATCGCGGCGAAGCTCGCCACGGTCCCGAAGGTCATGGCCCAGGCGCAGGCGAATCTGACGGAAGCGAACGGAGAGCTGGCGAAGCTCGCCATCTTCTATCTCGAGAACTTCGACGGCGTCGGCCAGGGCGAGCCCTATCGCGACCAGCCGCCCGCGGGCACCATCGGCTGGTTCCAGGATCTGTGCGGCCGCCTGCGGCAGCACCACGCGGATCTCGTCCCCGCGTGCCAGGCGGCGACCGCCGCGGTCTCGGGCTACCGGGACTGGCTCCGGGCGAACGTCTCCAGGATGCCGCAGTCGGCCGCCATCGGGATGGAGAGTTTCAACTGGTACCTCAAGCACGTGCGGCTTCTTCCCTATGACTCGGAGGACCTGATCCTGCTGGGCGAGCGCGAGCTCCATCGCTATCGGCTGAACTACCTGGTCGATCGGAACCGGAACAAGAACCTGCCCGAGCTCGACCTCACCAAGACCCGGGAGCAGCACGAGGAGCGCACCCGCGAGGCCGAGGAGCAGATCCGCGCGATGGTGGCGCAGCAGAAGCTCATGACCATCCCCGATTACGTACCCGATTCGTTCGAGACCGACGTTTTCTTCAGCCCGCGGGCTCTGACCAAGCGGCACTTCTGGGAGGAGATCCAGTTCAGAAACGCGCTCGACAACCACATCCACGCCTCGATCCCCGGACACCGTTTCGACGGACGCCTGCGGCAGGAGCTCTCAAATCCCATCCGGAAGACGTACCGCGACACCGAGCGCGGCGAGGGATGGGCGACGTACCTCGAGGAGCTTTTCGTGCAGACCGGTATTACCGACGAGAACCCGCGGGCGCGGGAGCTCTTCTACGTCGCTCTCATCAAGCGGGGAAGCCGGGTTTTCGCCGAGACCGGGATGCACGCGGGGAAGATGTCCGTCGACGCTGCCAACGCCTACATGATCGACTGGGTCCCGTTCATGGAAGAGGACCTCGGCCGCTACGACCTCGTGGGTTATCTACGCCGGCCGGGAGCGGGAAGCGCCTACCTCGTGGGCAAGATGCAGATCGAAAAGCTCCTTTCCGAGCGCGCCTTCCAGCTCGGCGAAGCGTTCGACCTCGGAACGTTCCATGACGAGTTCCTCTCGAAGGGCATCATCCCCGTTACCTTGATCCGATGGGAGATGACGGGCCACGACGACGAAGTCACGAAGTTGTGGGCGGAGGTGGTGGGCGCTTCTTGATTCGCCAGGAGACGTAGAACATCGGGCCCAGCACCATCGCCGGGAGAACGAAGAGCAGGAGGACGCTCGAGAGGGGCAGTCCGAACACGGCGCTCATTGTAATCCTGCCGCGCGGCACCCGTCTCCCCCACCCGTCGAGAGGGCCTGCTACAATCGATCCAAGCCACAAAACCTCGGACATCAGCAAACGGAGATCCCGCGATGATCGTCTGGAAACGGCACCCGACCCCCGTCGCTCTCATCCTGGTTCTGGCCCTGGGCAGCTCTCTTCGCGCTTCCAACCTGGAGGAGGTGAAGCGTCGAGGTGTCCTCGCGATGCTCTCGTTTCCGCACGATTCCAACCAGTTCATCACCGTCAGGAACGGTGAGTACTGGGGTCTCGACTACGAGATCCTGCGCACCTTCGCCGCCGCGCACGACCTCGAGCTGAGGGTGCAGCGGGTCCCGAAGTTCGCCGACCTCATTCCCTGGCTTCTGGAGGGAAAGGGAGATGTCATCGCGAGCTCGTTCTCGATCACCGAGGAGCGCAAGCGGCTGGTGGACTTCAGCGATAGCTATTTCCCGGTTCGCATCATGGTCGTGGGACGCAAGGGAGCTTCGGTCCCTGATGTCTCGGCCCTGGCGTCGGGCAAGCTGTCGGCGGTCCCGGGCTCGAGCCTCGAAGCCTTCGTCCGAAAGGTGGTTCCGTCGGCCACGGTCGTGCCGGTGGAAGAGACCCCCGACGCCTACCGGATGATCCTCGCGGGCAAGGCCGATTTCGCGCCGGTTGATTCGACCTCGGCGATGACCGACCTTCTGGACTTCCCCGAGCTCGAGACCGTATTCACATTTCCCGATCGCATGGGGTATGGCTTTGCCGTGACCCGCGGCTCCGACATCGGGCCCGCGCTCTCGGAGCACATCCGGAAACTGCGCTCTTCGGGCATTCTCTACCAGCAGCTCGAAAGATACCTGGGCCCTGCGGTCTTGAAGATCGTCAAGGCCGCCGATGCCGAGAAGTAGGTGGATTCTGGTGTCTTACACTCGTCCTGTCGCCGGCGTAGTTCAGCGGACGCCGATTCCGGATCGCCTTCGGGTCGTCGTCTCGACGTCGATCTCGCCTCGCTCGTCGAGGACGACGCCGTAGTCCTCTAGCGCCGCCTGACGGCTCACGTAGCCGTCCAGAAAGTCGAGACGAACCTCTTCGGGCGCTCGCTCGAATGGGTTCCCGTAGCCGCCGCCGCCTCCGGTCTCGCAGACGAAGCGGGCGCCTTTGCCGAGCGGGAGCTGTTCTACTTTTAGAATCTCGAGCGGCTCCTTCCCATCCGACGGAAACACCGTGACCCGGGGGCGGGCGCCGTCACCGCCTCCGAAGAGACCCCACTGCGGCGTGAGGGCCCGATCGAAGTGAAGGGTGAGCCGGCAGTCGGTTTCGACCTCGTACTCCTTCACCACGTTCAGGCCTCCGCGGTGCTTGCCCGCTCCCGCGCTGTCTCGGCCCAGGCGGAAGCTCTTGACCCGCAGCGGAAATCGGCCCTCGAGCGTCTCGACGGGCACGTTGCGAAAGTCCCCGGCGGCCGAGTGGATGAGAGCGCTCTCGCCGTCGCCTTCGGCGCACGCGCCCCAGCCCCCGTCGAGGGCTTCGCCGCTCACGAAGAGCGCGCCCGACTCGGGGCGGTTTCCCATGACGAACACGTTCCAGGAATCCCCGGGAAGCCCGGCGGCCACGTTCTGTGGAAGAACCGGCGCGAGAGCCTTGATGACGAGATCCAGCATCAGCATTCCCGGGTGCGGGTGCATGCAGGCGGCGGGCTCGACCGCGGCGAAGACCGAGCCGGGTTCCGCCATTACCTTGAGGGGGAGGAAGCTTCCGTGATTCACCTCGGGTCGGGGGTCCGGGAAAAGGAACGCGAGAGCGAGCCTGGCGGCGGACACGGTATTGGGAAAGCCGCAGTTCACGTTTCCGCGGCACTGCTTGGCCGAGCCCGTAGTGTCGATCGTCATCTCGTCGCCCGCGACCGTCACGGTTACTTTCACCCGGATTGGGTCACGGGTCACGAAATCGTCGTCGGCGTATCCCTCGGCTTCGTAGACCCCGTCGGGGATCGAGGTGATGAAGTCCCGATACTTCTTCTCCGTGGCCTCGAATATCCTCTTCGTACAGCCCCGGACGACGTCGAGCCCGAAGCGGCCGATGAGCTCGCGGTAGCGGTGCTCTCCCATGCGGGCCGCCGCCACCTGAGCGTTGAGGTCTCCCATCAGCGTCTTGGGGGCGCGGCTGTTCAGGAGCAGGAGGTCGAGCACGTCTCGCACCCACTCTCCCTCCGAGAGGATCTTCGTCGCGCCCCACCGCACACCCTCCTGGAAGATCTCCGTCGTGTTCACGGGAAATCCGGGCTCGGCCATTCCCACGTCGAGCCAGTGGGCGCGGATCGCGGCGAAGCCAGAGACCTCGCCGCGGTAGGTGAGAACGCTCACCACGTCGACGTCGTTGAGGTGGCCTCCGGTGATGTAGCTGTCGTTGACGGTGAATACGTCGCCTTCGCGGAGGTGCTCGGTCCCGTACTTCTCGATCACCGCTTTCACCCCGGAGTCGAGCCCGCCGATGAAGAACGGATGGCCGGGCGCCTGCCCGAGCGTTTCCACTCGCTCGTTGAAGAGCGCTACTCCGTAGTCGTGGCTCTCGTAGATCACGGGTGAGAACGCGCTTCGCCCGAGGACCGCGCTCATGTCCTCGGCGATGGCGTTGAAGGCGTTGCGGATGACCTCGGTCGAGATGGGATCGATTCCGGCGCTCACGTCAGTGCCCCCTTGCGCTCGATGCGGAGATTTCCAAACGGATCCAGGCAAACCTGGAAGCCCGGAGGGATCACCGTCGTCGCCGAGATCTCCTCGACGATCGCCGGTCCCTCGATCACCTCCCCTTCGGGAATGCGACTCCTGGGAATGAAGAGCGTGTCCTTCGGCTCGCCGGCGAAGACCGTCCGCCGCTTGTGAGGCTTCCGCTCGCCCGCGTTCTCGGCCGCGAGCAGCGGTGCCTGGCTCATGAGCTCCTTTTTCCCCAGGATGCCAGTGCCCTCGACCCTCAAGTTCACCGTCTCGACGTCCTCCGCCAGGTTCTTGTGGCCGTACGTCTTCTCGTACTGCTGGTCGAAGAGCGGCTTGAGCTCCGAAGTCGACGCGAGACCGCGGGGAAGCGGCACGTTGATGAAGTACTCCTGTCCTCGATACCGCATGTCGAGCGACCTCTTGAACTTCATGTCCGAGGGCGCGACCCCCTCGGACGTGAGAAGCTCTTTCAGGGTCTCTTCGAGCTCGCCGAACTGGCGATCGAGGTCGGCCGCGCGAAGCTTGTCGAGACCGACGATGAACGTCTGGGAGAGATCGTGGCGGAGATCGGTGGTCAGCATCCCCCAGGCGGAGAACGCCCCCGCCGCCCGGGGAACGATCACGTGGTCGATCCCGAGCTCGGTCGCGATGAACGCCGCGTGCATCGGCCCCGCGCCTCCGAACGCCACGAGCGCGAATCCCCGGGGATCGATTCCCTTGGACACGGTGACCGAGCGAATGGCGTTGGCCATCTGGGAGTTCACCACGTCGACGATTCCCTCCGCCATCGAGTGGCGCGAAAGGCCGAACGTCGCCGCGAGAGCGTCGATGGCGGCCTCGGCGCGCTCGCGCGAAAGGTGCATCGCCCCTCCGAGAAACCCGTCAGGGTCGACCCGGCCCAGGACCAGGTTGGCATCGGTCACCGTGGGCTCCGTCCCGCCGCGGCCGTAGCAAGCGGGGCCGGGCATGGCGCCGGCGCTCCTGGGTCCGACCCGGACCGAGCCCGAATCGTTCCAGGCGACGCTTCCTCCGCCGGCCCCGATGGTGTGGATGTCGACCATCGGGGCGAGAAGGGGCAGCCCCCCGAGCTTGCGCTCCGACGTTCCCGCCGCCTTACCGTCGACGACGAGGCTGACGTCGAAGCTCGTCCCCCCCATGTCGGTGCAGATCAGGTTGGGCTCGCCGATCTGGGCGGAGAGAGCGAGGCTCCCGACGCTGCCGCCGACCGGCCCGGACATCAGAGTCAGGACTCCCCTCGAGGAAGCCTCCTCGGTGTCGATGAGCCCGCCGTTCGATTGCATCAGGTAGATCTTCTTCCGGTAGCCGCGCTCCGAGAGCTCTCCTCGCAAGCTCGAGAGATACCGATCGAGGATGGGGGAGACGTACGCGTTCATGACCGCGGTCGAGGTCCTTTCGTACTCCCGCCACTCCCGGCAGACGCGGTGCGAGGGGGAAACGAAGAGATCGGGGGCATTGCTCTCGAGGAACAGGGCGGCCTCCCGCTCGTGGAAGGGGTTCACGTAGCTGTGAAGAAAACAGATCGCGAGCGATTCGACCCGCTGTGCGCGGAGGGCCGCGAGGATTTCCGGAAGCTGACTACGATCGAGAGGAGTGAGCACCTCCCCCGAAGCACTCATCCGCTCGTCGATCTCGTACACCAGGCGGCGGGGAACGAGAGGCTCCGGGTTTCGGTAGTGGAGGTCGTACATGCGGTCGCGGCTCCCGCGCCCCATGGCGTAGACGTCTCCGAAACCGCGGGTGGTGAGAAGCGCGGTTCGGACTCCCTTGCGCTCGAGGAAGGCGTTGAGCTGCGCCGTCGTGCCATGGACGAAGAGGCTCATCTCTTCGAGGGAGTCGAGCTTTTGGGAGAGGGCATCGACGACACCCCGGGAGTAGTCGGGAGGAGTGGACGGGACTTTGGCCAGCTCGAGCCCCTCTCCCTCGCGATAGAGCACCAGATCGGTAAAGGTCCCGCCGATGTCGATGGCGACTCGACATTTCGAATCCGATTCGCTCATGCCCACCCGTCCATATTAATGTTGGGTTCCGATGGCCAGATGATACCGAAGGCCGGACGAGAAAGGGTAACGCTGAAATGCTCGGGTATGTCGTGCGAAGGACGGGGCAGGCGCTTCTGGTCGTCTGGGGGGTTACACTTCTCGCCTTCGTCACCGCGCGGCTTCTTCCGGGAAACCCCGTCTATCTCATGGCGGGAAGCCACGCTGATGAACGAACGCTCGCGGAGCTCGAAGCCCGGTACGGGCTCGACCGGCCGCTGGCCGTCCAGTACGGCATCTATCTCTCCGACCTCGTTCGCGGAGACTGGGGACGGGCCTGGACGACGTCGAATCCGGTGCTCGAGGACATCGTCCAGCGATTTCCCGCCACCCTGGAGCTCTCGCTCCTGTCCCTCGCGGCCGCCCTTCTCATTGCCCTTCCGCTTGGCATCGCCGCCGCCAGGCGGCCGGGCTCCGCCGTCGACCGTATCGCCTCCGCCGTCGCCACCGCCGGAGCGGCGGTCCCGCAATTCTGGCTCGGCCTCATGCTCATCTATGTCTTCTTCTATCGGCTCCAGTGGGTGCCTCCTCCCATGGGACGACTTCCCCTGTCGGAACCGCCTCCCGCGGTGACCGGGCTCCTTCTCGCGGATACCCTTCTCGCGGGACGGATCGACCTGTTCTGGCTCGCCTCCCGCACGCTTCTGCTCCCGACCATCACCCTGGCCTTCGCCGTTCAAGCGCCGATCCTGAGCCTCGTCCGGGCCACCATGCGAGAGACGCTGACCTCACCCACGGTCATGGCCGGGCGGGCGCTCGGTTTGCGATCGGCTGCGATCCTGTACCACCGCGCGTTGCGCCTCGCGCTCGGTCCTATCGCCAACATGGTCGGCATTTCCTTCGGATATCTTCTCGGAGGAACGGTGCTGGTCGAGACCGTCTTTTCCTGGCCGGGAATGGGCCACTACGCGCTCTCGGCGATGAACGCCGGCGACTACGCCGCGATCCAGGGAGTGGTCCTCTCGAGCGCCCTGATCTACGTCGGTGTCTATTTTGCGCTGGACACGATGCAAATGATCCTCGATCCGAGGACCCGGAGTTGAACCTCGGCACGATGCCGCGTGCGGCCCGCGAGTTTCTCGGGTCGCCCTCCTTCTGGCTCCTCACCGCCATCCTCGCGATGGCGCTCCTCGCGCCCCTCCTGAGCCCGTACGATCCCGAAGGAGTCGACGCCTCACGCCGGTTGCTCCCCCCGTCTCTGCGCCACGTTCTCGGCACCGACGGCTTCGGCATGGATATCGCGACCCGCATCCTCTTCGGCGCCCGGAAGGACCTTTTGTTGGCCTTCGCCTCCGCCACGCCCGCGCTCGTCGTCGGGACCTTCCTCGGAGCGGCGAGCGGGTTTCTGGGAGGACGTCTCGACGACCTGATGCAGCGTTCGACCGAGGTGCTGCAGGCGTTCCCCGTGGTCCTCTTCGCGATGGCGGTTCTGACCGCGATAGGGGATCGCCTCCTGCACTTGATCCTCATCCTCGCGGTCGTCAACGTTCCCGTCTACGTCAAGATCGCGAGGAGCGTCGTTCTTCCGCTGCGGTCGGCGGAGTTCGTGGAAGCGGCGCGCGCGGCCGGTCACGGCGGCCTCGGGATCCTGGTGAGGCACCTCCTTCCGAACACCGCGAGCCCCGCCCTGGCTCAGTTCTCGATCAACTGCGCCTGGTCGCTCCAGGTCGTGTCCGGGCTGAGCTTTTTGGGTCTCGGGGTCGAGATCCCGGAACCGGAGTGGGGCCTCATGGTCCAGCAGGGGAGCCACTACCTCGTGACCGGCCAGTGGTGGGTCTCCTTCTTTCCCGGGATGGCGATCGTGGGCGCGGTCTACGGGTTCCAACGGGTCTCCTCGCTTATTCGCGATTGGGCGAAGACGGCATGAGGTCCCAAGGCGCCGCCGCGATCGCCGCCCTTCTGGCGGGAGCCGCCTGCGGCCCCGGAAGGTCGCTCGACACGGAAGGAAGCTCGTCGGTTCTGACCGTCGGCGTCCCCGACGACGTCGCGACCCTCGACTCCGTTTTCGCGTCCGGCGATCGCTCGCTCGAAGTGATCATGAACTGCTACGAGCCGCTCCTGATCCACGCGTGGAGAGATGAGGGTTCGATACGTCGCTTCGTTCCCGAGGAGCTCGTGGGGGCGGCGCTCGAGGGAATCGAAGTCGCCGACGACGGCCTCACCTGGACCCTACGGGTGCGTCGAGGGGTGCGCTTTCCCGGTGGAGGAGAGGTCACGGCCGAGACCATCAGAAAACTATTCGAACGCAACTTTTCCGTTCCCGGCTCCGGAGGCAGGTTCGTTCTCCAGGCGATCGGAAGGGTCGCGGGTCTCGAGTCGATCGAGGTCACGGGCGACTACGAGCTGAAGGTGCGCACCGAGGAGCGCAATCCTCTCTTCGCCCGCATCCTGGTTCTTTCCAACGCGACCCCGTTCGACCCCGAGCTTCTCGCGGATCATCAGGAGGGCTCTCTCTGGGCCGAGACCTGGATGGCCTCCAACACCGCAGGCGCCGGACCCTATCGGCTGGACCGCTGGATGCCGGGAGTCGAAGTAAGGCTCGTTCGAAACGAGTCCTATTGGCGGGGACCGGCCCCGCTCGAGCGGGTGGTCATGAAGATCGTGCCGGCGGCCGCCGATCGCATGATGCTCCTCTCCTCGGGCGCTCTCGACGTGGTGGAGCGACTCTCCGCCGAGGAGATCGAGGCGCTCTCGAAGGTGGAGGGCCTTCGGGTCCTGTCCATCCCGAGCACCAGCACCGTTCAGCTCGGAATGAACAATCGGATGCCGCCGTTCGACGATCCCCGGGTGAGGCGGGCGATCGCGCATGCCCTCCCCTACGACGATCTGCTGCGGCACGTGTTCTTCGGCCGCGCCCTCCGGGCCGTCGGACCCGTGCCCCGGGGCTTTCCCGGGCGCGCTTCCGGCGATCCTCCCTACGAGCACGATCCCGAAATGTCGCGGGCGCTTCTCGCCGAGGCGGGCTTCGAAGGCGGCCTCGACGTGGAGCTTGCCATGGACAGCGGCAGCCCCGACGACGAGACGCTCGCGGTCTTCGTGCGCGCCGCCCTCGCCCGCGTGGGGATCCGGGCGCGCATCCGGAAGCTCACTCCGGCGGTCTTCGCCGAAGAGCGGGCACGAAGGCGCCTTCCTCTGTTTCTCGACGAGGCGTTCTGGTGGGTTCACGACCCGGCCTACACACTTCTTCTCGGCTACACCACCGAAGGCTTCCTCAACCACGTGGGCTACTCGAGCCCGGACGTCGACCGAATCGTCGCGACCGCCAGGTCCGTCGTGGGCGCGGAGCGCGAGCGTCTCCTCGAGGAAGCCGAGCGCCGCATCATCAGAGACGTGCCCTCGGCCTGGATCGTGCAGCCCAACTTCAACCTGGCGATGCGCGACCGGGTGGACGGCTACGTCCACTTCAACGATCACATGGTGCGGTTCTTCTTTCTAAGCAAGCATTGATCCTCTTGACTGAGCACGGCGACGAAAGCGGTCACGATAAACCCATCAGATTGCGGCAACGAATGAGGCCCACCCGTCCCTTTGAAGTCTTCCTCGAGGCTCAGCTCGACGCCCGCGCTTAAGCTTAAGAGCGCTGTTCCGACACCTCCATAGCGTGCCGTTTTGCGCCAAGGTCGGTGCGGTTCCGAGGAGCAACTTCGATATAGTCGATGTACACCAGGGGCTTTCCTTTTTGGCCGGGTCGCGAGCCTGTTTGTTGAAACCAAATGCGCTGGAGTTTTTCGGCTTCGGAACTCGGCGGGAATTGGTCAGTCTCCGAAGAAGAACGGGCGAAGCTCTTCTTCGGGCACGTAGCGGAGAGCCTGACGGTAGATCGCGCGCAGTGTCCCGGCAGCTATCTCTTTGTGAAGAGAAACCGTGAGGATTTCGACACTCCCGCCAGGCTTCACACGTTTCAACTTTGCCTGACTGCCACGGGTTTTAACCGTCTCGAATCCAAACGCACCCAACGCTTTCAGAACATCCCGCGCGGCCAGCCTCCTAAGCCGCGGGGGCATTTTCGAGGCTGAGCTCGCAGGTGACCACCAGACGAGGGTTCGCCGAAAGCCCGAGGCTTCGCAGGTCTTCTCCCTCCAGATGTAGCCCGATGGCTTCTTTGAGATTGAAGAGCACCTCGTCCATCGTCTTTCCCTGAGTGACTACCGCAATCTCCAGGCACTCGGCGACATAAGTGCCCTTGTCCTGATGGACCACGGCGTGAATCCGCTCGCGCGGGAGCTCGTCACCGGTCTCATAGCTTGGCGTCGGCTCGGCCGCTCTCGAGCCGGAGTGAACCACGGGACGTTCCCGCCGGGCTCGATATGCCGGCACGATGGAGTAGGTTCCCCTTCCCACCCGTCGAAAGTAGTTCCACTTGTGAGGATGATTCTTTGGTGCGTTCAGGCAGCATCGGCTAACGACGTGGGTCCGAACCGTACTCTCATTGAGATGGGGCAAGGCGCTGACGATTTCGCGGACGGTGAAAACCCACTCCCCTCGCTCGATGCAGATCCTTTGTGCGGCGCGCAAGACTTCTTCGTGAACCGGCATTTAACGCGTCCCTCGACGCACTAAATGTACACTTGTAATAAGTTAATGTCAAGTTGATTTTGCGGGAACCAGACGCTGTGGTTCTTTCGGTTAAGGACGTGTGGCGTATGGAAGTGCGCGCTCAACGAGTGCGGCGGGCTGCCGTGACGGCCGCCACCGCCCCGGCGAGGGCCCACAGCAGGTACGGCGGCAGGCTCAGCAATCGATACGACACCGGGTCGCCGCGCGTCGTCTTTACGGAGACATCCATGACGCTGGGCGGGTTCGCGTCGCACCGCACCGCCAGGTCCAGGTGCTTGTCGAACATGAACTGGTGCAGGCTCTTCATGGAGCCGGCGGCTCCCGACTTCAGCTCGATCGGCACGATGCGGCCCTCGACCACCACCAAGTAGTCGACCTCTCCGGGGCGGCCGCCCTCTCGCTGCCAGTAGAACAGCTCCGGACCGTCGCCGGTGAGCGCGTCGATCAGGCGCAGCTGCTGTCCCGCCAGTTGGTCAGCCAACTGGCCGCGCACGGCGGGTGCGAGGTCGGTCCAGGAGGGGAACGCAGTTGCCGCCGGCGTTCCGAGGAGCGCGTGGGCAAGCCCGACGTCGACGAGAATGGCCTTGCGGAAAGTGTCCTTCGACTCGGCCCCAAGGGGCAGCCCGTTGGCCGCACTGTGTCGAACCAGGTGGCACACGCCAGCACTCGTGAGCAGGTCAAGGGCGCGCCGGGCCTGGTGCTGCTTCACCCCGTCGCCGAAATGCGAGTACACGAGCTTGCGGCCGAGCGAGCCGGCCACCGCGCGCAGGGTGGCGTCCAGCACGCCCGCGTGCATCCGGCCCGAGTACTTCGTGAAGTCCGCACGAAACGCGGCCACCAGGTCGCGCTGGAGCTCGCGGCAGGCACGCGCGTCACGACCGCCCGCGTCGGCTGCCACTACCGCGGGCATGCCGCCCACCATCGAATAACGGTGAAGCCACTCCGTCGCCCGCTCGTGCGCGGCCTCCGGCAGGGGGGTTGCTCCTGGTTTCCACTCCTTGAGCGCCCGTAGCAGTCGCTGTTGCCCGTGGGCCTCGAGGAACTCGGGAAACCCCATCGGCTCGACGTGCTGGAACGAGACGCGCCCCACCGGCATGCTGATATGGCCATCACCGAGGGTCAGTTCGAGTAGCGACCCGGCGGCCACCACCGGGAGAGAGGGAACCTCCTCGTAGAACCAACGGAGCTTGGCGAACACCGGGGCGGCCGCCTGGATCTCGTCGAGGAACAGCAAACTCCGCTCCGGCGAAATGTCCCGGTCGAGTGCCAGGGAGAGTTCCCCCAGGATCGCGGCCGCATCGTTCGTGCGGAAGTACCGAGCGAAGGATGGGTCGCGCTCGAAGTTGATCTCGGCCAACTCACGGCCCGACCTGGCGGCGAGGTCGCGGACGAGCCAGGTCTTGCCCACCTGTCGGGCTCCCCGAAGGACGAGGGGTTTGCGATCCCGGGCTCGAAGCCAGTCGTCGAGTGCCCCAGCAACCGTCCGTTTCATGAGTCAAGTCTACACAACAACGCGTTGTTCTGGAGGGCAAATGCGGCCTGCTAACTGTCTGCCGAAGG
>CAZKNR010000561.1:0-27317 GCA_964553925.1 uncultured Acidobacteriota bacterium
GCCAAGGTTCTCGCGGGACGCCCCAAGGATATCGAAGACGCGAACGGTGTCTGGCGCCTTCACGGGCGAGACCTGGATGTGGAGCGGATCCGGCAGATCCTGCGGCTGCTCGAGGAGACCTTGAGTCAGAGCGACCTTCTCTCCAGATTCGAGTCGTTCCTGCGCGGCGCTCGATGACGCTGCCGAGGAGCTGACTTCTGTCGAGACGGACGGATGGTGTAGTCGCCCGGAAACCCTTCATATTTTTTGAGTTGATGGCCTATGGCACGGTCGCTATAATACCGGCCTTGTTGATTCTTGCCACGGCATTAGCGCTTGGAATTCATTGAGCTCAAAAGAGTTTTGTCTTCTTCTCCGCGGCGCCCGGAATCTCCGGTTGCAGCCCATGGCGCCGGTTGAAATAATGAAGGGCTTGGCCGAAAAAGACGGCGCGAAGGATCGAAGATGATCGAGTACGTCGGTGTCCTTCTGTTGCTCATCGTGGGAGCGCTCTTCGTCTCTCTGACGCTGGTGGTCTCGGGACTCGTGCGCCCGAGCAAGATCACCCGCGAGAAGATCATGTCCTACGAGTGCGGGGAGAACCCGATCGGGACCCCCTGGGGGGTGCGCTTCAACATCCGCTTCTACGTCTTCGCGCTGGTCTTCCTCGTCTTCGACGTGGAGGCGGTGATGCTGATCCCGTGGGCGGTCGCGTTCAAGAGCACGGGGATGATCGCCTTCGTCGCGGGAATCATCTTCATCGGGATGCTGGCCCTCGGTCTCGCGGACGTCTGGCGCAAGGGCGACCTCGAGTGGGTCCGCGAGGAGGACCGAGAGGCCGCCCGGGCCGGAACCACCAAGACGTCGTCATCGAAAGCCGCCTGATAGCCGTCAAGGAGCGTCATGGATCTGATCAAAGCCGTCGGAAGCCAACAGTTCATCCTCACCCGGGTGGACGCCGTGGTGAATTGGGCGCGCCAGTCCGCGCTCTGGCCCATGGTGTTCGGTCTCGCCTGCTGCGCCATCGAGATGATGGCTGCGGGGGCGACCCGCTTCGACTGGGATCGCCTGGGCATGATCCCGAGGGCGACGCCCCGCCAGTCGGACCTGATGATCGTGGCCGGCACCGTGACCCACAAGATGGCGATCCGCGTGAAGAGGCTCTACGAGCAGATGTCGGAGCCGAAGTACGTGATCTCCATGGGAAGCTGCGCCAACAACGGCGGGCCGTACTGGCAGTACGGCTATCACGTGGTGAAGGGCGTCGACCAGATCATCCCCGTCGACATCTACGTCCCCGGCTGCCCGCCGCGGCCGGAAGCGCTCCTCTACGGAATCATGGCGCTCCAGGACGTGATCCGCGAGCGGTCGCTTCTCGACGATCCGCGGGAAGGCCGCACGCCGCGGCACGTGGAAGTTCCCGCCCGGACAAAAGAGGTGCCGGCTTGAGCCTCAAGGCGGCGGACATCCACGGAAGACTCGAAGCGAAGTTCCCGGGGAAGATAGAGAAGGCGCAGCTCGAGGCGATCGACCCCTTCCTCGTCGTGGACCAGGGCGCTCTTCTCGAAATGGGACGCTATCTGCGAGACGACCCCGAACTTGCGTTCGACACGCTCCACTGTCTCTCCGCCGTCGACTACTTGAAGGAAGATCGGATCGAGATCGTCTACCACCTGTCTTCTCTCAAGCACCGTCACTGGATCGTCCTGAAAGTGCATCTTCCCCGCGTCGATCCGAAGATCCCCACGGTCGAGACGATCTGGCCCACCGCCAACTGGCACGAGCGCGAGGCCTACGATCTCTTCGGCGTCGTCTTCGTGGGCCACAGCGATCCGCGGCGCATTTTCCTCCCCGAGGACTGGGCCGGTCATCCGATGCGCAAGGACTGGGTGTGGCCCGAGGAATGGCACGGGATCGCGGTGAAGCCCGGAAAGCAGTTCGCCCAACGCGCCTCCGAAGGGGAGACCCTCGGGATCGGCCCGTTTGACTAAGATGGTGAAACAGGCCTTTTCGAGCGAGCTGCTAGGAGCGAGTTTCAAACAGCGGGGCCCGGAGGGCCCCATCCTCCCGAGCGGGAGCGAGGGAGCGAGCGCGCGAGGAGCGCGCGAGCACTAGAACAATGACCACTGCACGCGTATACAAGGATCTCGAGCCCGATACCGCCTACGCCTTCAAGCCGGAGGATCTCGAAGACGACGAGATGATCCTCAACATGGGGCCGCAGCATCCCTCGACCCACGGGGTGCTCCGGATCGAGCTCAAGACCGACGGAGAGATCGTGAAGGACGCGCGGCCGCACATCGGCTACCTCCATCGAAACTTCGAGAAGCACGCCGAGAACATCGACTACCAGGGCGTCATCCCCTTCACCGATCGGATGGACTACGTCGGGTCAATGGCCAATAGCCTCACCTACGCCATGACCGTCGAAAAGCTCATGGCGATCGAGGTGGGCGAGCGGGTGAAGTCCCTCCGGGTACTGGTGTCCGAGCTCCAGCGGATCGCCTCGCACCTCCTCGCCATCGGGACGTACGGGCTCGACATCGGCGCCTTCACCCCGTTCCTACACTGTTTCCGGGAGCGCGAGAAAGTCCTCGACCTCTTCGAATGGCTTTGCGGCGCGCGGCTCCTCTACAACTACAACTGGGTCGGTGGGGTCTCCCACGATCTCCCGGAAGGCTGGACGGACAAAGCCCGTCAGTTCCTGGGGGAGTTCTCGCCGGTCATCGAAGAGCTCGACGATCTACTCAGCCACAACAAGATCTTCACCGACCGCACCGCTACCGTCGGGATCATCTCGCCGGAGCTCGCGGTGGCCTACGCCCTCAGCGGCCCGAACCTCCGGGGCTCGGGCATCAAGTGGGACATCCGCCGCGAAGAGCCGTACTGCGGATACGAGAAGTACGATTTCGAGATCCCCGTCGGCCAGGGACGGTACGGTCCGATCGGCTCCTGCTGGGACCGGTATTACGTGAGGGTCGAAGAGATGCGGCAGAGCGTCCGCATCCTTCACCAGGCCCTCGAAAAGCTCCCGGCCGAGGGCGACATCCAGGAGAAAGTGCCGAAGAGGGTCAAGCCCAACGCGGGGGAGGCCTACGCCCGCACGGAAACCCCCCGGGGAGAGCTCGCGTTCTACATCGTCAGCGACGGCAGCCTCATCCCGTACCGGGTCAAAGGCCGCTCGCCCTGCTTCGTCGCCATGGGGCTCTTCCACGAGATCGCGAGGGGCGAGATGATCGCCGACATCATCGCCATCATCGGGAGCCTGGACATCGTCCTCGGGGAGATCGATCGCTGATGGCAATGAAACGCCCGGATCTCGAAGCCAAGATCTCGAACTTCCTCTCGCCCCTCGTGATTGCCGGGGCGGGGGGTTTCCTCGTCGTCATCGCGCTCTTACCGCAAATCGCGGAGTTGATCCGGACCCAGCTCCACTCGGCGCTTCCGCCGACCTGGGCTTCGGTCGCCGGCATCGCCCTCGGCGTCGGAGCGACGGTGTTCCTCATTGCCCAGCTTCCCATCTTCCTCATCTGGTTCGAGAGGAAGGTCGCGGCCCACATACAGGACCGGCTCGGGCCGATGCGCGTCGGCTGGCACGGCGTTCTCCAGAGCTTCGCCGACGGCATCAAGCTCCTGTTCAAGGAAGACATCATCCCCGAGGGCGCCGATCGCATGCTCTTTCGCATCGCACCGGTTCTGGTGATCATGGGGGCGTTCGCCGCCTTTGCCGTGGTTCCCTGGGGGCACGGCCTCATCATCTCGGACTTGAACATCGGCCTTCTCTACATCGTCGCCATCACTTCCCTCGCCTCCATCGGGATCCTGATGGCCGGCTGGGCCTCGAACAACAAGTACTCGCTCTACGGGGGAATGCGCTCTGCGGCGCAGCTCGTGGCCTACGAGATCCCGACGGCGCTGGTGATCATCGTCATGGTGATCCAGGTGGGAAGCCTCAACCTCCAGGACGTCATCGCCGCCCAGTCGGACGGCCTCTGGGGGCCGAACCGGTGGTTCGTCACCCGGATGTACGGCCTGAACCTGATCGCGTTCGTGGTGTTCTTCATTTGCGGCCTCGCGGAGACCAATCGCAACCCCTTCGACATCCCGGAAGCGGAGTCGGAGCTGGTGGCCGGGTTCCATACCGAGTACAGCGGAATGCGCTTCGCGTTCTTTTTCCTCGCCGAGTACGGGGCGATGTGGCTCGTGGCGGGGGTCGCGGCGATCCTGTTCCTCGGCGGCTGGGTGGGCCCTTATTTTTCCGGGCCGCTGGTCTTCTTCCTCAAGACGCTTTTCCTGGTGTTCGTGCAGATGTGGCTTCGGTGGACTCTTCCGCGCCTCAGGGTGGATCAGCTCCTGGCGCTCTGCTGGAAATACCTGATCCCGATTACGCTCGCGGTGCTGGTGGCGGTCGCCGGGTTGAGTGTTTCGGCAAGCTGAAGGACGAGAGATGAAAGATTACCTTCTCCAGATCTGGGTCTCGATTAAAACCATCGCCATCGGCATGGGGATCACCCTCCGCCACCTCTTCACGCCGAACGCGACCCAGCAGTACCTCGCGGACGAGAACCCCGAGGCGCGGTGGAAATCGCAGATCGTTCCCGAGGGGCTTCTCAGCGAGCGCTCCCGCATGCGGCTCCACGTCAAGATCGAGGACTGCATCGGCTGCCTGCAGTGCGAGAAGGTCTGCCCCGTCGACTGCATTTACATCACCAACGAGAAGCGCGAGAAGGACGAGGTCCCGATCTTCGCCTCCGACGGCACCGCCATCAAGCAGCGCGTGGTCCAGTTCGACATCGACATGTCGCTCTGTTGCTATTGCCAGCTCTGCGTTTATCCCTGCCCCACGGTCTGCATCCTGATGACGCCGGAGTTCGAGTTCGCCGAGACCTCGAAGGAGAACTTCCTTTACCGTTTCGCGAAGGAGAAGCCCCGGGAGCCGCCGGCGGAGAAAAAGCCCGAGGCCGCGGCGGGAGCCTAGTATGGAAACTCTTGTCCCCCAGATCATTTTCTGGTTCTTCACCGCGCTCATGCTGGGCTCGGCGCTCATCGTGGTCCACGGGAGGAACCTGGTCCATTCCGGCTTCGCCCTTCTCGCGACGTTCTTCTCGGCCGCTGTTTTTTACGCCCTTCTGGGGGCGGACTTCCTCGCGGGCGCGCAGGTCCTCATCTACGTCGGCGGCATCGTCATTCTCCTCCTCTTCGGAGTAATGCTCACCAACCGAATCTTCGACGTGAACTTGAAGACCGAGACGTTCCAGGTCGTGCCCTCGGCGCTGGTCTCGGCCGGTGTCTTCGCCATGCTGACGCTGGTCATCCTCAAGACCCCCTGGCGCCAGGTCTCGCTTCTGGAAGAGGGCCCGACGACGGCGAAGATTGGAAACCTGCTCGTGACCACGTATCTCCTTCCCTTCGAGGTGGCCTCGGTGCTCCTCCTCGTCGCTCTTCTCGGAGCGGCGATGCTCGTTCGACGGAGGTCCGATCTGTGATTCCGCTCGAGTACTATCTCCTCGTTTCCGCGGCGCTGTTCTCGCTGGGCCTCTTCGGCCTGCTCACGCGGAAAAACGCCATCAACGTGCTGATGTCGGTAGAGCTCATCTTCAACTCCGGTAACATCAACCTCGTCGCCTTCTCCCGCTTCGTCGGGGGCGATGTGGAAGGCCAGGTGTTCGCGCTCTTCGTCATCGCCATCGCCGCCTGTGAGGCGGCCGTGGCCCTCGCCATCGTGATGTCGCTCTTCCGGCACCTCAAATCCGTCAGCCTCGAGGGGGCTTCCGCCCTCAAGGGATGATCGGGGGATAAAAAGTGCAGCGCCTCGATACCATCGCCAGCCTCAAGTACTTCACGCCCGAGATCGTGGTGGTTTTCACCATGATGGCGGTCCTCCTCCTGGACCTGGTCGCGATGAAGCGCAGCCGGGGGGAGCGGCGGGTTCTGATCGTGGCGCCGGCCCTCATCGGCCTCGCCGTCGCTCTTTACTATTCGGTGACCCTCGCGGAGTCGCCGGCCGCGGCGCTCTTCAGCGGCATGGTGGCCCAGGACGGCTTCGGGAGCCTGCTGCGCATCGTGTTCCTGGTGACCTCGATCTTCGTCCTGCTCTTTACCCTGCACTCGCGAGAGCTCGCGGGCGTCCACCCGGGCGAGCTCGTGGTGCTTCTTCTGACGGTGACCGCCGCCCTCATGTGGATGTCGAACTCGATCAACCTTCTCATGATCTATCTGGCGCTCGAGACCGTCTCCATCGCCTCCTACGTCATGGTGGGCTATCTCAAGTCCGACCGGCTCTCGAACGAGGCGTCGCTGAAATACGTCCTCTTCGGCGCGGTTTCGACCGGGACGATGCTTTTCGGAATGTCGCTCCTCTACGGGCTCACCGGCACTCTGGACCTCTACGGCATCCGGAGCGCCCTCGCGAACCAGGAGGGCCTGGTAGAGTCCGGCCCGGCGCTGATGATCGTCGTCATCATGGTGCTCGCCGGCATCGGCTTCAAGATGGCGACGGTGCCGTTTCACTTCTGGTGCCCCGACGTCTACACCGGGGCTCCGGCACCGGTTACCGCGTTTCTCTCGGTGGGACCGAAGGTGGCGGGATTCGCCGTCCTGGTGCGGTTTTTCTACGCCGGCATGGCCCGGCCCGATGGCGAGGCGGGGTTTGCGATGGTGGGGGCGGTGAACTGGCAGGCGATCCTCATCGGGATCTCGATCGTCACCATGACCCTCGGAAACGTCGCCGCGCTCCTGCAGACGAACCTCAAGCGGCTTCTCGCCTATTCGAGCATCGCCCACGCGGGCTACATCATGATGGGGGCGGTGGTGCTCTCGGGGGAGGGCATCCAGGCGATGGTGGCCTACGTGGTCATCTACCTCTTCATGAACCTCGGTGCCTTCCTGGTTGTGATCGTGGTCCACAACGCCGTCGGAAGCTTCGATCTCAAGGACTACGCCGGCATCTGGCGGCGGTCGCCGCTTCTCACGATTCTCATGGGAGTATTCCTGTTCTCGCTGATGGGGATCCCGCCGTTCGCGGGCTTTCTCGCGAAGTGGTACGTATTCGCCGCGGTGATACGGGCCGATCTCGGATGGTTCGCGGTGGTGGGTGTCCTCAACAGCGCCGTCGGAGCGTTCTACTACATCAAGATCCTGAAAACGATGTTCCTCGAGGGCGACGACGTCCCCGAGCCGTCCTCACCCCTTACGCTTCATCCGATGCACGCGGGTTTACTTTTGCTCCTGGCCGTGCCTAATATTATCGGACTCCTGTTGTGGGGTTATCTGGATCGCATTACCGAATATTCCCAGAAGCTGCTGGAGATTCTCTGAGACATCTGTAGACTACCGCCCGGAGAAGAGGAGAGCGACAAATGGCCTACATCATCGCCGAGCCCTGCATCGGCACCAAGGATACCGCCTGCGTCGAGGTCTGCCCCGTGGACTGCATCCACCCCACGAAGGACGAAGAGGGATTCGAGGCTGCGACGCAGCTCTATATCGATCCCGAGACCTGCATCGACTGCGGCGCGTGCGAGCCGGTTTGTCCGGTCACCGCGATCTTTCCCCTGGAAGAGCTTCCCGAGAAGTGGAGCTCGTTCATCGAGGTCAACACCCAGTACTACGCGAAGTGACTGAGCAGCGGAAAGAATCGCCCTGAAAGAGGCTGGCCGCGGGGAATCGGAGGAACCCCTTCGAGGAGCGGCTCGTCGGAAGCGCTCCTCGTTCCATCCAGGCAAAAGTTCAACGCCACACCTCGCCTCGGCCGGGCCGAGCGGTTCTGAAAAGAGCCGTGAACGGTGAGCGGGTGATGGAACGTAGCCTCCCCGCGGCGGAGCACGGCGGGGATGGGATGGAACCCGCTCAGCTCCTCGGGAGTGAGGACCTCTCGGATCGCGTCCATATCGCCGGTGAGGCCGGTTACCGGCAGAAGGCGCCAGCGATGGCTCCCGGGCACGTACTGGGGACATCCGTTCTCCTCGTCGACGTCGTCGAGTGGGATCCAGCAGGTCACGTGCGCCATGGGCTCGGTCCGGGTCCAGTAGGAAAAGTCCTGGTGCCAGGACACGACGCCTCCGAGGTGCGGGGGCTTCACGAAGAGCTGGTCGTGCCAGAAGCGCACTCTTCCTCCGAGGATCTGGCCCACGGGAACGAGGACGGCGGGGTTCCAGAGGAGATCGTGAAACGCCGCCGAAATGCGCCAGGCGCCGAGCGCGTGGAAAAGAACGCGGCCCGGCTCACGGGACTCGTTCGAATTTCTCTCGTGGAAGAGGTGAGCTCCGGGATGCCCCGGGTCGAGAAGGGGCTCGAGCTCGGAGCGCAGGATCTCGACCTGGTCGTCGTCGAGGACCCGTATCCCCGCCAGGAAACCGTCACGTTCGAAACGGGAAAGCTGCTCGGCAGAGAGGTAGCGCGCCGAGTCGGAAGCCGAGTCGACGCTCCTCAGGATCGGCCCGTGGCGATGCGATAGATCCGGTACCATGGCCGCTTTCCATCATGGCATAATGAGCGCCCAGAATGAGCCGAAATCGCCTTTCCCTCGTCGTCCTTTTCGCGTTCGCCGGTGCTTTCCTCTCGGGGCTCCTGCTCTTCGATCGCCACGGCGTGGGCTCCGCGACGGTTCAGGGGCTTTGCGGTACCGGACAGGAGAGCGGCTGTGAACAGGTCTCTCGCTCGCGGTACTCCTCGATCGGGAGCCTCTCGCTGGCCGCCGTGGGGGTATCCTTCTATGGCGCGACACTTCTTCTCCTCGCGTTCGGGCTCGCCTCTGAAGACGCGGTGCGGGAGTCGGTAGCCGGGGTCGCTCTCCTCGCCTTCGGTGCCGCTCTCGCCATCGACGTCGTGCTGTTCGGCATCCAGGCGTTCGCAATCGGGGCCTACTGCCGGCTCTGTCTCGCGACCTACGCCGTGAACCTCGCCGCAGTCGTCACGCTTCTGCCCGTGAGATTGAAGATCGGCTCTATCCTGGCGCCGGGTGAGGCGCGCCGAGCTCTCTCGGTCTGGGCTGTCGGAAGCGTCGTGGTCGCGATGGCGGTGGGCGCCGTCGATCAGGCCCTCGCCTCGGCCGAGGCGCGGGAGGAAACGACTCTCCTCGGTGCGAGCGAGCCGGCGCCTCCTCCGGTGGTGTCGGAGCCGACACTCACGGCGGAGCCGGTTTTTTCCGCGACTCCGAGCGATGACGTGGCGCGGTTCCAGGCCCAGCTCCAGGCTGCGCAAGCGCGCATTGGGGAACTGCAAGCGACTCTCGATGATCCGCAGAAATTCCAGGCCTATCAAGAGCAAAAGGCCGCTCTCGACTTCGAGCGCCAGCCTCGGGTAGAGCTCGAGCTCGCGGACGTTTCTTCGAAGGGGCCGGCGGAAGCGCCGATCCGGGTGGTGGAGTTCTCCGACTTTCTATGCCCGTTCTGCCGCAACCTGGCGGGTGCCTTCTCCAGCTTCATGCCCCAGTCCCAGGGACGGGTCGCCGTCTTCTTTAAGCACTACCCGCTCGACCAGGCGTGTAACCCGGTGATGACCCGCACCGTCCACGAAGGCGCGTGCGAGCTTGCGCTCGGAGGGATCTGCGCCGAGGAGCAGGGGAAGTTCTGGCCGTATCACGATCGGATCTTCGCCCAGCCTCCGACGAACCCTTCCAACGACGACGTCGTCCGGTTCGCGACCGAAGCCGGGCTCGACGGAAAAGCGCTGAGCCAGTGCCTCTCTTCTGCTTCCGCCCGGGCGAAGCTCGATCGAGACATCGCCGAAGGCCGGCGGCTCGACGTGAACTCTACACCCACCGTCTTCGTGAACGGAAAGAGGCTCGAGCAGATCGGAGGCTTTCTGAAGGCAATCGAATCCGAGGCGAAGCGCCTCGGGCTTCCGATGCCGAGCCCTTGAGATTTTCACTTCCCGAGGGAAGTGACTTCTCCCTTCAGCGTCACCTGAAAGATCGCCTTCGCGTGGGCGTCGGCCACGAGAAGGTTCCCCTTCCCATCGACGGCGATACCCTGCGGGCTCTTCAAGGGCTCACCCTTCACGAGCGCGCTTACCTTGCCGTCGGGCGTTACTTGCCACACGGCATGGGCGTATCCGTCCGTCACGTAGAAGTTGCCGTTCGGGTGGAGAACCGCGTCGTGGGGGAACTCGAAGGGAGGTGTGGCGACGAGGGGAGTCGTCGATTTTCCCGACACACGAACCAGCGTCTTGTCGGTGAGAACCACGATGGCGCCGTCCTTGTCGAAAAGGATCGCCCGGGGCGCGCGCACGTCGACGACGTCCTCGACCTTGCCTCCCGCCTTTACGCGCCGAAGGCGGTGGGTGACGCGGTCGACGGCGAGGATGTCTCCCGAGGGCTCGACGGCGATTCCCCAGGGGGTGACGAAGCGCTCGTCGTCGGCGACGGCCTCGATCTTTCCCGTGCCGTCGATGGTGTAGAGCTTCATCGTGGCCGGATCGCTCGCGACCCACTTGCCGTCCTTCGCCCGAGCGATGTGGCGAATTCCGTAAAGAGGCGTCCGGGGAAGGCCCGGGCCTTTGGCCACGGTCTTGAACGAGCCTCCGTCGAGCCTCAGCAAGGCATGGGCCTCGTGGTCGGCGACGAAGACTGTGCCATCCGGGCCCACGGCGACGTCCACCGGGTAGACGAGGGCCTGAGGGAGTGCTGGGAGTGCTGAAGAAAGCAGCAAGCCGACGAAAAAGCTGAATTTGCTCAACATGTGCGGCTGAGATTCTACTACAATCGCCGGTCCTGATTGGAGGCACCCCTGTGGATAGCATCATTCATTGGACTCCCGCCTTCGGGGCGGCGGCGTTGTTGTTCGCCTGGTACCAAGCGGGCTGGGTCAGAAGGCAGGATCCGGGCACGGATCGGATGAAGGAGATCGCGGGATTTATCCAGTCAGGGGCCATGGCTTTTCTGCGCCGCGAGTACTCGGTGCTCGTGGTGTTTTCCCTCGTCGTCTCGGTGCTTCTCGTGGCCGCGAACTACTCGTCCGGCACCGCGCTCGTCGGGTTCTCGTTCCTCATCGGAGCTGTGTGCTCGGCGCTCGCGGGTTATTTCGGGATGAAGGTCGCGACCGAAGCGAACGTGCGCACGACCAACGCTGCACGGCAATCTCTGTCCGCGGCACTTCAGATCGCCTTCGCCGGAGGGTCGGTCTTGGGGATGTCGGTCGTCGGCCTCGCGATCCTCGGAATGTCGCTTCTGTACCTCCTCTACACCTGGATGTACGGCGTCGAGCTCACCGTGCTTCAGGACGAGGTGCTGCAGATCCTTTCGGGGTACAGCCTCGGGGCTTCGTCCATCGCGCTCTTCGCTCGCGTCGGAGGCGGGATCTACACCAAGTCGGCGGACGTGGGAGCGGATCTCGTGGGGAAGGTCGAGGCGGGAATTCCCGAGGACGATCCGCGCAACCCCGCGGTCATCGCCGACAACGTGGGAGATAACGTCGGGGACGTCTGCGGCATGGGGGCGGACCTCTTCGAGTCGTACGTCGGGGCGATTCTCGGGAGCATGGTCCTCGCGCTCTCCTACGTGAGAGGGCTCGAGGCCGCCGGTGTCGCCGTCGCCTCGCCTCTCAACTACGTGATCCTGCCGATGGTTCTCGCCGGTTTCGGGATTTTGTGCTCCATAGCGGGGACGTTCATGGTCCGGACGTCCGAGGGCGGCAATCCCCAGACCGCGCTCAACATGGGAACGCTCGGGGCCGGCGTGCTGATGCTCGTCGTCTCCATTCCCGTGACCCGCGCTCTCACCCCGGAGGTCTGGGGCCGGCTCTACGGAGCGATGATCGTCGGCCTCGCGGCCGGGATCGCGATCGGCTTCATCACCGAGTACTACACGTCCGAGTCGAAGAAGCCCGCGCGCGCCGTCGCCGCTGCCGCTCAGACCGGCGCCGCCACCAACATCATCGCCGGGCTCGCCCTCGGAATGAAATCCACCGGCTGGCCGCTCCTGCTGCTTTCCGTCGCCATCGTTTTGACCTACATGCTCGCCGGTCTCTACGGCGTCGCCCTCGCCGGCTTCGGGATGCTGGGCACGGTGGGAATCCAGCTCGCGGTCGATGCCTACGGGCCCATCGCCGACAACGCCGGCGGGATCGCCGAGATGAGCGGGCTTCCGAAGGAAGTCCGGGCCCGCACCGACAAGCTCGACGCGGTTGGAAACACCACCGCGGCGATCGGCAAAGGCTTCGCCATCGGATCGGCGGCGCTCGCCGCGCTCGCTCTCATGGCCGCGTTTCAGGAGCAAGCGCGGCTCGGACCGGAAGATCTCTCGATCGCGAACCCGGTGGTCCTCGCCGGGATTTTGATCGGCGGCATGGTTCCGTTCCTGTTCTCCGCGATGGCGATGCAGGCGGTGGGCGAGACCGCGTTCGACATGATCGAAGAGGTGCGCCGCCAGTTCCGGGAGATCCCCGGTCTTCTCGAGGGAAAGCCGGGCGTGAAAGCGGACTACGCGCGCTGCGTCGACATCGCGACCGCCGCCGCTCTCAAGCGGATGATCGTGCCCGGCCTCATGGCGATCGTGATCCCGGTCGTCGCCGGAGTCTTGAGGAAGGATTTCCTCGCCGGAGTCCTCGTGGGCTCTCTGGTCTCCGGAGTTCTCATGGCGATCTTCATGGCGAATGCCGGAGGCGCCTGGGACAACGCCAAGAAGCACATCGAGGCGGGCAACTACGGCGGCAAGGGGAGCGATGCCCACAAGGCCGCGGTCGTTGGAGATACCGTGGGCGACCCGTTCAAGGACACCGCCGGTCCGGCGATCAACATCCTCATCAAGCTGATGTCGGTCGTGGCGCTGGTGATCGCTCCCCTAATTCGATGATTCGCTGAAGAACTAATTCGGCAGCACCGATACCGAGCCGTTTACCGTCGAGATTGCGAAGGAGCTTCCGCCGCTCCCGAAGCTTCCCTGGACGTGCCGGCGGCTGGTCCTCGTGAGGTTCATCGGGAAGTCGACCTCGATGGATCCGTTCATGGTCTCGGCGTCGAGATCGCCCCCGGCGTCCGCGGGGAGGTACACCCGAACCTCGCCGTTCGTCGTCTCGAACCGGTGGCGTCCGCCTTCGACCGTCCGGTAGCTCGCGCGAATGCTTCCGTTCGTGGTCTCGGCCTCGATCTCGCCCGCGATGTCCTCGATCTGGAGGGCGCCGTTTACCGACTCCGCCTGCACTCGTCCGTGGATTCCCGTGACCGTAACCTCGCCGTTCGCCGTCGAGACTACGATCTGGGCCTCCGCGGGGAGGACGATTCGGTAGCTCACTCCACCCGAGCCGCGGCGGCTGTGCTGGACGGTCCTCACCGAGACCCGGTCGCCCGAGCCCTCGATGACGATCTCGAGGTCCCGTAGCCCGTCCTCCGTCTTGGCTTCCTTCTCCGCCTCGATCCGGACGCTGGACTCGTTCCCGGCTTCGATCTCGATGCTGCCGTTCTGATTCTCGATGCTGAAGACACCGCCTGGATTGAAAGCGACGGTTTGCTCGAAGTGCTCTCGAACGCTGGCTTCGGCAGAAGCCGCGATAAAGACACCCAAGACCGCTGCGAGACATTGCGGAAAAGACATAACCACATCCTCCCGATCGTCCCCTTGGACGACGGCGATAGCGAAAAGGTTCACTCGGCGGTGAGAATGCCCGCGAGCTTCGCGGGGTCGATGCTGCCCCCGGTGACGAGGGCCACCGTTGCGCCTCGCTGCGCTTTCGAGAACGCCAGGGCCGCGGCGACGGAAAGCGCTCCCGAAGGCTCGGAGACGACCTTGTTCCAGAGGGCCAGGTTCCTGACCGCGGATTTCACTTGGTCCTCGGAGACGAGAGCGACGCTCGAGGCAAGCTCCCGGAGGAGAGGGAACATCTCTTCGGTGATGTAGGGAACGGCGACGCCGTCACAGATCGTGCGGCAGTCGACTTCCATCGGTCGGCCCGCCTCGAGGCTCCGGTGAAGCGCGGCGCAGCCCGAAGGCTCCACCGCCACGACTCGGATGGAGGGTTTCGCGGCGCGTAGAGCGGCGCCGACGCCCGCGAGGAGGCCGCCGCCCCCGACGGGCACGAGGACCGTTTCGACCTCGGGCAGATCCTCGAGGATCTCGAGCCCGAGGCTCCCGTGCCCGGTCATCACGTTGCGGTTCGTCCAAGGGTGGATGAAGGTGTACGGCTCGCCTTTCCATCCCTCTTCGCGGAGATAGCGGAACAATTCGGCGACCGGGACCAGCACCGGCTCGCCTCCGTAGGCGCGGACCGCTTCGATCTTGGCCGAGGGGGCGGACTCGGGCATCAGGCTCCGCGCGGAAACGCCGAATCGCCGCGCCGACCAGGCGAGGGCCTGGGCGGTGTTTCCGGCGCTTACCGTCGCGACACCAAGGCGGCGCTCCGTCTCAGAAAGCGCCGCCACCGCGTTGAAGACGCCCCGGAGCTTGAACGAGCCCACGGGCTGAAACGTCTCGAGCTTGAGGTACAGATCCTCGGCGCCGAACCGCTCGTCCGCGGGCACCAGAGGCGTATGCCGCACAGCCGAGCGAATCCTCTCGCGGGCTTCGCGGATCTCTTCGAGGGTGGGGAGGACGGGCACGGTATCAGCGCAGGGCGCGCCCGAAGGGAAGAAGGGCGAGCGGGATGAGCTTCAGGTGCTGCATCGCGAATGGGATCCCGATGATGGTGACGGCGAGGATCAAGGCCGACGTCGCGTGGGCGAGCGCGATCTCCCAGCCGAAGAAGACCAGCCAGATGACGTTCCCGATCCGGCGAAGGGGGCTTCCCGCATCGGGAAGCTCGACCATCTGCTTTCCGAAGGGAGCGAAGGTGGCGACCCCGATCTTCATCGCCTGGACACCGAATGGAATCCCTACGATGGTGACGCAGGTGAGGAGGCCGCCCAGGATGTATCCGAGCCCGGCGATGAGGCCTCCGAAAATCAGCCAGAGTATGTTTCCGAGAAGGTTCATGGGACCTAGCTTCCCTCCGGCGCAATCATAGCGGAGTCGATCCCCGCCTGTAACCCGGCCGCCTTCTGTACTCGGGGCCGCTACACCTAGGCATAGAGGGCGGGCGCCGGGAACTGATTCCAGCAGACCGTCTTACTCGTTTGGACAGCGCGCCGAGCACGTGGAACGGAACTTGCTCAGCCACCCCCAGGGCGCAACACGAAAAGCCCGAAGGAGGATCACAATGCGAGAATCGAAGAGGACGAGGAGAGGCATTTACGCCTCGGTCATCGCCCTCAGCCTGATCGCGGCCGCGGCGCCGGTGATAGCCGAGCACCTGGAAGCCAAGGCCTACGTCATCACCGACTGGATCGCGGAGTGTTCCGCGAACGACATTCCCTACTGGGACGACATGGTCGACTACTGGTACGACGAGATCGACGACCACGGCTGGTACCACAAGGACGGCTTCGTGGTGAACGGAGAAATGGACCGGGACCGGTTCTGCGATCCAGACACCGGTCTCGCCAATTGCGCCGATCACCTCAGCACCGAAGACGCCGACGCCTTGATGATTGGCCTTCATGGCAGCGACTCCGGGAATCATTGGCAGGGCTCGCTCAGAAAGAACGGCGGCGCTTCCGTCAACGACTGTCAGATCGACGCGCCCGACGGAGACGGAGCCGCGGAGGAAATCTTCTTCGGAGACGTCGACCTCGAGTTCCTCCACCTGTCTTCCTGCTTCAGCATGGACGACGACAACCTTCCCTTCACCTGGCGGATGTTCCAGGATCCCGTGGACTCGCCGGTCAATGGCCTCAGGCTCCACCAGGCGACCGGGTTTCATGGCCTGATGTGGATCGGAGGCTGCTGCGACGACCAGTACGAGGATTTCGCCGACGACGCCTTCGACGTCTCGATCAAATCGGCCTGGATGGACAACATGTACGTCACCGGCATCAACGGCTCGGCGACGCAGTGCCCCGTAGCGTACGCCGTCGGAACCAACAGCACCGACTGCTTCAACCGCATCAACAACGAGCAGTACGACAACATCTTCAGCGATCCGGGCAACATCGGTTACTACTGCTATTACTACTACCCTGGCTGCGATCCCTCCGGGGAAACGGCCTTCACTCCGTGAGAGGTGGCGCACCATGACAGAAATCATGAGAAAGACTCGGACCCCCTGTTCCCTCATCCTTGCGCTGGCGTCTTCGCTGGCCCTCGTCTCTCCCGCCCTCGCCCAGGAGCGCGAAGTCTGCGGTGACATCCTCGAGCTGGTCGAACGAGGAGTCCCAAAAGAAGTCGGAGATCCCGCGTTTCTGATGCGGCTCCTCGAGCCCAAAGTCGGCCCTCAGTTCGCCGATCGGTTTATCAACCTCGCTCAGGAGACGGCGCTTCCCGCCGTGCAGAGCAAGCTGCGGCTCAGCCAGCGCCGGTGCGTCCCGGATCAGGAGGGGCACCTCACCTGCCGCCTGTCCAACTTCAGGAACACCGAGCTCCTCAAGTTCGACGAGCGCGTGGGCAAGGCCGCCTATCTCAACCTGACTCGCGAGTGGAACCCGAAGATGGGGGAGAACAAGATCCCCGATGACCAGGCCATGGGGCGCGCCCGCGAGGTCATCAAGGCCTGGGGCATCCCGGACGACGAGCTGGCCATGCAGCTCGCCGACCTCCGACGCCTGAACATCGCGGGAGGACCCAAGCTCGATGCCAAGCCAGCGGAATTCCTCAGCACGGAAGTCCACGTCCGGTTCCCGCGGCACATCGGCGGCGTTCCTGTCTTCGACTCGTACGCGCAGCTCGCGTTCGACGTCCGAGGCCAGGTTGCCCGCATGCGGGTCCTCTGGCCGTCGTTCGGCCTGGTTCCCGGGCTCGAGGCCAATCCTCTTTCGCGAGAGGAAGTAGTGAGGAGGACCGCCGAGGAGCTGAGCGACGGCGCCGTCTGCAAGTCGCTCGCCCGAGTAGAGGCGCACATCGCCTACGTCTTGTCCAAGGAAGTCGAGACCCCCGATCCGAGCGACGAGGGGGGCCGGGACCAAGTCGAAGCCGCTCAGGAATCCGGCGAGTTCGTGCCCGCGCTCGTGGTGTACGCCTTCCCCCTCGACCCGAAGGAGGATTCGGGCGAGCTCGCGCCGGCCGGACGCCAACTGGTAACCCGGCTCCTCGATTCCCGCGAGGACGGCAAGTAGCACCCGGCCGCAAAGGCACAAAGAAGAAATACAAGGGGGATGGGGGGATAAGAGTAGAGATGGGGAGATGAATCAGGCCTTTTTGGGCAATTTATCCCCCTATCTCCTCTTGTCCCCGTATCCCCCTTGTATTGGATTTCCTTCTTTGCGCCCTGCTTCGGTCTATCGCCGCGCGAGGGCGCAGCGGGCCAGAGCTTCCAGGACCATCCCCGTAGTGAACGAGGCAGAGGAAAACTCGAAGACCTGTCCGCCGTCGGCGCGGCCGAGAAAGAAAGGAGCCGCGTCGTAACCACCCGCTCTCCTCTGCTCGAGAGTGAGGTAGGCGGCGGCCCGGGCGATGAGCGGAGTCTCGCGGCCGGCGTTGAGCAACGTGAGGATCGCGAACGCGGTGTTGAGGTGGGGCGCGCCGCGATCCCAGTACGCCGTGCCGTCCAGGCGCTCGATGGCCGACGTCTCCAGATCGTCGGCCAGAATCTCGACCGCGGGCGCGAGCATGGTGACGCCGCCCTCGTGCAAGGCCCGAGATACGGTGTAGTGGAAGACGAGGTTGTCCGGGTAGTACTCGGTTAACTCCTCGAGGCGGTCCCGGTGCAAACCGAGAGCGGTGGCCTGGCGGATGAGCTCGACTGCTTCGGGGACTCCGGGAGCGTCGAGCCGGCCGGAGCGGCCGAGCGCGAAGAGCACGTTGGCGTTGACCACCAGGTCCACGTCATTCGGAAAGGGGGGAGCGTCCGGCTCCCGGTAGGTGAGCCAGGTGAGGAAGGCGCCGCTCGCGGGCGGAAGCCAAGGCGGGTTCCGCCTTCGCGGCACGTCTCCTCGATCGCGCCAGTCGGCGAAGAACTGATGGAACGGCACGTCACTCACAGGGCTCGAAGGACCGCCGTCGAGCCGGGCGTCGTCGAGGAGTGCCGCGTACGTGGTGGCGGTCACGTCCGCATCGCTCGGGATGGCGAGGGGGCTCGGAAACACGCGCAGATTCAGAGGGACTCGCGCCCCTCCGAGGATCGGCCCCCGCAGCCACGAGATGAGCGCGCGCTCGACGGCGGGCTTTGGAACACCAGGATGCTGGTCGTAGGGCCAGAATCCGAACGTGCCGGCGTCGGGAGCACCAGGAGGCGATTCGAAGCGCGAGAGAAACTCGATCGCTCGCCGTCGCATGTCGCGGGCGGCGCGCACGTCTCGCCGGCTCAAGCCCAGCGCCTGCCGGTTCTCCTCCACGACGTGGGTGAGCGAATGGTGGATGAAGGCGACGGTGAACGGGCTCACGTCGCGCACTCGCACTCCCGGCCTTCCGCGCAAGCTGAAAAACTGCGGCCAGTCCCCCGGATAATCGCGGACGCGCTCGCCCCTCAAGGGGTCGACGAGCATGTCCAGAGGCTCCTGGACCTGATGGGCGAGGAGAAACGCGAGCGCCCGCCCTATGGGTGCGGCGGCCGAATCGTCCGAGAGGGCGTTCGCCGCGGGCCATGCCGCGCCGAGAGCGAGAACGAACGAAACTCCGCGTGCGATGCTCCCTGTGCTGAGAGGGGCTTTCATGCCGTTGCTCCCGGGCAATCATAACGTGCTAGCGTGGTCGGCGGATGAACTTCGCGGAGATCGTCGAAACGTCGAGCCGTCTTTCCGGGACGAGAAGCCGGCTCGACAAGATGGCGATCCTCGGCGAGGTTCTCGCGCGGTCGCCACTCGACGAAGTCCCTTTCGTGGTTTCGTGCCTGTCCGGCCGGCTTCCGCGGGGGCGGCTCGGGATCGGATACGCCACCGTCCAGGACATGCGCCGAGTCGAAGGGACCTCGGAGCCCTCGCTCAGCCTCGGCGAGGTCGACGCGATTTTCCGGGAGCTCGAGGGCGTGGGCGGCGCGGGCTCGAGCGCCGCCCGGCTCGAGATCTTGCGAGGCCTCTACCGGCGCGCGACCGAAGAGGAGCAGGACTTTCTCACACGCCTTCTGCTCGAGGACTTGAGACAGGGCTCTCTCGAGGGAGTCATGTTGGAGGCGATCGCGAAGGCAGCGGCGGTTCCGGCGGAGGCCGTCCGGCGCGCGTTCATGCTCTCGGGCGATCTCGGTCTCGTCGCCCGAACGGCGCTGGAAGAAGGGGCTTCGGGTCTGACGGAGTTTCATCTCGAGGTTCTTCGCCCGATCCAGCCGATGCTCGCGCAGACGGCGGAGAACGTCTCGGAGGCGCTCTCGGCCCTCGGGACCGCTGCGCTCGAGTACAAGCTCGACGGCGCCCGGATCCAGGTGCACAAGTCGGACGACGTCGTCCGCATCTACAGCCGCCAATCGAACGACGTGACGAAGGCTTGTCCCGAGATCGTGGAGCGAATCCGCGAAGCTTCGGCACGGAGTCTGGTGCTCGATGGGGAGGCTATCGCCCTCGGTCCCGAGGGGCGTCCGCATCCGTTCCAGACGACGATGCGGCGCTTCGGCCGCAAGCTGGACGTCGCCGCGCTAAGGAGCGCTCTTCCCCTGACTTCGATCTACTTCGACTGCCTCTTTCTCGACGGCGTCGATCTCACCTCTCGCCCCGCGAACGAGAGATTCGAGATCCTGCGCCGGACGCTGGGCGAGGACCTGGTCGTGCCGCGCCTGGTGACGGCCGACGCCCTGGAAGCGCAGGCCTTCGTTCAGAAAGCGCTCGATGCGGGACACGAGGGGATCGTGGCGAAGTCCCTCGATGCTCCGTATGAAGCGGGCTCGCGGGGCAAAGCGTGGCTCAAGCTCAAGACAGCGGAGACTCTGGACCTGGTGGTGCTCGCCGCCGAGTGGGGCAGTGGCCGGAGGCGGGGCTGGCTCAGCAACCTCCATTTGGGCGCGCGCGATCCATCGACCGGAGACTTCGTGATGCTGGGAAAGACGTTCAAGGGAATGACGGACGAGATCCTCGCCTGGCAGACGAAGAAGCTCCAGGAGATCGCGACCGAGAGGGGAGACTGGGTGGTCCGAGTTCGGCCCGAGCTCGTGGTGGAGATCGCCTTCAACGACATCCAGAAGAGCCCTCACTATCAAGGCGGCCTCGCCCTCAGGTTCGCGAGGCTCAAAGCCTACCGCGACGACAAGAGGCCCGGCGAGGCGGACACCATCGAGACGGTGCGCGAGATGTACCGCAGGCGAACCGGCGAATCCCTCGAGTCGTCCGAGAGACAACTCGAGCTCTGGTAGCGACGACATGAGAGAACGTCCTAACGCCATCCTCTTCGACCTCGACGGAGTCCTCGTCGACAGCTACGCCGTCTGGTTCCACCTTCTCAACCACACCGCGCGGGATCTCGGCTACGGCGAGATCTCGCAGGAGCTGTACCGCGAGAGCTGGGGTCAGAGCACTCTCGCCGATCGCGATCGGTTCTTTCCCGGCCATGCGGTCGCGGACGTCGAGCGCTTCTACCAGGAGCACTACTTCGAGCACCTCGAACATCTGGTGGTCCCGGGGGACGTGCCGGAGATCTTTCGCCGCCTGCGCAAAGAGAGCATCGCGACGGCGGTGGTGACGAACACCCAGAAGTCGCTCGCGACCTCGATCGTGGAGAAGGCCGGGGCAACGCCCGACGTCGTCGTCGGCGGAGGCGACGCTCCCCGGGGCAAGCCCGCCCCCGACCTTCTCCTTCTCGCCTCGCGCCTCTTGAACGTCGGGACGGAGGACCTGTGGATGGTCGGGGACACGAGCTTCGATCGGGAGGCGGCGCGAGGCGCGGGCATCTGGTTCGTGGGAGTCCGGATCGAGGGCGACGCTCGGGTCGAGGCGGTCGGCGACGTCCTCGATCTCATCTAGGGTAAGATCCCGCCGCTGTGGAATCGGTGAAGCTCTCGCCGCTCGATATCGGGCTCATTATCGGGTATCTCCTGACGGTCACCGGGCTCGGACTCTGGGCGAGCCGGGGAATTCGCACCAGCCGCGATTTCTTCCTCGCGGGGAAGTCCATTCCCTGGTGGGCCGCGGGAATGTCCCTTGTGGTCTCCGATATCGGCGCCAAGGACATGATCGGGCTCGCGGGCGACGGCTACCGCTACGGAATCGTCATGATGAATTTCGATTTCGTGGGGTGCATCCTGCCGGTTCTCCTCGCCGCCTTCCTCTTCATGCCGTTCTTCTGGGGCTCGAACGTCACCACCATTCCCGAGTACCTGGGCCGGCGCTACAACCCGTCGGTGCGGACGTTTTTCGCCGTCGTCTGGTCGCTCTTCATGCTCGCCACGGTAGCGACCATTCTCGTGAGCGCGGCGGCGATGTTCGAGGGCCTTCTCGGATGGTCGTTCTGGGTGTCGGTTGGGGTCACCTCGGTTCTTGTCGGTCTCTTCACCGCATCCGGAGGGCTTCGCGCTGTCGTCGTAACCGAGGTCTTCTCCTGCGTTGTCCTCATCGCGGGAGCGACCTTGATTTGCGTCCTCGGCATTCGCGAGGTGGGAGGCGTTTCCACCCTGATGGCCAAGGTCTCGGAGCTCTCGTGGACGCGGGAGCATTTCGAGCTCCTTCCGTCCTCGAGCCATCCGGCCTACCCCTGGCCCGCGGTGGTCCTCGGTCTCGGGGTCGTGCTCGGGCCGGCCTACTGGATCGGAAACCAGGCCATCGTTCAAAGGACGCTGGGTGCGTCGAGCGAAGCCGACGCCCGGGCCTCGTACGTGTTCTGCGCCGCCATCAAGCTGATCTTTCCCGTCCTCCTGGTGCTCCCGGGACTCATCGCCCTCGCGCTCTTCGCCGAGGAGCTCGGGCCTCCGGGCGAGGGATGGGACGCAAACCAGGTGCTGCCGCTCATGGTGAAGCGGCTCGTACCGCCGGGGGCGCTCGGGATCCTCATGGGAGCGTTCATCGCCGGCGTCATGGCGAATCTCGAGTCGTACGTCAACTCCGCTTCGACTCTTCTGGTGACGGACCTCTACCGTCCGTTCCTGCGGCCGCGGGCGAGCGACGAGGAGTGCCTCGCGCTCGGACGGTGGCTCGTGGTCGGCCTTCTCCTGGTGGGAGCGCTATTCAGCTATCAGGTGAAGACGCGTTTCTCTTCAGTCTTCGAGGCGTTCCAGACGTTCCTCTCGTTCTTTCAAGGAGCGCTATTCGCACTCCTGCTCTTCGGGATGCTGACCCGGCGGGCGACGGCCGAAGGCGGCGTCGCCGGCATGCTGGTCGGCGTCGCCACCGCCGCGGTCCTGACGGCGACGGGCCAGCTCTATCTGTGGACCGCCTTCGGGTCGTTCGTGGCGGCATCCCTCACACTCGTCGTCGTGAGCCTGCTCACGGCGAGAAAATCGGACGAGGAGCTCCGCGGCCTCGTGTGCTGGATCCGATGATGGGCATCGAGCCCGGTGCGGTGGTGGTGATTCTCCTGTACGCCGCCGCTCTCGCGGTGATCCTTCTGGTGTCGCCGAAGCTCTCGGCTCCCACGGCGCCCGCGGCCCCCTGGTGGAGGAACGTTCGCTTCTGGGCTTCGCTCATCGCGATCGTCCAGATGGTCGTCTACGCCGTCTGGGGATAGCGAAAGACGCAGTAGCGGTTCGGCTCGGCGGCGGCGTCGAACTTCGCCACGAGCTCGAGAGGAAGTGCGGAAGCGACCTCTCCCTCCTCCTCCTCGCTCATCGCGTGACAGAAGCGGTATGCGGGCGGAACTCCTCCCCAGGTGAGGATCCGATCCCCGGGCTCGAGATCCCCGGCGTCGAGACCGATTCCGGTCCGGGCTCGAAACTCGTCCCAGGGAACGATCTTCCTCTGGAAACGCGGGTAGCGATCGAACCGCCAGACGGAGAACACCAGGATTCCGCCAGGGGCGAGAAGAGCCGAGAGCCGAGTGAGGAGACCGCGGCGGTTCGCGCGGCCGGGAATGTGGTGGAGCACACCGAAAAGCACGACCAGGTCGAACTCACCGGGAAGCGGAGCTTCCAGGAAGTCGGCCTCGACGAAGACCAAGTTCTGTCGAGAGGGGAGCCGCTTCCGCGCCTCCGCGAGACCAAGCGGGCTCTCGTCCACTCCGCAGTAGTCGAAGGTCCTTGAGAGGCGCTCCTCGAGAAAACGCGCGAAGCGGCCGTTTCCGCAGCCGACATCGAGGACTCGCGGGTGCTCGGGGAGGAGCGCTCCCGCGCGGGCGAGGATCTCTCCCCAGCCGGACCACGGCCTCTCCCGCGAGCGGCTGAACTCGGAGGCGCGCTCCCGGTAGAAGCGCCGGTTCACGGCGCGAAGCGCCTCCGCCGTCTCCTTCCTCAATTCGTCGCGGCGGGCGGAAAGACTGGAGGTTTTCGCCCCTCCTCGGGAGTGATGACCTTTCCGGGAAGAGCCCAGGTGAGCTCTCCGTTCGCAACGACGGAGACGCCTCCCACGAGCACGTGCACCACCCCTTCGGCATAGCGGTGTGGCTCGAAGAATGTCGCCGCATCCTTGACCCGGGGGAGATCGAGGACGGTGACGTCGGCGTGGAATCCCTCGCGCACCAGGCCGCGACTCCGAAAGCCGAGGATCTGGGCGGGAAGCGACGTCGAAGACCGGATGGCGGCTTCGACCGAGAGCTTTTCGCGCTCCATCGCGTACCAGTGGATTTTCCTCGGAAACGTTCCGTAATACCGCGCGTGCACGAAGCCGTCTTCGGGAAGAGCGATGCCGGCGTCGGAAGCGGTGGCCATCCACGTCTCGGCGGCGTAGATCTCGACGTCGATCTCCGAGAGCGAGTAGCCGCGCAGATGGGCGCCACCCCGTTCCTCGGGCTTTCCCTTGCGTTGCAGATGGATCGCGAGCTCGAGCGGGTCCATCTCGAGCTCGCGCATCAGCTCGAAGAAACTCTTCCCGACATAGCTCTTGTCGGGAAACTCCATCACCACGATGTTCTCCGCGCCCCCGCGGCGATTCACCTCGTGGAGCACGTCCCTTCGAAGGGTCGCCGTCTTCGCGGGATTCGCAAGGACCGCGTCGAGGGCAAGGGCCCAGGTGAGCGTTTCATTCTCCTCGCGTACCCAGGCGGGGATGAGCCGGGTCGAGCCGTCGCTCCCGGTGGTGTTGTAGGGATAGTGGTCGGCGAAGATGCGGACGCCGCGGGCGCGCGCTCGGGCGATGAGCTGGACCGCGGCCCGGCTCGAGCCCCAGTAGTCCGCTCCCCGGGCCTTGGCGTGTGTCGCCACGGTCACGACTCCCGTCCGTTCGGCGATCTCGATGGTCTCCTCGATGGAGTCGAGAAACGTCGGCTGCCCCGGCTGCTCCAGGCTCGGGAGGTACCACATCGGGTCCGCACCCGAGGCGCGCTCGTGCTCGATGAAAACTCCGTCATAGGGAGCGAGCTCCTGGACCAGGGCCACCACCTCCTCGGTGTCGCTCCATCGGCCGGGGATGTACTCGAGCCCGGCGCTCATGCCGTAGGCCCCGGCCTCCATGCCTTCGACGACCCTCCGCCGCATCGCCTCGATCTCCTCCGGTTTCGCGAGGCGCTGCATCCGGGCGATCTCGGTGTCGTTGAACGGGTCGCTCTTGTTCTCCGCCATCACCGTCGCCCGCACGGTGTTATGCCCGACGAGGAGGACAGCGTTGGGGCCGAACTTCTTCTCCTCGAGCTCTCGCTTCTGCGCCGCGATGGAGTAGGGGGAGCCCCCGTCCTGGTTCACCACGAGTGTCGTGATGCCCTGAGTTACGAGGTTCGGGGCGGCGCGGCGCTTCGCGTCGTTCGAGCGCAGTCCGTCTTCGTCGAGGCCGTCGGCGTGAGAGTGGAGATCGATGAACCCGGGGGCGACCACGAGACCGGTGACGTCGAGCGTGCGCGTCGCTTTTCGCCCCTCGAGATTTCCGACGGCGACGATGCGCCCGCCTCGAATCCCGACGTCCGCGGAGAACCAGGGGTTTCCCGTGCCGTCGATGACCCGGCCGCCAGAGAGCAGGAGATCGAAAGGCTCGTCGATATTCGATGGCGGCGACCGGGGCGATGCCGAAACGGTTGCGGCAACGAAGAGAGAGAACAGCGCAGTCTTCATCGGAGTCTCACCCCGCGCGAGTGTACAGTAAAATGGCCTGAGGACATGAAGCGAGCGCGCTGGCAGAACTACCGATTCGCGCCCGAGGAGCACGAGGGGGAGCTTCTCGCCATCATTCGCGCCATCGAGGCCCTTCCCGAGACATCTAACCTCGACCGCATCCTGAGGCGCCATCCGAAGAACGGCAACGCCATGTTCTCGAAGAGCGAGCTCATCGCCGGCTACCGGCACCTCGCCTCGCGCCACCCCGACCTTTCCGAGCCTCGCCGGTTCCTGGAGAAGGTGAGGATGAAACCGGTGCGCTCGCTGAGCGGAGTCACCCCGGTCACCGTCCTCACCAAACCTTTCCCCTGCCCCGGGAAGTGCATCTTCTGTCCGAACGACGTGAAGATGCCCAAAAGCTATCTCTCGAACGAGCCGGGCGCCCAGCGCGCGGGAATGCACCGGTTCGATCCGTACGAGCAGACCGCTTCAAGGCTATCGGCCCTCTACTGGATCGGCCATCCCATCGACAAGGTGGAGCTGATCGTTCTCGGCGGCACCTGGTCGTCTTATCCCGAGTCGTATCAGGTGTGGTTCCTCACGCGGGTGTTCCAGGCGCTGAACGATTTTGGGCGCGGGGCAGAACGCGGGGGCGCTCTCGAGCCCATCGACTTCGCCTCGATCGAAGAAGACGTCGACGGACGGAGGGGCGTCGCCGACTACAACCGCATCGTCGCGGAGTTCGCGCGGAGGAGGGATCCCGGAGGCCGCATCGAGGGCGGGGAGGTCGCTACCTGGGAAGATCTCGCGTCGGCACAGAAGGAGAACGAAACGGCGGAGGCGAGGGCGGTCGGTCTCTCTCTCGAGACCCGGCCGGACCACGTGACCGAGGAGGAGGTCGTGCGACTGCGAAGGCTCGGCGCGACCAAGATCCAGATCGGCTATCAGAGCCTCGACGACGAAGTGCTCGCCCTGAACGAGCGGGGGCACGACGTCCTCGCTTCGCGGCGGGCGACGAAGCTCCTCCGCCGGGCGGGGTTCAAGATCCAGGCCCACTGGATGGCGAACCTTTACGGGTCCACTCCAGAGCGGGATCTGGAGGATTACGAACGGCTGTTCTCCGATCCAGATTTTCGGCCGGACGAGCTGAAGCTCTATCCGTGCAATCTGGTCGAGAGCGCGACCCTGATGGCGCACTACGAAGCGGGCCGCTATCGGCCCTACACCGAGGAGGAGCTTCTCGAGCTTCTCGTGTCGTCGATGACGAGAACCCCGCCGTACTGCCGTCTCAGCCGGGTGATCCGGGATATTCCCGGCGAGGACATCCTCGCGGGAAGCCGGGTCACGAACTTCCGCGCCGTCGCCGAGGAGGAGATGAAGCGCCGGGGAGTCCGCTCAGAGGACATTCGCGCTCGCGAGATCCGCGGTTTCGAAGTCTCTCCCGGCGAGGTCCGGCTCGACGTCCTGCGCTACGAAACGTCCTCTGGCGAGGAATCGTTCTTGTCGTACGTGACCGAAGACGGGAGGCTTGCGGGGTTTCTGAGGCTCGCTCTTCCCCGCTCCCCGAGCTTCATCGGCGAGCTCGGGGACGCGGCGGTGGTCCGCGAAGTGCACGTGTACGGATCCTCCGTATCGATTGGAATGCGGGAGGAGGGAAAGGCCCAGCACGCCGGGCTCGGCCGGAAGCTCCTGGAGGAAGCGGCCGCCGAGGCGCGGTCGAAGGGTTTCCAGCACCTTTCGGTGATCTCGTCCGTCGGGACGCGGGAGTACTACCGGCGGCAGGGTTTCGCCGACGGACCTCTCTACCAGCACCGACTCACGTGATGCGTCGATTCCTGGCTCCGGCCTTGCTTCTGTTCATGAGCTGCCGCAAAGCGCCCTCGGATTGGGAGAAGACCAAGAGCTGGGTGCGCTCGGAGTTCCCTGAGGTCGACCACGTTTCTTCGGAGGATTTGAAGCTGCGCCTCGACTCCGGCCGCCCCAACCGGAAAGCTCCGATCGTTCTCGACGTGCGCACCGCCGAAGAGTACGAGGTGAGCCACCTCAAAGGCGCCATCCGCGTCGACCCCGACGGCGACCTTCCGGACTTCCTCCACACCCTGGACCACGAGGCTCCGGTCGTCGCGTATTGCTCCGTCGGGTATCGCTCCTCTCGTCTCGTCGAGCGCCTGAAGAAGGAGGGCTTTACCGACGCGAAAAACCTCGAAGGTTCGATCTTCGAGTGGGCCAACAAAGGCTATCCCCTCGAGCGCGACGGCTCGATGGTCCAGGAAGTCCACCCCTATGACGCCGAGTGGGGGCGCCTCCTCGACCCGTCGCTCCACGCGTATCAGCCCCGATCCTCCTCGCCGC
>CAZKNR010000562.1:0-11501 GCA_964553925.1 uncultured Acidobacteriota bacterium
GATCGAGTACAAGGAGTACGGGGTGAAGCTCGAGTTCGAGCCCAAGGTCGATACCCAGGACAACATCGACACCATGATCTTCGTCGAGATGTCGAGCCTCGGCGGGCCCGCGGCCCAGGGTGGCGCCCCGGGCCTCATCACCAACCGGGTCACCACCAACGTCTTCGTGAAGCCGGGCGAGAGCATCACCCTCGGCGGATTGGTCCAGGCCTCGGACGCCCAGAACGTCGACAAGGTTCCGGGCCTCGGGAGCATCCCCGTTCTCGGAAACCTGTTCAAGTCGAAACAGTTCATCCGGAACCAGACGGAGATGCTGGTGTTCGCGACCCCTCGAGTGGTGACCGCGGCGGAAGCCGGAAGCGATCTCAAGGAGAAGGTCACCGGAGACTTCGAGGAGTACGACGAGATCGAGAAGCACAGCCCGGAAGAGGCGAAACCGCCGACCAAGGAAGAGAAGAAGAAAAAGAAGCAGTAGCAGGATTTGGGGAGATGGGAGGAGATAAGGATCAGGAGATGAATCAAAACCTATTGGAATTTATCTCCCTGTCTCCTCCTGTCCCCCTATCCCCCTTGTATCAGGAGCAACGTACTAAGTAATGGCCGGCGCCGCTATCAGCGTGTTCTCGGTAAAAGGCGGTGGGGGCGCGAGCCTCATCGCCGCGAATCTCGCTGTCTCCATCCGCCGTGAGACCCGCGCCACGGTGGCGCTCCTCGACGTCTCCTATCCCATCCCCGGGAGCGTCGCCCTCTATCTCGGCCTTTCCCAGGCCAAGGCGGTGACCGACATCGTTCCGCTTCTCGACCGGATGCAGCCGACTCTCCTCAAGAGCTACGTCACGAACCACGCTTCAGGCATCGCGGTAATCCCGGCAGCCAAGGATTCGCTCCACGAGAAGATGCTCACCCCCCAGAAGCTCGCCCGCGTCACCGATCTTCTCGTGCGGGCCTATGACTACGTGGTGATCGATCTCGCCTCGACGCTCTCCGAGGACGTGATCCCGATCCTCGACCTGAGCGAGCTCATTTGCCTGGTGGTTTCGCCCGACGTGGGCTCGGTCGCGCAAGGCCGGCAGTCGGTCACCTACCTTCAGTCGCACCACTTCTCCCGCGACGCCATGAAGCTGGTGCTGAACCGCTACAGCAACAAGATGCCCTTCCCTCCCGAGACCATCGAGGAGAGCGTGGGCCTCCCGATAGCGCTCTACCTCCCGCTCGACGAGGAGCTGATGGAGCAGTCGATCGCGATGGCGGACCCCTTCGTCTCGTCCTCCCCCCGACATCCGGTCTCGAAGGCCCTCGACGCCTTCACCCAAAAGCTCGTGGCCGAGCTGAAGTCGCGGCCACGCCGGGCCAAACAGCCGCGGCTCGTCGCCGACGCGGCGCCGGCGGCCGCGGCAGTCGCCGAGGCGAAGGAGCGCATCGACGAGATCCGGGACGTGAAGATCCGGGTCCACCGCAGGCTCATCGACGAGATCGATTTCAAGAAGGCTGACATCGAGCTCGCCAAGGATCGAAAAAAGAAATCCGAGCTCCGTGCCAAGACCGAGGTCAAGATCGTGAGCCTCCTCGACGAGGAAGCCAAGGAAATGACCGACCGCGATCTGCGGAAACGGCTGGTCAAAGAAATCCTCGACGAGGCCCTCGGGCTCGGACCCCTCGAGGATCTCCTCCGCGACGTCGACGTCTCCGAGATCATGGTGAACGGAATCGATCACATCTTCGTCGAGCGCAAGGGAAAGCTCACGCTCACCGAGCACAAATTCCTGACCGAGGATCAGCTCCGTGCCGTCATCGAGCGCATCGTGAACCCGCTGGGGCGGAGGATCGACGAGAAGTCCCCGATGGTCGACGCCCGCCTGGAAGACGGATCCCGGGTGAACGCCATCATCCCCCCTCTCGCCATCGACGGGCCGTCGGTCACCATCCGGAAGTTCGCGAAGACGCCGCTCAAGGTTCCCGACCTCGTGCGCTTCGGTTCCTTCACCACCCAGATGGCCCAGTTCTTCGAGGCGGCGGTGCTGGCGCGGCAGAACATCGTCATCTCCGGCGGCACGGGCTCGGGGAAGACGACGCTCCTCAACGTCTTGTCCTCTTTCGTCCCGGAGGACGAGCGCATCGTAACCATCGAGGACTCCGCGGAGCTCCAGCTGCCCCAGGTGCACGTGGTGAGGCTCGAGTCCCGCCCCCCGAACATCGAGGGCGAGGGCGCCATCACCATCCGGGACCTCGTGCGCAACGCCCTCCGCATGAGGCCGGACCGCATCGTGGTGGGAGAGTGCCGCGCGGGCGAGGCCCTGGACATGCTTCAGGCGATGAATACCGGCCACGACGGCTCTCTCACCACCGTCCACGCCAACACCCCGCGAGACGCGCTCTCCCGGCTCGAGACCTTGTGCCTCATGGCGGGACTCGACCTTCCCGCGCGGGCCATTCGCGAGCAGATCGCATCTGCCATCGATCTCGTCTTCCAGCAGTCGCGGCTCTCGGATGGAAGCCGCCGGGTCACTCATATCTCGGAGATCACCGGGCGCGAGGGCGAGGTGTTCACCATCGCCGACATCTTCCTCTTCAAGCAGACGGGGATCACCCCCGACGGCAAGGTACAGGGGCAGTTCGCCCCGACCGGCGTCATTCCCAAATTCATCGAGGGTCTCTCGCGGCGCGGGATCAAGGTGCCGCGCGAGATCTTCCTTCATCAGACGGCGTAAACACATGCCCTCCGTAATGAGATTCGTGGTCACGTTGTTCGCCGGGGTGGCCATCACCGTGGTGGCGTACTCCATTCTCAACCCCCTCTCCGCCTGGTGGGATCGCTACCTCACCAAGTGGAGCCGCTGGATGCAGCTCGAGTTCGAGGCGATGCACCAGGAGATGCCGCGAAACCGGGCGAGGAAGATCCTCTCCTACTCCCTGCTGGTGATGGCGCTACTCGGCTTCCTCGTGAACTTCAGCGTGATCTTCGCCGTCGTCTTCGCCGGCCTGGGGCTCGTCGTTCCCCGCTGGGTCATCAGCTGGCTGCGAGCCCGCCGGTTCCGTCAGATCAACGCCCAGCTCGGGGAAGCCCTGACCCTGGTTTCGAGCTCGCTTCGGTCGGGCCTGAGCCTCCCGCAGGGGGTGGAGCTCGTGGTCCAGGAGCTCGAGCCTCCGATCGCGGAAGAGTTCGCGATCGTCATCAAGGAGAACCGGCTCGGCCTCGCGTTCGACGAGGCGCTCACCAACCTCGCGGAGCGAGTGCCGACCCCGGACCTCGATATGGTGGTGACCGCCATCGTCACCATCCGCGAGACGGGCGCGAACCTCGCGGAGGTTTTCGACGTCATCGCCCACACGGTGCGCGAGCGGAAGAAGGTCGAGGGCAAGATCCAGGCGATGACCGCCGAGGGCATGACCCAGGGAATGATGATGTGCGCCGTCCCCCCGGTCCTCATCATCACCTTCTTTTTCCTCGACCCGACCCTGGTGCAGCCGCTATTCACCACCGTCCTCGGTATCCTGATGCTTCTGGTAATCATCGCCATGGACGCCATGGGGATGTGGATGATCTTGAACACGGTGAAAATCGATGTGTAACCCAAAGGCAAAGGACTCCTCCGGCGCAGCCATGATCGAGTACGTGATGATCCTCGGGTTCATCACCGCGCTGGTGATCTTCTTTTTCGGTCTCCTCTATCCCGCCGCGGGACAGGACATCGAGACCATGATCAATGCCTGGGGCGACAAGCTCGCGACCCAGATCGCCGGCGACAGGATGGATGAGGGGAGCTCGGACTCGTGGGGAATCAACTGATATGAGCGCGCTGTTCCTGGTCCTCGCCTACGCCACGATCTTCGCTTCGGCCTCATGTCTCGTATATCTGCTTCTTCCCGACTTCCGGCGGCGCGCGGCGCTCGCGCGGCTCGATGCCGCCGCGGAGCGGGACGAGGTGTCATCACCGCTTCTGAAGCTGATGCAGCCCCTGCTCACGGCAATCGCCCCCTGGGTCTCGCACTACAAGCTTCCCGGCTATCGCGCCTCGAAGGCGAAGCAGATCGCCGGAGCGGGTCTAAAGGACGCGCTCTCGACCGACGAGTTCCTCGCGTGGAAGATCGTCTTCGCGATCCTCGGCCCGCTGGGAATGGCGGTGATCTTCAACTTCGCGCGGCATCCATTGATGGTCGTTCTCCTCGCCATGGTCTTCTCGTTTCTCCCCGACTTCCTCTTGAAGGACATGGTGGCGCGCCGCCAGCGGGCCATCGTGCGGGCGCTCCCCTTCTCCGTCGACCTCCTGACCCTGGTGGTGGAAGCCGGGCTCGACTTCTCGCAGGGGCTCCAGCGCGTGGTGGAGCGGGGCCCCGCGGGACCGCTCGCCGACGAGCTCTCGCTGATGCTGCGTGAGATCCGTCTCGGAACCACCCGGTCCGACGGGCTGCGAAGCCTTGCCGTGCGCTGCGGGGTCCCCGAAGTTTCGTCGTTCTCCTCGGTCCTGATCCAGGCCGACCGATTGGGGGCTTCGATCGGGACGGTCCTGCGGGCGCAGGCCGACCTGATGCGCTCCGAAAGGTTCCAGCGCGCGGAGAAAGCGGGCGCTCGCGCCTCCAGCATCGTCCTCGTTCCCCTCGTGCTCTTCATCCTCCCCGCGGCGCTCCTGGTGATCGTGGGCCCGGTGATGCTTCGATTCATCTACGGGATGGGATAAGGGAGCCCCTGCCTTGAAGCGCCTGGTCATCAAGAAGGGAGAAGAGATCCAGCGGAGGGAGGTGGGCGCCACCTCGCTCACGGTGGGGCGGGACCCGTCCTGCGAGATTCACATCGACGACCCGAGCCTCTCGCGAAGGCACGGAATGTTCGAGCCGACTCCCGAAGGCGTCCGCTTCGTCGATCTGGGAAGCCGCAACGGAAGCTGGGTCAACTTCCAGAAAGTGAAGGACGCGGAGCTCAAGCCCGGCGATACGGTACGGATGGGGGCGCTTTTGATCACATACGCCCACGACGCTCCCGCGCCGCCGCCACCGGCGCCGAAGCCGAAGGCGCCGACTCCCATCGAGAGCGCAGCCGACGACTCGGCGACGATGATCGTCTCGCCCAAGGCCGCACCGCCCGCGCCGAAGCCTACGGCGCCACCCGTCGAGAACGCGGCTGACGACGAGGCGACGATGATCGTCTCGCGCAAGGCCGCACCGCCGCAAGACAAGCCCGCAAAGCCCGAGGCCACTCCAGTCGCCGAAAGCACCGTTCTCCTGTCGCGAGAGGCAGTGAAGCCGGCGGGTGCGGGGACGATGCTGTTCCGCACTGAGGCGGAGCAGAAGCCCAAAGTCCTGGAAACAGCGCGTTTCTCCCCCGGAATCCCTCCTTCCGCACCCGCGCCTCCGGCGCCGGCGCCGAGCACGCTGAAAGCGGAAGCTTCGATCGACGACACCCCCCCCAAGAGCTCGTGGACAGGAAGGCACGCCCTCGTCGTTCTCGGGGTCGCCCTTACGGTGTACCTGGTTCTGGCGTTCCCTTTGGTCCGAACTCTGGGAAACGCCCTCCGAGAAGAGTCTCTTCGGCGAGGCCGGGCGCTCCTCGATCTGCTCACCGCCGCGAACGCCACCGCCGTCGCCGAAGGGCGCGCGCGGGATCTGCAAGTCGAGATGGTCACCCGGGAAGAGCGCGTGAAGGAGGCGTTCATTCTGGATCTTCAGGGGAAGGTGCTCGCGCCTTCGGCCCGGGTCGACGAGACGTTCAAGACCATCGACGGGATCCAGCCGGGGCTCGGGGAGATCCGCACGTTCTATCTGGGGCGACGTTCGAACGGCGACTACGTGATGGTCGAGCCGATTCTCGACCGCGGCCAGCGAATCGGCGTCGCGCTCGTGGTCTACGAGGTCGCGACCGCATCGGGTAGTTGGGCGGTCGCGATACTGTTTCTTGGAGCTATCGTTCTGATGATCGCGGTCATCGTGGCGGTGGTCATGGGAAGGCGGTTTACCCTCGAGCCCATTGCCGCGCTCCGAGACGATGTCGAGGCCGTGGTCAAAGGAGATGCGCCGCGGGTTCCTTTGGCCCAGAGTTTTACCGAGCTTTCCGAGATCGCGAAGAGCGTGAACCGGCTCATCGAGCGTTCCCCGGCGCCCGCCGCGATACAGGCCACCGCGGCTGCGATTCCCGCGTCGCGGGTTTCCACGAGCTCTTCCGCGCGCGAAACGCCGATCGCGAGGGCCTTCGCTGGCGCACCGCCGCAGCCCGCGGGCGACGGAGCCTCCTTCTGGGTCGATTCCGCCTTCATGGTGATCCGGGCGGAGCCCCGAGCGGCCGAGCTCCTGGGCGCAACCACCGCAGCGCTCGAGGGACGGCACGTGATCGAGGCGATAAAGGACGAGAAGGTCTTAGGAGCGGTTCTGGATTCGCTGAACGCCCTCGACGAGGCGGAAGGAGCGGTCTCCTCGGTGGATACCCTGTCCGGGCCCCTCGCCATCAGCGCGACCCGCGAGGGGGACCGGGTCCTGGTCAGCTTGAAACCAGGCGTCTGAATACAGGACAATGGTTTAGCATTTTTATCCAACCCCCCGCGAGCGTCACGTTGCAAGCAGAGCGAGCCCGGCCGGGAGGAAGCGGTTGCGCCGAAAGCGCGAACCGCGGGGCCGGGCCCCATCCTCCCCGAGCGAGGAGCGAGGGGAGCGAGCCGAGCGAAGCGCGAGGCGAGCATTGAATAATGGTTGACAAAACGCTGAGCGCCGCGGATCTTCCGCGGCTCGTGGTCCAGCTTCCCGACGGGAAGGAGGTCCACCACTCCGTCGTTGGAAGCGAGATCACCATCGGCCGCGATCCGGCGAACCGCATCCCCATTGTCGACCAGTTCGTGAGCAAATTCCACGCGAAGCTCCTGATCTCTCAGTCCAGCATGACTCTGGTGGACCTGGGAAGCGCGAACAAGAGCTACGTCAACGGCGAGCCCATCCGCGAGGCCGCGGTGAAGTACGGGGACGAGCTGCAGTTCGCGGGTGTACGCTGCCGTCTGATCGCGCCCGAAGCCGAAGAGAGGGCGGCGAGGTCCGTTCCCCCGCCGCCGAACCCGGCGCCGAGCGCACAAAGGCCGAGCGCTCCGGCTCCAGCGCCTTCGGTCGCCCGCGCCCCCGCGGTCAAACCGAAGGCCGCGGCCCCTCCTGGCCGTTCGGCTCCGCCCAAAATCGAGGCCGACCCCATGAAGCGCCTTCTCGGCATCGGAGGGCTTCTCATCGGGGTCTCGCTCGCGCTCGGAGTCCTTCTGCGTGTGCTGCTAGTTCCCTCCGGCGACCCGCCCGCGGCAGACGGTGCTCCCGGAAGCCAGAGCACGACACCGGCCGCGACCACCGCTCCCCCGATCACCCCGGCCGAGGCGGTGACGCCGCCTCCAGCTCCAACTCGGACGCCGGCCGCCGTCACCGCGGGGTCGACCGCCGAGGAGCATTTCGAGCAGGCGCTCTCGTTTCTCGATACGGGAAGGCTCAAGGAGGCTCGTTCCGCTTTTCAGAGAGTCCTCGCGATCGACCCCGACAACGCCCGGGCCAAGACCCGCCTGAGCCTTCTCGAAGAGGAGATCGCGCAGAAGGCCGATGAGCATTTCGGAAACGCGCGGCAGGCGTTCCAGTACCTGCGGTACGACGAAGCCATCGGCGAATGGGAGCTTTTCATGACGCTCGCGGACCCTTCGGACGTGCGCTATACGGAGGCGGAGCAGGGCATCCAGCAGGCGAAGGCGAAGCTCAGATAGGCCGGCAAGACGTATGGCCAAGATCGTGGTTCTCAAAGCGGGAAAGCCCGAGCTCGAGCGCGAGCTCGGATCCGAGCCGCTCTCGATCGGCCGCGACGCGGCGAACGACATCCCCCTCGCCGATACGGCGGTATCGCGCCGGCACGCGCGCATCGAGGCGGCTCCCTCGGGAGGGTATCGAATCGTCGACCTCGAAAGCGGCAACGGTATCCTGCACCAAGGAAGGCGCGTGGACTGCCTCGACCTCTATCCGGGCTGCGAGGTGGAGGTCGGCGGCTCGGTCATTCGATTCGACAGCAACGTGGCCGTCACCACTCTCGTGCTCATCGCCGGCGCACCCCAGCGGTCCTACCCTCTCCGCACCGAGGAGACCATTCTCGGCCGGGCTCCAGGGAATCCGATCGCCATCCCCGATCCGCTGGTCTCGAGCCGGCACCTGAAGATCGTGCGCCGGGGAGAGGTCTACGCCGCCGTCGATCTGGACAGCGAGAACGGCACCCGGGTCAACGGGATCAAAGTGACGTCGCAGGAGTTGAAGCAGGGCGACCAGGTTCAGATAGGCGGGTTCACGTTTTATTTCGCGCTCGACGGGGTCATTCCCGCGCCCGACTCGATCAAGATCGTCCAGCCGGCGCAGACGCCGTCGGCTCCCCCGCCTCCGCCCTCGGCGTCGATGCTTTTCCCAGGGGCCCCAAGGGCCCCGGCGGCGAATGTGCCCCCTGCCCCCGCGAAGGCGGCAGCGTCCTCGTCTCGTTCTCGCCTCCTTCTCATCGCCGCGGGGCTCGGCGTCGTGCTTTTCCTTCTCGTCGTGGTGATCCTGGTGCGCTCGCCGGACCAGTCCACCGAGCAGGAATTCCAGGACGTCTTTCAGGCCGATCTGAACGCCGAAGAGAAGGCCCGCATCGACGAATACCTCACGCGCGCCAAGGAGTACGAGACGGCGGGGAATCTGTCCCTGGCCCTCGAGCAGTACCAGAAGATTCTGGTCCTCGACGAGACGCATCACCTGGCCCAGGCGGAGACCGCGAGACTCGAGGAAGCGGCGGCGGCGGAGACTCAGGCCCGCGCCGAGCGCGAGCGTCTGGACCGCGAGCTATCGGGTCAGGTGGCAACTCTCGTGGAGCGCGCCACGGCCCTCCAGGGCGAGGCGAAGTTCGACGAGGCGAGAATGTTGCTCGAGGAAGCGAAGACCGTTTCTCCCGACAGCGACTTCCTGAAGACGAAGCTCGTCGAGTCTCACCTCGCCGAGGGCGACTATTTCAAGAGCCGAAACGGCCAGCGAGCCCGCGCCGCCTACGAGCAGGCGCTCGCGCTCGATCCCGAGAACGCCGCCGCGAAGCGGGATCTCTCCGGAATGGACGACAACCGCCGCGCCTCACAGCAGCGCCAGAAGCGGATCGACGATCTCACCGCGCAGGGTCTCTCCCAACTCCAGAAGGAAGACTTCCAGTCGGCCTATGCGAGCTTCTCCGAAGTGCTGAAGCTGGATCCTTCGAACGCGCGCGCCCGCGAGTTCCGCGATCAGGCGAGCCACCTCCTCGAGGCGAAGCTCGACCCGATGTACGACGAGGGGGTCCGGCTCTACAACGCCGGAGAGCTCGCCCCGGCGATGGCGCAGTTCCAGCGCGTCCTCGATCTCAATCCCGACCACGCCGCCACGAAGAAATTCATGGCCGACGCCCTCGGAAAGGTCCGGTCAGAGGCGGTCGAGATCTACAAGCGCGCCTACATCTACGAGGGCCTGGGAAAGCTCCGCGACGCCCGCGATCTCTACCGGCAATGCCTGGCGCTTCTTCCCAATCCCCGCGAGGAGTACCACCAGAAAGCGCGGCAGCGGATCGAGGATCTGGACCGCAAGCTCCAATAGCACTCGCGATGAACCACGCCGAGTTCGAGCAGACGGTAACCGACAGGCTGGTCCATTACGGCTACATCCAGGCGCCGCTCGTCGAGCGCGCCCGCGCGTTTCACCAGACGCGTCCGATGAGCTTCCTGCGCGCGCTCCTCGAGCTCAAGCTGACGTCAGCCGATATTCTGGGCGCGGTGGTGGAAGAGGTCGCGGGAACGGGGATCGTCGATCCCTCGCTCATGACCGTCTATCCCGAGTACATCGAGACGGTTTCCAAGCTCATACCCAAGGAGCTGGTGCAGGAGGCGCTCTTGTTCCCGGTGCAATCGGAGCTCAACGCCATCCGGGTCGCGATGCTCAACCCCACCGACCGCCGGCTGATCTCGGCGCTCGAAGCCGTCTCCGGCTGCCGCATCCATGCCGTCGCCGGGTTGGAGCAGACGATCGCGGCTGCGATCTCGCAGCACTATGGAGTCACCTTCAACGGCCTCCCCCGGGCTGCATCCGATATCGACGAAACCCTGAAGCTCGTCGACTCCATCGTGAAGGCGCGTCTCGATGCGCCGATGAGCGTCTACTCCGATGCCGCGGTCGCGCTCGTGAATCGCAACCGCGACAAGATCCGCGCCGACGCGGGAGCTCTCGAGGCCATCGTTCGCGATCCCGAGCTCATCCGTTTCGTCCACCAGTTGCTTTTGCGCCTCGTCCTCGCGGGAGCGAGCGACGTTCACTTCGAGCCGCTCGAGACCGTCTTTCGGATTCGGTCCCGCATCGACGGCGTCATGCGGACCGCCTTCACCTTCCCCACACCCGTTGCCCTCGCGGTGGTCGCGCGGGTGAAGGTGATGGCGGGCATTGCCATGAAGCCCGCGACCGAGCCACTCGATGCCCGCATCAGCTACGACCTCGTCTGGGGGAAGGACGTCGACTTTCGTTTCTCGAGCCTTCCCTCGCTCTTCGGCGAGAAAATCGTGCTGCGCGCCCTCGATCGTTCCCGCAAGCGCCAGGGCTTGAACGAGCTCGGCTTCGACACCGATACCCTCGAGCGCGTGCGGGACGCGGCGGAACGGCCGAACGGGCTTCTTCTCGTGACCGGCCCGACCGGAAGCGGCAAGACCTCGACCCTGTACGCTCTGGTCGAGCATCTGAACAACGACGACGTGAATATCGTCTCGGCCGAGGATCCGGTGGAGTCCAAGATCGCGGGGGTCACGCAGGTCCACTGCGGCGAGGAGACGGGGATCACCTTCGCAAGCGCCCTCCGCAGCTTCCTGCGGCAGGACCCCGACGTCATTCTCGTCGGCGAGATCCGGGACCAGGAGACGGCGGACATCGCCCTCAAGGCGTCGCTCACCGGTCACCTGGTGATGTCGACCCTCCACACCAACGATGCGCCCAGCACCATCCTCCGTCTTCTCAACATGGACCTCGACCCCTACATGGTCGGCTCCGCGGTGCGTCTGGTTCTCGCCCAAAGGCTCGTGCGGCGGCTTTGCGCCAAGTGCAAGAGACCGGCGGCCCCGAGGAGTTCGGCTTCCTTCTCCCCCCGCGAGATTGCTATTCTGAAGGGTGCGACGCTGTTCGAGCCGGGCGAGTGCGAGGACTGCGGGCGAAGCGGCTACCGCGGACGGCGCGGCATCTACGAGGCACTGGTGGTGACGGACGAGATCGAGGATCTTATTGCCAGGAAGGCATCCGTCGTCGAGCTTCGCGATCTCGCGATGCAGCAAGGGATGAAGAGCCTTCGGGAGAGCGGGCTTGGAGTCGCGGCTCTCGGGGATACCAGTGTCGATGAAGTCCTGGCCAATACCGTCGGGGAGGCGCCCGGAGCATGAGTGCCCTCGCTATCGCTTTCGTAGGTCTCCTCCTCGCGGTCCAGGAGAAGTCGCTCACCCACAGGGGTCCAGGCTTTACCCTCGCCTATCCGGAGAAGAACTCGAAGC
>CAZKNR010000563.1:0-8196 GCA_964553925.1 uncultured Acidobacteriota bacterium
GGTGGTCCGCATCCTTCAAGACATCGCCGACGCCCAGGTGAACTCCATCTTCGACATGAAGTACAAGGAGCACCCCCAGGCCGCCTACCGCCAGGCGATGTTCCTCTGCCACAAGGACGAGACTCTCGCGACCTCCCTCGGGACCACGCGAAAACGGGAGGGCATCGACCTCTCGGACGTCTTCGTGGTCAAAGACCTCCCGTTCCAGACGCTCCAGTTGATGGAGCTCTACAACCTGCCTTTCCGCGCTCTGAGGCAGTACGCGTCACTCGACAGGCACGGGAGTCCCGAATCCTAGGAGGACTTCCGGGCGGATTCTCTTCTCCCTCGGAATCGTCCTCTATCTCCAGTGTCAGCACCTCATCGCGAGCCGCCAGATCCCGTCCACTACGACTCGGCGGATTTCGACGAGGACCTGCGAACGCTGAAGGAGTTGCCTTTCAGTGAAGGTGGTCAGAAACACCTCACCTCTTCTGAACCTGGCACTCATCGGCGAACTTTTCGTCCGCGCCTCTTCGACAGGATTGTCTCTCGGACATTCTTCGTGGTCAATAATCTGATGTCCTAGGACTGCTTTGGTTAATGGAGCGTCTCTGGATCGACACGAGGGCGCGGAGCTGTCTCCGTCCCCCTAGAGTCCATCAGCGGTTCGAGGCTCGGGCGATTTCGCAAGCGAGGGGCCAGGCAATCTCGATAGCACAGCACGTGTGCTATACTAATTGAGGGTATGATCGGGACGTTCGCGGACGATGCGACCAGGGACGTCTGGAACGGCGTGAACAGCAAGGCGGCCCGGCGCATCCCCAAGGACTTGTGGCCCGTCGTCCAGCGAAAGCTAGATCAGATCGACATCGTCACGAAGCTCGACGATTTGCGGATACCGCCCGGCAATCGGCTTCACAGCCTCGAAGGTGACCAGGCCGGGTATCACGCGATTCGCGTGAACGACCAGTACCGGGTCGTTTTCCGCTTCGTGGGCCAGGACGCATATGACGTTTGCTGCACCGATTACCACTAAGGAGAAGAGGAGAAGGTCTGATGTCACCGACGCACCGTCCGCCGACCCATCCTGGGGAGATGCTCCTCAGGGAGTTCCTCGATCCGCTCGCCGTGACTCAGGTCGAAGCGGCTGAAAGGATGGGAGTGCCGTTTCAGCGACTCAACTCGATCGTGAGGGGGCGACGAGGAGTGAGCGCTGAAACCGCGCTTCTTCTCGAGGCACTGACAGGATGGGACGCGCAGATCTGGCTGGCGCTGCAGGCGAAGTGGGACCTCTGGCAGGCTCGGCGTGCTCGGGGACGCCGGCCGAAGGTCAGGCCATTGAGAACCCTGCGGACCCGCGTGGGCTGAACCAGGGGCGGGCCCTTAGCCCTTTGATCCAAACCGCGACGCGAAAAGTCACTCAGGCACCAGAATCCCCAGCTCGGCCACCCAGGAGCCTGAGGCGACAACCGGGAACTCCTGGATCCCGAGAACGATGGCGCCGCCCACCGGGGAGCGCAGGACCTCGACCTCGTCGCCGTACACGTCCACGATGCGCGCGAGAGGGGTGCCTTCGCTCACCGGGTCGCCCGGCTTCACCAGCGGGTAGAAGAAGCCGCCGCGTGAGGGCGTGATGATCCGGTACTTCTCGACGACGGTGAAACGTTCGGGGCGCAAAGCCTCCCCCGGGGCGATTCCGACGCCGCGCAAGAAGCTGAGCGCGAACTCCGCCTGACGCGCGTCCTGCTGGCGCTCCATCACCGCCCCGCCCCCGACTTCGAGGAGAAACGCCGGGATCCCCATCGCCGGCAAGTTGATCGTGATGTCCGACTCGAACACTTTGTCCCGATCGCGCCAGAGTGTCGGCACGCCGAACACCCGAGCGAGGAATTCCATCCGGTCTACCGGCACCGTGCCCGTGATCGTGAAGATGACGAATGGGTGCTGGACGAAGCGGTCGCCGCCGGTGTGGAGATCCACGACGAAGTCGGCATGCTCCTTCCAAAGAGCCGTGTACTTCTCGGCGATCCGCTCGGTCGCGAAGCGCGGCCGCCCGGGGAAGGCGTCGCCGAAGTCCATGAGGTCGTCGGGGGAGGGGTTGACGCGGCGCATGGCCTGGAAGGCCGGGGGGTTCGCGACCGGGATCAAGACCACGAGGCCTTTCATCGTCGCCGGGTCGAGAGCCTTGGCCACTCTCGCAATTGCCAGCGCCCCTCCGAACTCGTCCCCGTGCCCGCAGGAGATGAGCCAGGCCACCGGCCCGCGCTCCTTCCCGGCGACGACGATGACCGGCGCCTCCACGTCCGACCCGTCGGCGTACTCGATGAGCGGCAGCCTCCCCCGTGTCACTTCCCCCGCCCGCACCTCGGCCGTGCCCACGCGGTCCGGCCACGTGGCTGGCCCCTCCGCCGGCGCCCCTGCTCCGGGCGAGAGCGCGAAGAAGCAGCACGATAAGCCCGCCATGACGAGCATTCGAGAACGGAAAGAAATGCGATTCCTGCCAAGCATCATGTCCTCCTTGATTTCCTGCCCTCGTCCACGCGTCCAGCCATATCACATCTTCGATTCGGCCATCGTTTTGATCTCACCTCCGCGCGAGGTGCACGCGCGGATCTCAGCGAAGCTCGCGGGTAAGGGCGCCCAGCTCGGCACCCAGGATCAGTCGAACCGAGGAACCAGCGGAGTCCTTGGTCCGCGTCGTCCATGAGATCGCGGGGTACGGCGCCGACGAGCTCCTCGAGATCGGGCTTGTTCAGCGTCGCGACCTGGGACGCATTCACCACGGAGTCGCGCGGCAGGCCGGTGCGTCGGCGGCGAAGCAGTGTGTATTACCGGGAGCTCGCGACAACATGGCGTTGCTCGCGAGCAGACACACCACGACGGTGTTGATGCGGCTTTTGTTCACCTCATCTCGCTGGAGGACCAGCACCGGATGGCGGTAGCCGGGCTCCGACCCGCGCGGTTCCCCCAGATCCGCCCACCAGATTTGCCCGCGCTTGGATCACCGGCGCGCCGTGAGCGAAGCCTTGAGCGTCGCCTTGCCGGTTTCGCAGGGCAACGGCGGCGGGCTCATCACCCGGCTGCCCCGCCTTGGCAATGACCTCGTTCCAGGCCGCCGTCGCATCGAGCGGGATCCGCTGCCGGGCGAGGTACTCGCCGACGGCATCCGCGAAGAGACGGCTTCGCGACACCTTGAGCCGGCGCGAGCAGAGCTCAACTTGACGAAAGAGCTCGTCGGGGATCGAGATGGCGACTTTCACCACCAGAGTATAATGGGTTAACCCTTGCGGTCGACCGCAAGCGCTTCCGATCAGCTCCTTGAAGCCATGCCGAGGTACGCGTAGACTGTTGTCGGAGATGTGAAGATGAGAGAAGTCGCGGTCTCGCTCTTCCAGGAAGAAAAAGGCGACTCTCGCCCGCGCAAGCCGCCTGGCTGGAATGGACGGTCTCCGGTTTCAGCACCTCATCGCGAGCCGCCAGATCCCCGTGCATTACGATGAGTTGGATTTCGACGAGGATCTCACTACCATGAAGGAGTTGCGTTCACGGTGAAGGGGGTCGGTACACTTCATCCATCGATTTCCCTCTTCTGAACAGGAAGTCCGCAGTGGGGCGTGTCTTGGCATCTGCTGTTCCGACTCGATGAAGCTTCCCAACGCCGAGAGGGCGGTCGTCAATATCAAAAAGCTTCGCGATTACTGCCTGAGTGCAGAGCATCGCCGGGGGCGCCACAAAGCTCGTGTTTTTGAAGCCGCCCTCGGGCTAACGTCGGAGGACGCAGAGACGCTTCGAGCGGCGCTTCTGGCTGCCGCGGTTGACGGCGATGCAGTCCTTGGAGATCGCGATGAGTACGGACAGCGCTTCGTGCTAGACTTTCTGTGGACGGGCCCAGGTGGGACCGCTACCATTCGAAGTAGCTGGATCGTTCTTGGTGATGAGGATTCTCCGCGATTTGTCAGCTGCTACGTTCTTTGACGGGGGAGAGATGCGTATGTCTCAGGCGATAGAACTCCTTGATGTCGTAGCGTTGACCGAGGATCTGCCTGACCGAAAACTGCGCCGCGGACAGGTAGGCACGATCGTCGACGTCTTACGACCAGAAGTATATGAGGTCGAGTTCAGTGACCACGAGGGCCGTACGTACGCGCAACTCGCTCTCCCCGCCCGACAGCTGATGGTGCTGCACGAGGAGCCTGTCGAGGCGGTCTAAGTTCCTAGGCCTTCCGTGAAGTTCTCCACGAGGACGAGGTCGCTCCCGTTTTGGTCTCGTTGCCCGTAGAGGGCGCCGTTTCCGTCGGGAGACACCGTGACCCCGAAGGTGAAGGTCGTGCCAGGCGCCGGCTTGGCCAGTTCTCACTGTGCTCAGGTTCAAAATCTCCATGGTGGGCTCCTCGGTCGTCTCGTTCAAGTAGACGATGTTTGTCCTTCCAGAGCGTCCAGCTCCAGTTACTATGCCGAATTCGGCATAGTTAACTGCGTCCAGACGGAGCTCGGAGGCCGGAGCGGTCTCGGCGCGCGCCGGGAGCTTGCGCACGCCGGCACGTCCGGCTTGGGCGCCAGTTCGGCAACCAGCTCCTCGATCTCGCGTTTCGATTTGTAAGCCGAGCGGGCGAGAACCTCCTTACAGCTGGCTTCGGTGAGATAGCGCGTGAGCTCGCCGATACCGCTCAGGTAAGGCTGTACCCATCACAGATCTGCCGATCTGTATCTGTGCCGACCGCCGCCAGGCGCGATACACTTGGCACGTAGCATGAGCTCAAACGCCCTTCTCGCTCTGGCGCCGAGCCGGTGCCCGAAGTACCTGGTGCTGGCGAAGGGCTTCGAGCGTCAGCTCAAGGACGGGGTCTTGCGCGTCGGCGACCGCCTGCCCTCCGTGCGCCGGCTGCGGGAGCAGCAGCGGATCAGCGTGGCTACCGCGGTCAGTTGCTACGTGTGGCTGGAACGACAGGGCTACATTCGAGCGCGGCCCAGGTCAGGGTTCTTCGTCAGCCGGCTTCCGTCGCCCGATGGCCCCGATCCCAGCGTCGCCCGGCGGCCTAAAGGACCTGTGCCCGTGGGGCCCGTCCCCATCGGGGCCGAAACCTCGCCGGTCGGAGAGCGACAGGAGGTCGTGCAGCTCGGACCCGCGGTCGTAGGGCCGGCGCTCCTTCCCATGCACCGTTTGAATCGCTCGATTCGGCTCGCGCTTTCGGCATTCACCGACAACGCCGTCCGCTACGAGGATCCCCGCGGGAACCCGCGCCTGCGCCGTCAGATCGCGCGACTCGTGTTTCGCCAAGGTTCCAATTGCTCGCCTGACGACGTATTGGTGACTTCGGGAGAGACCGAGGCAACGAATCTCGCCGTCCGCGCCGTGACCGAGCCCGGCGACGTGGTGGCCGTCGAGAGTCCCGGTTGCTACGAGTTCTTGCAGGCGCTGAGTACGTATCGGTTGCGCGCGGTCGAGATCCCTCACGTCCGGGGCGAGGGCATCGATCTCAATCTGCTCTCGATTGCTGTCCGCAAGCATCGGGTGAAGGCGATTCTGGTCACCGCCACCTGCAACAATGCGCTCGGCGACTGCGCCAGCGATGAGAGCAAGGCGGCGACCGTCGCCTTCGCCACGAAGCAAGGGGTGCCCATCATCGAAGGAGATCCCTTCGGCGATCTGGTGTTCAGCGGCGAGCGCCCCCGTCCGCTCAAGGCCTTCGACAAGACGGGGATGGTGATCCAGTGCTCTTCCCTGGCGCACTATGTCGCGCCTGGCTTCAACCTCGGCTGGATTTGCGCGGGACGCTTTCAGGCGGACGTCGAACGGCTGAAGCTTTCCGCCAACGTAGCGAGCGCGCGTCTGCCACAGCTCGCCATGGCGGAGTTCCTTGAGTCGGGTGCTTACGACAAGCACGTCAAGCGGCTGCGGTTCGCTCTCTGGCAGTCGGTGGAGGCGTCGCGCCAGGAGATCCTGCGCACGTTCCCCAAAGGCACGCGTGTCAGCCGGCCGGAAGGCGGGTTCGTGCTCTGGGTCCAGCTGCCGGAGGAATTCGACGGTCTGGAGTTGCAACGGAAGGCGGCCGCCGCTGGCGTGAGCATCCTTCCGGGCAGCCTTTTCTCGACCACGAAACAGTATGACCACTGTATCCGCATCGCCTGCGGCCATCCGTTTGAAGTGCTCAGGCCAGCCCTCGGCAAGTTGGCGAAGCTTCTCTTGAGTTGGGATAGACCCCGATAGAGACGTGGCGCCGCCCATCTGTGCGGCCTGCTATCCAAACATTCTGTCCTGTAACGGGCGCGCGCGCGAGCGTAACGTGTACTCGATACCGGTGATCACCCAAAGCCCCTTCACGTGGACGTAGCCGACCTGTTGGGCGAGCTCCGGCAGGCCGCGCCGTCCACAGAGGGCCACGCTCAGCGCGTTCGTCGTGACGACGCTCGCGCTCCGCATCTTCAACGACCGGATCGGGGTCCGGATCAACTTCACGAGCCTCTTCGACAACGACCACTGGAGAGCTTCGGAGAGGACCTTCTGGGAAGGCGCGCCCTCGCGAACGTCGTGTTCAAGTGCCACGTTGCACCCGCGCGGGTGAGGCGTCGTTCGTCCCCGGGCATTCGACCCGCGCGCTCGCTGCAGGAGCCTTGACGTACGGTCGCGCCCTGTGCTACTTGAGCGTTGCAAAAGGAGGGTTCCAATGATTCGTTACCTTTGCTTCCTTCTAGCGCTCTTACCGCTTTCGAGCGGCTGCTCGCCCCAGAACAGTGAGGCGCAGGCGACAAAGGACGCGATGATCCGCGACGCTTTACGCGCGGCTATGCCCTCGATCACCGACAAGGCGACCATCAAAGATTGGCAGGGCAACACGCTGCGGGAAGGCTCGAACGGCTGGGTTTGTTTTCCGACTCCGGCCGGGTTCACGGCCGAATCCTCTCCGATGTGCCTCGACAAGACCTGGCAGGGCTGGGCGGACGCGTGGGCCAACAAGAAGCCGTTCAAGGCCGAACATGTTGGTATCTCCTACATGCTTCGCGGCGACTCCGGCGCGAGTAACACCGACCCCTACGCTGCCGGCCCCACGCCCGACAACGACTGGGTCGTATCCGGGCCGCATTTGATGCTGCTCGTGCCCGATGCCGCCGCGCTCGATGCGATCCCGACGGACCACCACAGCGGCGGTCCCTCCGTCATGTGGAAGGGTACCCCGTACGCTCACGTCATGATACCGGTCGCGTCGAAGTGAGCGCCTGATCGAAGGATCCCTGGAGCTCCTTCATCGGAAGCTCGACAAACGACGCCGCCGTCTCGGTTCGGTATAGGGTGATGGGTCGGAGGCTCACCCCTCAGGAACGAGCGCGAACATACGCCGGGCTGCCCCGGCGATCACCACTCGAGGGTGGTCAGGGGTGCGACTGCGGGAGCAATGAGAGCAAGCAGCGACCGTCGTCTTCGCCACGAATTATGGGTACCCAACTTCGCTTGAGTTGGGATCGACTCCAATAGAGACGTAGCGCCGCCCATCTGTGCGGCCTGCTATCCAGACGTTCTGTACCTGTACCGGGTGCGCGCGCGGGCGTAACGTGTACTCGATACCGGTGATCACCCCAAAGCCTCCGCACATGGACGTAGCCGACCTGTTGGGCGAGCTCCGGCAGGCCGCGCACGTTCGTTCGGCGTCCCACGCTCAGCGCGTTCGTCGTGACGACGCTCGCGCTCTGCATCGGCAGTACGCTTTCGATGTTTGCGGTGTGTCATGCGTTCTTGCTGCGGCCGCTGTGTCCAGCGTCAACCATCCTTCCCTCTCAGCGACAACTAGAACTCCCGTTGCCTAGTCATCCTTCTCTGTTCACTTCCTAGCACGATCTTCCCTTCGTTCCGGGAGCGGCGAAGGAGGGAGCGTACGATTAAGAAAAGATGCGAAGCCTCCTTGTCCGCTCCCGTAGGCCGGGCCCCGGAACGAGTCGCGGCGCCCGAGGACCGTCTGCAAGAGAGCAAAGGGGGGTACCCTGGGCATGGACCGACCCGAGGTCGTCGCTCCTGAGGCGATTCTCGCGGTCGTTTTTCCGGAGGCGGAGAGCGATCACGCCGTTTGCCTCGTTTCGGTACCCTCGGCCATTGGTGTCCGGTTCTTCTTGGATTGCTCGAGCCGATAGCTCGCAACGTTCAGTTCCAGAATGATGCTGTGGTGCACGAGGCGATCGATGGCCGCGGCCGTCGTCATGGGATCCTTAAAGATCTTCTCCCAC
>CAZKNR010000564.1:0-52417 GCA_964553925.1 uncultured Acidobacteriota bacterium
GGCACGTGGATCGCGGTCAGGATCTCTTCGCGCGTCTTGGTCACGAAATCGATGCCGTCGGGCCGGTAGAGATCCTTCACCGGGATCCGGCGCTCGCCCAAGGGGCCCACGAGGGTGACGCTGGCATCGAGAGCGATGAGGACAGGCGCGGTGTCGGAGGAGCTCACCGCCCAGCAGCGCGGGCTCGAGGGCGCGACCCAGCAGATGGCGCCGTCCTTCTTCATACAGAAGTCGATCGCCTTCCGCCAGTCATAAGTCTGGTTGTAGTACGTGCAGCGGGTGTCGACGCAGAGGTTCCCTCCGAGGGTCCCCATGTGCCTCAAGATGGGCGAGCTCACGAGGCCCGCGGCCTTTGCGAGCGCGGGAAACTGGGCCTGAAGGAGCGCGCTTCTCTCAAGGGACTGGAGCGTCGCGAGGCCTCCGATCTCGAGCCCTTTGTCTTCGCCCATCGCGACTTCCCGACCCCCTTCGAGAGCCCGTAGACCCACGAGCACCTTCGGCTCGAACTGCCGTCTCTTCATGTTGGGGTAGAGGTCGGTCCCGCCGGATACGGCCATCGCTTCATCGCGCGCGTGATCGGCGATCATTCGAGCGGCCTCGCCCGCCGACTTCGGCTTGAGGTAGCGGAACGGTGGAAGCCGCATCATAGGGGCGGCACCTCGATCGGAGGCGGGAACTCGTACGCGGGCACCGTCGGCTTCGAAAGCCTCCCCTCGAGAGCGAGAAGGATCTTGTCGGGAGTCATGGGGGTCTCGTCGATCCTTACTCCGAGGGCGTCGTAGACGGCGTTCGCGAGGGCAGGGATCACAGGAAGGAGCGGCCCCTGGCCGCACTCCTTCGCGCCATACGGGCCTTCGGGATCGAGCGTTTCGACCAGGATCGATTCGACGGGAGGCATCTCGAGAAACGTGGGGCTCTTGTAGTCGAGGATCGACGGGATCTTGTGGAGCCCGCGGCGGAAGACCTGCTCCTCGTAGAGGACTTCACCAAGCCCCATGTAGACGCTTCCCTCGATCTGGCCGATGGCGAGGAGCGGATTGATGGGCTTTCCGACGTCGTGGGCGATCCAGATCTTCTCGACGCGCACGATACCCGTCTCCTCGTCCACCTCGAGCTCGAGCGCGCAAGCCGAGTAGCTATAGGTCGCGCTCGGGCCCACCCCCGAGCCCTTGTATCGCGCGGCGGATCGAGGCGGGGTGTAGCTCCCCGTCGAGCCCAGAGTCCCGTAGCTCGCTTCGGCGAGAACCACCGCTTCGGCGAAAGCCATCGCCACCTCCGGATGCTCGCGATCGAAGATGCGGCGATGGGCCATGCGAAGCCTCTCGACCGGTACGTCGAGCTTCTGCGCGGCCTCGTCGAGAAGGAGCGGCTTCAACCGCCGCGCGGCCTGGATGGCGGCGTTTCCCGTCATGAGCGTGACCCGGCTCGAGTAGCTTCCGAGGTCGACGGGAGTGAGGTGGGTGTCGGCGGTGACGACGTGGACATCTTCCACTTCGACCCCGAGCTCTTCCGCCACCACGTAGGCGAGGACCGAGTCCGACCCCTGGCCGATGTCGGTCGAGCCGCAGAAAGCGGTGACGCCGCCGCCGCGATCGAGCTTGAGCTGCACGCCACTATGGGGAAGCTGGTTCCAGTAAATGGGAAGGCCTGCTCCGGTGATGTAGCTCGAGGCCGCGAGGCCGATGCCTCGTCCGCGCGGGAGTTTTCCGTGTTTTTTTCGGAACTCCGAGCGCTCTCCCACCTTCTCCAGGCACTCCCGCAAGCCTACGGTGCGAAGCTCGAGGTGGTTCGCTGTCTTCGAGTACGGCTCGACGACTCGTTCCAGACGAAGGTCGAGGGGGTTCTTCCCGATCGCTTCCGCGATCTTGTCGAGATGGCACTCGATGGCATATCGAGGCTGCACCGTTCCGTGGCCGCGCTTCGGGCCGCAGGGAGGCTTATTCGTGAAGACCCGAAGCCCCTCGAACTTGTAGCGCGGGACCTTGTAGGTCACTGTCTGAAGAGCACCGGTGTAGTAGAGGCTTGCGACTCCGTAGCTTCCGTAGGCGCCGCCGTCGAGAAACGAGCGGAAATGCATCGCGGTGATGGCGCCGTTTCTCTTGACGCCGGTCTTCACCCACATCGCGACCGGATGCCGCCCGCGGTGGCAGTAGAAGACTTCCTCGCGGTTGAGTGTCACTTTCACCGGACGGCGGGTCTTCATCGAGAGCTTCGCCACCACGATCTCGTGATTGAAGGGATCGCTCTTCCCTCCGAAGCCGCCGCCGTTGGGGCAGGCGATGACGCGGATCTGGGAGGGCGGCATCTCGAGGACCTTCGCCATCGCCCGGTGCACGTAGTGGGGCGTCTGGGTCGAGGACCAGAGGGTGAGCTTCCCGTCGGCCCCGTAGCTCGCGAGCGCGGAATGCTGCTCGAGGGGCAGATGGGTGTTCCCCTGGAAGAAGAACGTGTCCTCGCGAACGTGGTCGGCCTCGGCAAAGCCCTCGTCGACGTCTCCGAACTCGAGGGCTACCGCCTTCTGAACGTTTCCTTGATAGCGCGCGTCTTCATGAATCGCGGGCGAGTCCGGAGCGAGCGCGGCCTCGATCGACATGACGGGAGGCAGGACTTCATACTCGACGTCGATGAGCCGTAGGGCCCGCTCGGCGGTCTCCTCGTCGAGGGCCGCAACGGCGGCCACGGGATCGCCGACGAAACGCACCTTGTCGAAACAAAGAGCGTGCTCGTCCTGGGAAACGGGAAGGATGCCGAAGGGGATGGGGAGCTCCGAGCCCACGAGAGTCGCGACGACGCCCGGCATGGCTTGAGCCTTCCGGACGTCGACGTTCACGATGCGAGCGTGGGGATGCGGGCTCCTCAAGAGCTTGCAGAAGAGCATCCGCGGGAGCGCGAGGTCGTCGGCGAAGAGGGTCTCTCCGCTCACTTTCGCCATCGCGTCGACCTTCATGTTGGGCTTGCCGATGATGGTGAGAGGCTCCGCCTCGCGGGCGGTCGTCTTCTCAGAAGGCTCGACGTCGATCTTCGTAGGCATGACTAAACGGAGATCGGGCGCCCGATTTCGCCCCGGGCGGCTCTTTCGATCGCCTGAAGGATCTGGAGGTAGCCGGTGCAGCGGCAGAGGTTGCCCGCGAGCGCCTGACGGATCTCTTCCCGTTCCGGCAAAGGGTTTCGGTCGAGGAGTGCCTTCGCCGCGAGAAGGATTCCCGGGGTGCAGTACCCGCATTGCGCGGCGCCCATCTCGGCGAAAGCGACCTGGAGCGGATGCGCGCGGCCGTCCTGCATCAGTCCCTCGACGGTGAGAATTTCCGCCCCCTGGAGCTCGATGGGAAGGGCGAGACAGGAGAGCACGGGCTCTCCGTCGACGAGCACGGTGCAGGTGCCGCACTCGCCGAGCTCGCACCCGTGCTTGGTTCCGGTGAGCCTCAGGTCCTCCCTCAGGACTTCGAGAAGCGTCTTGTGCGCGGGAACGGCGACCTCGACCGGCTCACCGTTAACGCGCAGACGCAGCAACAGTTTCTCGCTCACCGCGATCCAATGTAACACTGAACCGAATGGGTTGGGACGGCTCAGGAGACCGGTCCCAGGTAACTTATCCTCGGGGCGCGTAATGGACGATATCCGTCTCGGGAACCCACCTCTTCCGTTTCTAAGGTGTCACTCCCCGCGCGGCCTTTTCGAACTTGACGCCTTTGGCGCGCGCGTGGTCGTTCATCTCGCGGATGTAAGCCTTCCGTTCGTCGAGCGGCAAGAAATTGACGCGCGCCATCTCCTCACCGAAAGCACGAACGTGGAAGTCGTATGCCACGCGGCGAATGAATCGCTGCGCCGACGACGTCAGCCAGGCGGGTTTCCGTCGCGTTCGATTCATGGAATGAGACTCGCGAAATTGTCCGCCACCTCCGGCAGATAGTCCAGGTTGGCACCGGGGACCAGTGTGACGACGGACTTTCGGGCATCGTGAACGAGCGCCGGGAGCCCATGATCGCAGAGGGGGCTCTTGGGAAGCAGACGGCGAGCGCACTCAAGGCGAGTCTCATGCTGAAGCTCGAGGCTCGCGTCCCTGGGTGTAAGCGCCTTTCGTACGGCTGCCGCGTAGGGCCGCACGGCGCGCTCGTAGACGCGCAAGCGCACGCGGTCGAGCGCGCTCCAGTACACTTTTTCCACGTGAACCACATGCTCCAATCGCTTGTCGCGCCGCAGGGCAAGTCCCAGCGCAGGACGTTGGGCGACGATCTTCTGTGGACACGGAATGCGCTTGACCAAGCGCCGCAGCGTGGTGACGTCGAAAATATGCAGCCAGCCGCGCGCGTCGCCCGCGCTCAGCATCATGGAACCCAATGCGGTGGCGAACGGCCAGTCTTTCTCGCGGTCGGTCCGCTTCATTTCAGCCACCGTGTGCGGGTTAGCATACAGTCCTCGCAGTTCGGCCGCCCACGGCGAGCTCCCGCGAGGAGCAACGCCAAAAACGTCGAGGTACGCTTCGGCGCCGCGCGCCTTCCAGAAGAAATGACTCGTCCAGCCGCCGCGCAGCCACCGCGCGTCGAGTGGTGGGCTCAGGTTCCCCCGATACCTGCAGCACGATCCCATCAATTCGGCGGATCCGATTACGTCGAGCAGTATCCGCGCGGAGCGTGGCTCGCAGAGCACGTCGCAGTCCTTTGTCGTCTGGGCCACGCCAAACTCGACGCACGCCATGCCGCTAGTGATTGCGCAAACCCCGCCTCTCGCCCGCACGCTAACGACGATGCTCTCGTAAAACTGATCGAGTTCAGCCTGTGTCAGCCGCATCAAGGTTCAACCTTCACGACGGCATTCTACGGCACAAAGCTGACGCTGTTTTGCGCTCCTCCTCCACGCAACGGCTTCGCCAGCGAAGCGGGCAACCGCGATTCCGGCCCGTTCGCCAGCTCTCTCGACCGTTCCCTCTCCGTTTTGGCAAGCTGGGATCAATAGAATGGGCGGGACGGGTCAGGAGACCATCGAAACTTTGTCTTTCTTGGCCAGCTCCCTGGCTGTTTGTGCAACGACTCGGGGAGCCTCAGGCTGATCGTGCTCACGGATTCCCTCCGATGATGTCGAGGCAGACACTACGTGCCAAGCTGCGAGGCGAGATCGAGAAAATCACTGGCCATGAAGTCGAAGCGTCCCGGCTCGGGAGCGGTCGGGGTCCGCGCCGGGCCGAACTCGAGAGGCCGATGAACGTACGCCGTTCGCAAGCCGAGCGCCTGGGCGGATTCCAGATCGCCCCTGTGCGCCGCGACCATCATCACTCCTGAGGGCGGCAGATCCCAGAATTCTCCGGGCATGAGATACGTTTCCTTGTCCGGCTTGTAGTGGCGCACGAGCTCTGTCGAAAGGACGGTGTCCCACGGCAGTCCCGTGAACTTCGCCATATTCGTCAGAAGCGACACGTTGCCGTTCGAGAGCGGTGCTACCACGTACCGCTTCTTGAGGCGGGTGAGCCCCTCTACCGCGTCAGGCCACGCGTGCAGCCGATGCCACGCGCGGTTGAAGTGATCCTTCTCGGCCTCGGTCAACCCTTCGATCTTGAATTCGGCCAAAAGCCCGTCGAGCGTCATGCGATGCAGGACATCGAGCTTCGTCCAAGGGAGCTCCCCCGTGCGCACGCGGTTCATCGCCGGGCCGTAACCGTCACGCCACCGGTCGGCGAATGCGGCCCAGTCGACGCTCAGCCCCTTCGCTTTTCCGAGCCTCTCCCCCTCCGCGATGACCGACGACCGCCAGTCGACGACCGTGCCGAAGGTGTCGAAGACGAGGAGCTGGACGCCGTGCAGTTTGTCGGGTGTCGTTTGCGCCGCCGCTCCCGCTCGCTCGCTAAGGAGCGACGAGAGGCCGCCGGCCACCAGTCCGGACATGAGAAAGTCTCTTCGTTCCATGCGGGACAAGATACCGTGCTGCGCATGAGATTTCCACGTGGTCCCGCGCTAGGATCCGTCGATGATGGGCCTCGCGATTCTGGCGGTCACCTTCGTCTCATGCCAGCCCGCGAACGAGTCGGTCGTAGAGCTCGAGCTTCGTATGGCGGAGCTCGTCAACGTCGAGCGTGAGGCCCGGGGACTCCCGCCTCTCGCGTTCTCCGCGGCCCTCGCCGGCGTCGGGCGGGACTACAGCGCCAAAATGGCCGGCGCGCGAAGGGTCCACCACGATTTCGACCGCCCGATTGAAGAGAGAGTCCTGGCCGCCCTTCCCGACACCTGCACCTTCGGCGAGAACCTCTCGAAGCACACCACCATCGACTACTCGCTCGGTGATTTGATGGTGAGCCCCGGCCACAGGGCGAACCTGCTCAGCGAGCGCTTCACCCTCATCGGGATTGGCATCGCCCGGGGGGCCGACGGCTTTCTCTATATCGCCCAGGAGTTCGCACGGCCGTGCGACCCTCCTCCCAAAGGCTCAAAGCGACGGAAGAACTTCCCCGAGTAAGAAGATCGAGCCCGCGACCAGGACCTCGCCCTCGGGACCTGCGACCTCGCGCGCGCGGGCGAGCGCCGCTTCGGGGGAACGAACCGCCTCCGCTGGCACCCCGCGCTCCGTCGCGAAGCGTGCGAGCTTCTCGGGATCGCGGGCGCGGGACATCTCGGGGCGAGTGGCGATGAAATGGCTCACGAGGGGAAGGAGCCGCTCGAGCATTTCCCATACCCTCTTGTCCTTCATGACCCCGAAGAGCAGCACGCGCATTTCGTGCGGATGGGACTCGAGATAACGCGCCAACGCCTCGGTCGCCATGACGTTGTGGGCGGCGTCGAGAAGAAGCGCGGGCTTGCCTTCGATCCTCTGGAGCCGGCCGGGCCACTCGGTCGCGGCGACACCTCGGGCGACGCTCTCGATCGTGAGGGAGTCGAAGTAGCACTCGACCGCGCGCACCGCAAGCGCGAGGTTGTCGAGCTGGTGCGGCCCTGCGAGCGGAAGATCGAGGATCCCGTAATCGCGAGCGGGAGTCCTGAGCCACACTCTCTGGCCTTCGCTCGATTCCTCGGCCCGGACCTCCATCCCCTCGAGGGCCGAAATCAAGGGAGATCTCTTCAGCTTCGCCTCCCGGCGGACGACCTCGAGAGCCTCGGGGTCGAGTCGTCCGGCGACCACCGGGCGGCCTTCCTTGATGATGGCCGCCTTCTCGGACGCGATGGCGGCGATGGTCGTTCCGAGGAACCTCTCGTGGTCGAAGCCGATGGGAGCGATGAGCGAAACAGCGGCGGGAGCGATGTTGGTGGCGTCGAAGCGGCCGCCCATCCCCACTTCGAGGACGGCCACCTCGACTTGCCGATCGGCGAACGCGAGGAAGGCGGCAGCCGTCATCGCCTCGAAGTACGTGGGGGCCGATCGGTCCGGCTCACTCTCGAAGAGCCGCTCCGCCGCCTCCGCCACCCGGGAAACGACGGCGGCGAACTGCTCGCGAGGAATCGGGCGTCCCTCGATTGTAATGCGCTCCTCGACACACCTTAGGTGCGGCGAGGTATAGCGCCCCGTCCGAAGGCCGCTCGCGCGGAGGATGGACTCCGAGAGCGCTACCGTCGAGCCCTTCCCATTGGTCCCGGCCACGAGAAGGGAGGCGTACTGGCGCTCGGGTCGCCCCAGGGCCTTCGCCAGGCGGTCGATGTTCGAAAGGCCGAACTTGATCCCGTAACGCTCCCGGCCCTTCAGATAGACGAGGGCTTCGTCGTAGGTCATCATCGATAAGGGAAGCGACTGTCTCGAGGACCCGCCTCAGGCGGATTCCATCGGGGCCGGACGTGGGGTCAACACCGGCAGCTCCGTGGGCGCCACCCGGATTTCGAGCTTCGGCGGCTTCGCGGGAGCGGTGAGGAAGCGCAGGAGCTTCGAAAGCGTGTCCTTCATGACGCCGCGCTCGACGATCATATCGAGCATGCCGTGCTCGAGGAGGTATTCGGACCTTTGAAACCCCGGCGGCAGCGGCTGGCGGATCGTCTGCTCGATGACCCGGGGCCCGGCAAAACCGATGAGCGCCTTGGGCTCGGCCAGGTTGAAGTCGCCGAGCATGGCAAAGCTCGCGGTCACACCCCCGGTCGTCGGGTCGGTCAGGATCGAGATGTACGGGAGGCGCGCGTCGTCCAGCCGGGCGAGGGCGGCGCTGATCTTGGCCATTTGCATCAGCGACATGGCTCCCTCCTGCATCCGCGCCCCACCGGATCGGGAGACGATGAGGAGAGGCGATCGTTCCGCAATCGACCGTTCCACGGCCCGGGTGATCTTCTCCCCGACGACCACCCCCATGCTGCCGCCGATGAAACTGTACTCCATGACCGCCATGATGACGGGAATGCCGGAGATTTTCCCGCGTGCTATCAAAACGGCGTCGTCGAGCCCGGTGGCCTGCTGGCTTTTCGATAGCCGCTCCCGGTAGGGTTGGGTATCGGTGAAGTGCAGGGGATCGTTCGAGCGCATCCCGCGCTCGAACTCCTCGAACCTCCCCTCGTCCAGGATCGACCGGGCTCTCTCCCGCGACGTCAATCCCATGTGGTAGTTACATTTAGGGCAAACGCTCAGGTTCCGGACGATCTCCTTCGTATAGAGGATCTCGGAGCACTCCCGGCACTTGGTCCAGAGCCCCTCGGGCATGCGGCTCTTGCGAATGGGAGCGAGGGGGGTTTTTTCCTTCTTGAACCAGCTCATAAAGACGAGTACAGATCCTACCAGCGGTCGGGGAGGGAGGTCAAACCGGAAAACCGGGGGGGCTGGGCGGTCGGGACACTCAGGGGGCGATCAGTCCTGGCCCAGATCGTTCTCGATCCCGAGCATCGTACAGGCGGCATCGTAGACCTTGAGCGCCGCTTTGCGCTTCTCCTGGAGGGCGTCGATCCGCTCCCGGACTTCCCGGAGCTCTTTTTCGATCTCGAGGTCAATGCCCTCGAGCTGCTGGCGAACCATGGCGAGCCTCCGCTCGAAGATGTCGGCCTCTTCCTTCGAGAGCGGAACCATGCCTCCGGGTACTTTCGTGCTCAAGAATAGCTCCTATGCGTCCGTCTCGAAGAGCCTTTTTACGAATCGGGCAAGGTCCGCCGATGCCACCGCGGGACGCCGGCGCAAGTAGGAATCGAGGTCCAGGAGCACTTCCGAGGCGTCCTGGTATCGCTCCACCGGGTTCTTGTTCAAAAGCCGCATCACCACGGCCTCGAGCTCGATGGGAACCGCGGGGTTCAGGGAAGACGGGGGCACGAAGCGAGCTTCCCGGACCCGCTCGAGGATGCTCATCTCGGTGTTGGCGCTGAAGAGGAGATGCCCGGTCAGGCTCTCGAAGAACACGGCCCCGAGCGCGAACAGATCGGACCGCTTGTCGAGGGGCTTCCCCCAGGCCTGCTCCGGCGACATGTACAGGAGCTTGCCTCGCAGCGAGCCGGTGTCGGTATGGGACGCTTTGGTCGCGGCTTTGGCGATCCCGAAGTCCACGAGCTTGACCTCACCCTCGTCGGAAATAAGGATGTTCTGCGGGCTCACGTCGCGGTGCACGATGCGGAGCTCCCGTCCCTCGCCGTCGCGATGGCGGTGGGCGTATTCCAGGGCGGCGCTGACCCGGGCGGCGATAAGCGCCGAAAGGTCGACGGCGGGGAGCGTATTGCGGTTTCGCGCCCGGGTGAGGATGGTCCGGAGGTCCTTGCCTTCCACGAACTCCATGGCGATGTAGTACGTGTCGTCGATCTTTCCCAGGTCGAAGATCTGAACGATGTTCGGATGCGAGAGCGACGCCACCATCTTGGCCTCGGCGATGAACATCTCGACGAAGTCCTTGTTGCTCGACAGGTGCGGCAGGATGCGCTTGACCGCGACGACCTTCTCGAAACCCTCCACCCCTTTGCGCTTGGCGCGGAAAACCTCGGCCATCCCGCCGGTCGCGACACTCTCCATGAGGGAGTAGCGGCCATAGTCCGCGTTATCCTCGCGCGGCGCCTCCGGGGTCGGAAGTTTTTCGAGCTTATCGACGTCCCGGTTCAGATGGGAGTCCTTGAGGAGGGTCGAGTAGGCGGCATCGAGAAGGCTGTAGCTCTTCCCGCTCGCCACGGGTTTCGGAGTTCCTGGAGTAAAAGGGTCGGTTCCGGCGGACTCGAAGTTCGGAGGCCGGGGTGGGCTTTCGCCCTGAGCTCCCTCTCTGGATCGGAAGTCGTCGATGATGTCGCCGAAAAGATCGTTGGAATTGAGGAGATCCCGCCCTTCCTCGGATTCGCGCCGCACCTTTTCCTTGACGACGGAGGGATCGACCCCGAGGATGTCGCTATAGGGAGAGCCGTCGCGGAGCGGCTTTCCGTCGTTGCTTTTGGTCATGATCCAGGGGCGAATCGAGAAAGCGCCAATAATATGACAATCTCGCCCGTTTGCGCCCGTGCCACTTAGTGCACGGTGAGCGATATCGCCTCCGGCTCCCGGGAGGTTCCGTCCGCGTCCGGTCCGATTCCGAGCTGCGCCTCCTTGCGCTCCCGCTGTTTTTTGACGAGCCGCTTCCACTCGGCGGGATCGTCGTCCTGTGCCTCGATCGCCCGGAGCTCCTCCACGTCCATCTCCGCCTGGTGGCGGAGGCTGTCGAGCATGTTGTTGAAGGCCACGGGAACGTCCTTCAGGAAATCGCTCTGTCGAAACTGGAGGTGGAAGCAGAACTCGCCTCGTCCCACCCGATCCAGTCCTTTTTTGGTGCGGTAGAGGGGTCCGGCAATCTGGTTGCTCATGTAGACCGCGAGGACCGTGAGGATCACGAACCCGAAGGCGAAAACGAAGGCAATCGAAATCGCGAAGAGAGTCGAAGGCGAGATCAGAGGGAGGAGCCCCGGCCGGGGCACGAGATCGTAAAACTGCCGCAGGTGGCCTTCGTAGAAGAAGTACAGCACGAGGGTGAAGAAAACGGAATGCGCGAGCCAGATGAGAAGGAGCGTCCGAATCAGCCGGTACTGGAACGGCTGGTCGACGACGTACCGGCGCTTGTGGAGCGCCGGGCGTCTCGAGGGAGCGTCGATCATGGGAACCTCCGCCAATCGATGGAAATCAGTCAAAAGCCGCCGGGCGAAAGGCGGACGGTTCAGGAAGATGTTGTCCCGATCGTGTCAAGAGAAAGGGTAGCATGGCGCCGCCGACGGGAACAAGTCTAATGCTCGCTCGCTCTTCGCTCGCGCGCGGGAGGATGGGCCCCGCGGACCTCAGTCGGCCGAGGGGACGTAGTACCGTGTTCCTCCCGGCATGAGCCGAATCTCCTGCACCAGGTAGTCGAGGCCGGTCTCGGGGCTCGCGAAATCGACAGCGGACGCGTTCACGACGAGAAGGGGGGTCGCCTGGTAGTGGAAGAAGAAGTAATCGTAGGCGCGCACGAGCTCGCGCATCGTGGAGTCGTTGGGGAAGTGCCCCGGGCTCCGGCGAAGGCGCTTGATCAGCGTCTCCGCGGGCGCCTGGAGGTAGACCACGAGCTCCGGTTGCGGGACCTCCGCCGCCAGCGTGCGGTAGATTTTCTCGTACAGCAAGAGCTCGCTGTCGTCGAGGTTGAGGTAGGCGAAGATCTTGTCCTTTGGAAGGATGAAGTCCGAGACCTTGACCTGGGAGAAGAGCTCCCGCTGGGCGAGCTGGGAGAGTTCCCGGTAGCGGCTCAAGAGGAAGAAGACCTGGGTCTGGAACGCGGCGCCAGGGCGGCCCGCGTAGAAATCCGTCAGGAAGGGATTCGCCTCGCTTTCGAGCACCGTTTCGCCATCGAGCGCTTCCGCGATCCGCTTCGCGAGGATGGTCTTTCCCACCCCCGGAGGGCCCTCGATGGCGACGTATCGATAGCGCATCAGAGGACCGCGCTTCGATCCGGACACCGGGAAAGGAGTTCCCGCACGGTGAGGCCGGAGACCGGGTCCTCGACGTCCGAGGCGATCTCGGCCATCGGGACGAGCACGAATCGTCGCTCGCGAAAACGCGGATGCGGAATCGTGAGCTCGGGGGTATCGAGGATCCGATCGCCGAAGAGGAGGATATCCAAGTCGAGCGTTCGGGGCGCGTTTCTCTCCGCGTGCTTTCGGCCGTGCAGCGATTCGATGGACCGACAAACTCGAAGGAGTGAAAGGGGCTCACCCTCGAATGCCACTTCGGCAACCGCGTTCTGGTACCAGGCCTGCGGAGGGCCGCCTACGGGCTCTGTTCGGTAGAGACTGGAAACGCGGACCACGGGGACGCCTCTTTCGGGAAGCTCCAGGAGAACGCTCTCGATCTGGCGGATCGGATCTCCCTCGTTCGAGCCGAGGCCCAGGAAGGAGCGAGACATTGTCCGGGGATTATAACCAATGCAGCGGATCCCAACGCCAGGAGCGCTGTGCTAACATCCCTCGCAAGTTGAGGTGCTCCATGGAGTTCGAGACACTGAATCAGCTTCTTGCGCAGGCCGCCCAAGAGTACCAGAAGGACGACGCCCTTCTTTACAAGAGATCTGGCGCCTGGCAGAGGATTTCTTCCGAGAGCTGGCTCGCGCGCGCGCGCCACCTGGCGCTCGGGCTCCATACTCTCGGTATCGAGCGGGGCGACCGCGTCGCGGTCCTCTCCGAGAATCGCCACGAGTGGTTCCTCGTCGATGCCGCGCTCCAGATCCTCGGCGCCCCGAACGTTCCCGTGTACGCCACCCTCACGTCCGGTCAGGTCGCCTACATCTTGAAGGACTCCGAGTCGAAGGCGGTTATCGTCTCCGACACCGCTCAGCAGAAAAAGCTCGCGGAGGCCCGCGGGGGTCTTCCCGCGCTCCAGCACGTCATCACCCTCGACCCAGCGACCGCCATCGAGGGGACTTCCCTCGAAGCGGTCGAGGCTCGAGGAAGAAAAGAAGCGGAAAGAGATCCGGGCGCTGCCGAGAGGCTCGCGAACGCCGTGACGCCCGAGGACCTCGCTAGCATCGTCTACACCTCGGGGACCACCGGAGATCCGAAGGGAGTCATGCTCACGAACCGGAACTTCGTTTCCAACGTGAAGGCCTCTCGCCAGGTGCTTCCCCTCAGTCCGAAGGACCGGGCGCTCTCGGCGCTCCCCTACTCGCACGTCTTCGAGCGCATGGTGGGCCAGTATCTCTACCCCGCCTGCGGGGTCTCGGTCGCCCTTGCCGCGAGCATCGACACCGTCATCGAGGACCTCGGGCAGATCCACCCCACCGTGATGACCATGGTGCCTCGCTTCTACGAGAAGATGTACGCGCGGGTGAAGGAGTCGGCGGCCGCGGGAAGTCCGCTCAAACGGCGGATCTTCGAGTGGGCGATCGCGACGGGAAGAGAGCACGGCGAGTATCGGCTGAGGGGCGAGAGCCCTCCTTTCGGGCTCGGCCTCCGCTACAAGATAGCGACGGCGCTGGTGTTCAAGAAGCTTCATCACCGGCTCGGAGGCGAGCTCCGGTACTTCGTCTCCGGCTCGGCGCCTCTTTCGAAGGAGATCGCCGACTTCTTCTGGGCCGCGGGCATCACCATTCTCGAGGGCTATGGGCTCACCGAGACCTCGCCCGTCATCAGCGTGAACCAGCCCGAGCGCCTTCGGTTCGGAACCGTGGGTCCTCCGGTACCCGGCGTCGAGGTCGAGATCGCGGCGGATGGCGAGATCCTTGCCCGCGGAGAGAACGTGATGAAGGGCTACTGGAGGAACGAGCCCGCGACCCGCGAGGCGATCGACTCCCGCGGCTTCTTCCACACCGGCGACATCGGCGTTTTCGACGGCGACGGTTTTCTCCGCATCACCGACCGCAAGAAGGACATCATCGTCACCGCGGGCGGAAAGAACATCGCGCCCCAGGCGATCGAGGGAAAGCTCAAGACCAACGCCTTCATCTCCGACGTCGTGGTCGTGGGAAACCGCCGGAGCTTTGTCGCGGCTCTGATTCTTCCGAACTTCGAAAAGCTTACGATCTGGTGCCGCGAGAGCTCCCTCCCCGCGGAGGGCCGCGCCCAGATGGCCGCTCACCCCCGGGTGGTAGCGCTCATCATGGGGGAGGTGGAGAAGGTGAACCTCGAGTTCGCGCAGTACGAGCGGGTGAAAAAAGTTGCCCTGCTCTCGGAGGAGTTCACCATCGAAAGGGGCGAGCTCACTCCGACGCTCAAGGCCCGGAGGTCGGTCATCGAGTCTCGCTATAAGCACCTCATCGACGAGCTCTACCTCGAGCCAAAGCCGGCATGAGCTCTTACGAGACCGTCATCGGGCTCGAATGCCACGCGCAGCTCCTGACCAGCACGAAACTCTTCTGCGGCTGCCGCGCGGGGTTCGGCGATGCGCCCAACACCAACGTTTGCCCGGTATGCACCGGTCTTCCCGGGGCGCTTCCCGTTTTGAACGGCCGGGCGGTCGAGCTCGCGACCCGCATGGCGTTCGCCGTCGGCTGCCGCGTCAACCAGAGCTCGATCTTCGCCCGGAAGAACTATTTCTATCCCGACCTTCCCAAGGGATACCAGATCTCGCAATACGACCGGCCTCTCGCGGAGGAAGGCAGTCTCGAGATCGAGACCGAGGCCGGCCAGAAGTGGATCGGAATCGAGAGGATCCACATGGAGGAGGACGCGGGAAAGCTCCTCCACGAGGGTTTCCGGGACTCGGCCACCAAGAGCGGCGTCGATTTCAACCGGAGCGGAGTCCCCCTCATCGAGATCGTGAGCCGTCCCGAGCTCTCGAGCCCGGAGGAGGCGGTGGCCTACGCGGAGTCGCTCCGCGAGATCCTCCAGTATGCGGAGGTCTCCGACGCGGATATGGAGAGGGGAAACTTCCGCTTCGACGGCAACGTTTCCATACGCCCGCGGGGTGCTTCCGAACTCGGCACCAAGGTCGAGATCAAGAACCTGAATTCGTTCCGGTTCCTCGGACGCGCTCTCGCCTACGAGGCCAGGCGCCAGGCGGCCCTCCTCGACGCGGGCTCGCGGGTGGCTCAGGAAACGAGGCTCTACGACCCGGATGCGGACGAGACAGAACCGATGAGGAGCAAGGAGGATGCGCACGACTACCGGTACTTTCCCGACCCCGACCTCCCGCCTCTGAAGCTGAGCGCCGAACAGATGGACGAGATCAGAGGCACCGTTCCCGAGCTTCCCAAAGCGAAGCGCGCACGTTTCGTCGCCGAGCTCGGACTTCCCCCGTACGACGCATCGGTTCTCACCGGCTCACGCGCGCTCGCCGACTACTTCGAGGCCGCGGCCCGCCGCTCGGGAAATCCCAAGGCGACCAGCAACTGGGTGATGTCCGATGTCCTGCGGAAGCTGAAGGAATCGCAGGTGGCAGAGGATGCCTTCCCCGTTACCCCCGAAGCCCTGGGAGAGCTCATCGAGCTCGTGGACCAGGGAAAGGTGAGCGGGAAGATGGCCCGGGAGGTGTTCGAGAAGATGTACGGCTCGGGGGAGCCGGCGGCGAAGATCATCGAGCGCGAGGGACTCACGCAGATCTCCGACCCGGCGGCAATCGAGCAGACAGCACGGACCATCGTCGAGGCGCATCCGGATCTCGCGGCTCAGTACCGGAGCGGAGAGGAAAAGGTCCTGGGATTCTTCGTGGGCCAGGTCATGAAGGCGACCAAAGGGCAGGCGAACCCGAAGCTCGCGCGGGAGGTGCTCGTGCGGATTTTATCGGTGAGCCCCGCTTGATCCAGACGTTTCACGTCTCGAAGCAGTACAGCCGCGAGAACGTGGCGCTGACCGACGTCACCCTCGAGATCGACAAAGGGGAGTTCGTGTTCTTGACCGGACCGAGCGGCGCCGGGAAGACCACGTTTCTGAAGCTCATCTTCCGGGAGGAGACGCCGAGCTCGGGGCAGATCCTGGTCAACGGCCGCAACGTCTCCGCCATCCCCGAGGCGAAGATCCCCTACCTGAGGCGCGACATCGGAGTCGTGTTCCAGGACTTCAAGCTCCTGCGGCGAAAGACGGTCTTCGAGAACGTCGCCTTCGTTCTGCGGGTGATGGGTGTCGATGCGATGGAGAGGAAGCGCCGGGCGTTTCAGATCCTGAAGCAGGTGGGACTGCACCACCGGATGCACAGCTACCCGCTGCAGCTCTCGGGCGGCGAGCAGCAGCGCGTCGCCGTCGCCCGGGCCCTCATCAACGAGCCGGTGCTCCTCCTCGCCGACGAGCCCACGGGCAACCTCGACCCCGACCTCGCCTACGAGATCATGTCCCTCTTCCGGGACATCAACGCCCGCGGCACGACGGTTCTGGTCGCGACCCACGATCGGGAGCTCATCACCCGTATGGGGAAACGCGTCATCGTGCTCGAACAAGGACGGGTCGTCGAGTCCTGAGCGCGATCGTCACGGACCTCACACCGGGCTCGCGAGGAACTTTCGCACCGAGAGAAGGCTCCCGAGGAGCCCCACCAGCATCCCGCCGACCAGGATGAAGAGCCACGTCGAGGGCGGAACGAAGTGGAGCGAGTCCGAAGCCGGCAGGAGCTGGAACGACCGCAGCGCCTCCCTCAGAAGAAACTCGTGCGAGAGGTAGAGAAACAAAAGAGCCAAAAGGCCGCCGAGCCCGCCCTGGAGGATTCCTTCCACCAGGAATGGGCCGCGGATGTAGGCGTGGGTCGCCCCGACGAGACGCATGATGCCGATCTCGTCCTGCCGTCCGTAAACGGTGAGCTTGATGACGTTGAAGATGGTAAAGACCGAGGCCAGGATCAGAGCGGCTCCCACGGCGAGCCCGAGCACCTGCGTGAGCTCGACGATTGCGGAGAGCCGCTCGATCCAGAGAAGGTCGTAGTCCGCCTCCGAGACTCCGGAGACAGAGGCGAGGCGTCCCGCGAAGGCCCGCACCTGTTCCGGCGCCCGGTACAAGACGGCGACGTTCACCTCGAACGAGGCGGGGAGCGGATTGGTTTCCAGCAAATCGGGAAGCGCCTCGAGCTCGGGGAAATAGGACCGGAACCGGGAGGCGGCGGCCTCCTTGGAGACGTACTCGAAAGACTCGGCTTCGGGACTCTTCGCGAGGAGAGCGCGCAGGGTCTCCTCCTGTTCGGTAGTCGCTTTCGGCTCGAGATAGAGGGTGAGCTGGACGCGGCTCGCCCAGCCCTCTATCAGCTCGTTCAGGTTCGCGGAGATCGAGAGAAAGATCCCCAGGATGAAGAGCGACACGGCGATGGTGGCGATGGAGATGAGGTTTACGAGCCGGTTCCGCCAGAGCTCGACGACCGCCTCCTCGATTGAGTAACCGAGCGCCCGAAGGAGTTTCATTCTCGGGAGGACATTCTATCGTCCCGAGATCAAAACTCGTAGGTTCTTCCCTGCTCGATGAGCTCGACGCCGTCGAGACCCATGTCGACGAGCTCCTGTTGGATCCGCGGCAGGTGTCCGGGCTTGGTGTGGGTCACCAGAACCGGCACCTTGCCGGTGAGCTTCCGGAGCTCTGACGCGAGAATGCGGGGCGTCATGTGTCCGCTCGCCCGCGCGAGCGCGTCGTCGTCGCTGGCGAAGGAGATTTCGGTGATGACGCATTTGAGACGCGGGTGGGAGGAGGCGACCTGCCAGACGCGCTCGGTAGGGCCGGTGTCGCTGGTGTAGAGAATCGCGCCCGAGCGGTCCTCCACCAGGATGCCGACGGTCGGAATCAAGTGATCGACGGTGATGGGAGTGAACGTGAGATCCGAGATGCGGAACGGGGTCTCCGCTTCGATCGTCGAAAAGCGCAGCGTCGGTTTGGCTTCCGAGGGTAGCTTCGAGAAGTCGGGCCAGAGCTCGTCGTTGAACATATGGGTCCTCAAGCTCCGGACCACGGGGGCGGTGGCGTAAACGACGATGGGCTCATCGAGCTTTCCGAACACGTTGTCGAGGAAGAACGGAAGGCCGCAGTTGTGATCGAGGTGGGTGTGGGTCACGATCACGTGGCGGATCCGGAGCTGCTCTTCGAGCGTGAGCGGTCCGGTCAGGCCGCCGGCGTCGAGGGCCACCGTATCGTTGAGGAGAAAGCAGGAGAGGAAACGATCTTTGACGCTCCCGCCGGAACAGCCCGCGACCCGAAGTTTCATGATGCCGGATCTGAGTTATCCGGCGACTTTTCGTCGCATACAGGATGGGCGGCCATTCGGGACGTCCGTTTCGTAAGCCTTCTAAGGTTGGGCGGCTCTTGACCTTCGAATATATCTACTAAATCAAACGCATGTCAACACTTCTGCGGCTGAACGTTACCATTTGGACCCTTGGGGCCCTCGCGGTTTGGAATTTCGCCGTCGGCCTGTTCTCGATCCGATCGGCGCTCGGATACCGGGAGTACGCCCGGCGGGCCGCCCGCGCGCGCTCCGCGGGAGCACGCTCCGGGACACCCACGTTGACCCTGATCGTCCCTTGCTGCGGCGACGAGGCCGGACTCGAAGAGAACCTCGAGGCGCTCCTCGCTCAAGACTATCCGAGCTTCTCGGCGCGCTTCGTCGTCGAAAGCGCCGCGGACGGGGCCGTCCCCGCGATCGAGCACCTGCTCGCGCGGCATCCGGGAAGAGGCCACCTCGTTCTCGCCGGTCCCGCACAGGATCGTTCCCAGAAAGTGCATAACCTCCTCGCCGCCCTCGAGAGCGCTCCTCCGGCCGAAGTCCTCGTCTTCGCCGACTCGGACGGCCGCCCGGAACGCGATTGGCTCGGGCTTCTGGTCGCTCCTCTGGAGCGAGCGGAGGTAGGGGTCGCCTCGAGCTATCGGTTCTACCTTCCCGAGCCCGCGAGCTTCGCGACGCTCTTGCGTTCGGTCTGGAACGCCGCCGTGCTCACGGTGCTCGGCGACCACGACTACAACTTCGCCTGGGGTGGCGCGATGGCGATACGCCAGGAAGTGTTCCAGCGGATAGGAGTCGCGGAGTCCTGGAAAGGCGCTCTCTCGGACGACTACGCGATGACCCACGCCGTGCGCCGCGCGGGCCTCAGGGTCGAGTTCGTCCCGTCCTGCCTCGTCGGCTCACGGGGGAAGGTCGGCCTCCGCGAGCTCCTATCGTGGTGCTCGCGGCAGATCACGATCACCCGGGTGTACTGGCCGGCGCTCTTCGCGCTCGCCGCCGCCACTCACCTGATCTACGGAGCGTTTCTCGCGCTCGCGATCTTCCAGGGCGCCTTCGCCCTTCTTTCGATCGTGCTCCTCCCGGGCCTCATCGGCGGTGGCCTCCGAGCGACGGCGATCGCGGAGCTCGCACCCCAGTGGCGGGAAACGATCTCGCGCCACCTCTGGGCTTACTTTCTTCTGGTGCCGTTCGCGGGTGTCCTCACTCTTCTGGGAGTGCTTCGGGCGCTCTGGTCGCGGCGCATCGAATGGAGGGGGAAACTCTACGAGATGCGCTCCGCAACGGAGACGATAATCCTGCAAACCGAGAGAATTCCTTAAGACTCTAGGCCTTTCACCCATTGCCTAACTCATTACAGCGAGCTCACTCTTTGTTTCGCGCCGAAGGAGGAGTAGGCGCTGCTCGCGAGTGAGGCCTCGCCCCGGTGGCGAAAGATGGCATCGTTCAAGGTCAAGCACACCATATGAAAGTAAACCCCGTGCCCCTTCCCGGGTCCGGATCCGGACGAAGGATGTCCGGAACGATGCATATATAATGTTGCGATGGCCGCCCGAGAGCTCGACACGCTGATTTTCTTCGTCACCTCCCGGTGCAACTCGCTCTGTCGGACCTGCTTCTACTGGGAAGAGCTGAACTCGAAGGACGACCTCTCGTTCGAGGAGATTGGGAGGCTTTCCTCGAGTATGCCCGCCTTCAAGGAGATCTGGCTCTCGGGGGGAGAGCCGACTCTCCGTGACGAGCTGGTTCCGATCGTCGAGACGTTCTACCGGGGAAACGGCGTCCGCTCCATCAACTACCCCGCGAACGGAATCCTGCCGCAGAAACTCCGGGATACCCTCGAGGGGATCTTCGCCGGTTGTCCCGAGATTCGCGTCAACCTCAACCTCGCTCTCGACGGGATCGGGGAGACTCACGACCGCATCCGCGGAGTTCCCGGGAACTACGCGAAGGCTCTCGAGAGCCTCGGGCTCCTCCAAGAGCTCAGGCGGCGCGAGCCGCGGTTCCGACTCCACGTCAACTCCGTCGTCTGCCGGGAGAACGTCACCGAGATGCTCCCTCTCGGCGAGAAGATGCGCGACGAGTTCGAGCTCGACGGTCACTACTTCCAGATCATCCGCGGCGAGCCCATGGATCCGGCTCTTCTCGAGGTGCATCAGGACGAGCTCTCTCGTCTCTATCGCGACCTGAGGCCGCTCTACCGGCACTATGGCGAGAAGCTTAGAAAACGCAAAGGCTTCCTCGCGATGGCGGGGTACGTCGGGGTCCTCAACCTCTACCACGAGATCCAGGCGGCGAACTTCGAGCGGCACCATCGCTGGCCGATGCCCTGCACCGCGGGCCGGAACATCGCCGTCATCGACGCGAACGGCGATATCCGGGCCTGCGAGCTTCGCGAGCGTTTGGGAAGCGTTCGTGACTATGATTGCGACTGGCAGCGATTCTGGGACTCGCGCGAGCGGGCCCTCGAGCTCGAAGCCATCGAGCGCGACGGCTGCTGGTGCACCCACGTGTGTTTCATTCACGCGAGCTTGAAAGCGAGCCCGAAGGCGAGTCTCTACGACGTTGCCCGCGCTTATTTGACTTCAGGAGAACTCCCGGATGCCGGAAGCCACGCTACGCATCGGGCATAGCCCCGACCCCGACGACGCTTTCATGTTCTGCGCGCTCTCGAAAGGCGCCGTGCGCATTCGCGATTTTCGGATCGAGCACGCGCTCGACGACATCGAGACCTTGAACCATAGGGCCCAGAACGGTGAGCTCGAGGTGACCGCGGTTTCGGCGCATGCCTATCCGGATCTCGCGGAGAAGTACTGGATCCTGGCGACGGGAGCGAGCATGGGCGAGGGCTACGGTCCGGTGGTGATCTCGAAGACCCCGATGAAGAAGGAAGACCTCCGCGGCAAGCGCGTCGCTATCCCCGGCGAGAAGACCACCGCCGCCCTCCTCGCCCGGATCTTCCTTCCCGAGTTTCAACCCGTCGTCCGTCCCTTCGACAAGATCTTCGAGACCGTGGCCCGGGACGAGGCGGAAGCCGGAGTGCTCATCCACGAAGGGCAACTCACCTACGCTCAGGAAGGCTTCCACAAGGTCGAGGACTTCGGGGAGACGTGGGAGGAGGAGACCGGGCTTCCGTTGCCGCTCGGCCTCGACCTCGTAAGGAAGGACCTCGGCCTCGACCTCGCCCGGGAGATCAACGACGCGCTCCGGAAGAGCATCGAGTGGGCTTACGACAACGAGGACGAGGCTCTGACGTACGCCCTCCAGTTCGGCCGCGGCCTCCAGAGGGAGCTCGGACGACGCTTCGTGAAGATGTACGTGTCGGATCTCACCAAGGACATGGGCGAGACGGGCGAGAAGGCATTGAAGGAGCTGTTCTCGCGGGCGGAGGCGGCGGGCGCCGTTCGAAAGGCGCCGTCTATCGAGCTGATTCGTTAAGTTCGTAGATGATGCGGATGCCCTCGAGGGTAAGCCTTGGGCTCACGACGTCGATGACCTCCGTCCAGGCAGCGATCATCTCCGCCATCCCGCCGGTCGCGATGACTTTTGGATTTCCCCCGAGCTCTTTTTTCAGTCTCGCGACCAGCTCCTTCACGAGACCCACATAGCCGATCACGAGACCGGACTGCATCGCCGCGACGGTGTTCCGCCCGATGGCGCTCTCGGGAAATGTCAGCTCCACTTTCGGGAGCTTCGCCGTTCGGCGCACGAGGGCGTCGGCCGCGATTCCCAGGCCCGGGGCGATGGCTCCCCCGAGATAGTCTCCGTCCTTCGAGACCACGTCGAAGGTCATCGCCGTTCCGAGGTCGATCACGATCGCGGGTCCGCCGTGGAGCTTCTGCACGGCGGCGGTGTTCGCGATGCGATCGGCGCCCACTTCCCTCGGGTTCTCGATTTTGATCTGAACCCCGGTTTTCACCCCGGGACCGACGACCACGGGTTTTTTCCCCAGGACCCGTACGATGAGCTCATCGAAGGTCGCGGTCAGGGGCGGAACCACGCTAGCGAGAGCGGCGCCCGAGAGCTTCTGGAAGGAAAGATCCGCGTCCTCCAGAAGCGATTTGAGAAGCACGTAGTACTCGTCCGCCAGGTAGTCGAGGTGGGTGGTAATGCGCCAGTCCGCGATCCACTTCCCCTCGGAATAGACACCGATCGCGGTCTTGGTGTTGCCGACGTCGAGCACCAAAAGCACGGAGGCATTCTACTCCCGGGGGAACAAACGTGATAGAGATGGAGCCATGATCCCTCTCGCCGACATCGAAGCCGCTCGAGACGCGATTAAGGGAAAAGTCCTGAGGACACCCCTCGTCCGGTTGAACTACCCCGAGGCCGGAAAAGAGATTTATCTGAAGCTCGAGAACCTCCAGCCCATCGGCTCGTTCAAGATCCGCGGGGCCGCGAACGCCTTCGCCCGCGTCCTTCGGTCCGATATCGAGGAAGGGGTGCTGACCGCGAGCGCCGGAAACTGGGCCCAAGGTGTCGCCTGGGCCGCGCGCGAGGCCGGGGTTCTCGCGACGATCATCGTGCCCGAAGAGGCTCCGAAGACGAAGCTCGCGGCGATCGAGAGACTTGGCGCTCGCTACATAAAAGCGCCCTTCGACCGCTGGTGGCAGTGCATGACCGAGCGTCGCTACGAGGGCGTAAAGGGACGCTTCTTCCACCCGGTCGAGGACGAACCGGTCATGGCGGGAAACGGGACCATCGCTCTCGAGATCGTCGAGGACTTCCCGGACGTCGAGGCCGTGGTCGTGCCCTGGGGCGGCGGCGGGCTGGCGACGGGAATCGCGAGCGGCCTTCGCCAGCTCCGGCCGAAGGTCGAGATCCACGCGGCCGAGGTCGAAACCGCCGCGCCCTTGACGCCGTCGCTCTCCTCTGGCGAAGTGAAGCGCGTCGATCGCAGGGCCTCTTTCGTCGACGGCATCGGGAGCGCGACGCTCCTCCCCAAGATGTGGCCTTTCGCCCGAGACCTCCTCACCGGCGCCCACACCGCCTCGGTCTCGGAAATCGCGTCCGCGGTGCGTCTTCTGGTGGAGCGAAATCGGGTCGTCGCTGAAGGCGCGGCGGCCTCCTCCGTCGCGGTCGCGCTCTCGGGCAAGATCGCCGCGTCGAGGATCGTCTGCATCGTTTCGGGAGGCAACATCGATACAGACGTGCTCAGAAGTATCCTCGCCGGCGAGGTGCCCTGATGGAGATTACTCGGATCGAGCCGTTTCTCGAGTACTACGAAAAGGTCCGGCAGCGCACGCGGCGTCTTCTCGATCTCGTTCCCGAAGATCTCTGGGATCACTCCCCGATTCCCGGCAAGTTCTCTTTCGCCGACCTCGTTCGCCACCTCGCGGCGATCGAGCGCTTCATGTACGCCGAGAACGTCCAGGGAATGCCAAGCCTCTATCGAGGCTGCGGAAAGGATCTGGCCGACGGAAAGGAGCAGCTCTACGGCTTCTTCGATCGCTGCCACGTGGAGTCGATGGCGATCTTCGCGTCACTGACCCCCGAGGCCCTGCGCTCGAAATGCAACACCCCCGCGGGAACGCCGATCACCGTCTGGAAGTGGCTGCGTCTCCTCCCCGAGCATGAAATCCACCACCGGGGACAGTTCTACCTCTACCTCGCGATCGTCGGAGTGCCGACTCCGCCTCTATATGGAATGACGTCGGAGCAGGTCGCCAGGGCGTCTATCTAATTAATGCCCAATCGCTTGCGGAGCGCGGCGAGGCTGCCGGGAGCCTTCTCTTCGACGTAGGCCTCGCGCTCGGTCGCAATCTGCTCCAGGTTCGAGAGAAAGCGCGGGTTCGCGTAGGCTTCGCGAAGAACGGGCACGAGCTCTCGAACCCTCTCCCACACGACACTCAGCTCCCCGTTGGTCTCGAAGAAGAGCTCCTTGTCCACCAGGTGCCGCTTCACGATCGCGGCAATCATGTCCCAGTAGCTCGTCACCTGCCGGAAATAGGCGTTCTCGTCGGACCCGGGCGGGCAGAGCTCGTTCAGCTCCTGGAGGGTCTTCACCTTGAAGCGGCTCACCATGAACGAGCGCGCTTCCCGGAAGCGCCCCTCGCGCCGGAGCTCGTAAAACTGAAGAATCAGCTGGGCATCCTGAATTTGGCTCATGGAAAATCTCCCGACGGCGATTGGAACTCCCGTCGGCTGTAGCCTATCATCACGGAGGAGGCCCGAGCGATGTTGACGAAGGACTTCAGTATCGTCTGCCCCTGCTGCCAGTCCAAGATCCTCGTCGATCACAAGACCGGGGCCGTCGTCACTCACGAGCAACCAGAGCGAGGTCACAAGAAGTCGTTCGAGGAAGCGCTCGCCGACGACAAAAAGCGGAAGTCCGAAGCCGAAGACGTCTTCGCCCAGGCGCTTCGAGAGCACGAGCACCGCGAGGAGCTCCTCGAGAAGAAATTCAAGGAAGCGATGGAGAAGGCGGAGAAGGACAAGGGTCCCGCGCCGCCGCGCCCGTTCGAGTTCGACTGACGTAACCGCGAGGGACACGCCGCTTCTCGAAACACCAAGAAGGATCCAGGGCGAAGCGTGAGCTCGCCGACCTCGGCTCAAAGTAGAAACTGCGCTCTCCAGTCGGCCAGCCAATTCGGCCGGGTGGAGGCGCTCCCCGGGGCGCGCCCCTCGAGGAACGGGCGCGCGCGAGGTTTGATCATGAAGTGCTACATGTGACACAATAGGGCCATGCGGACTGCTGGTGTGCGAAAGGCTCGACAAGCTCTTAGCAGCTTGCTGGACGACGTTCGGAAGGGACGGGAAGTGGTCATCACCGATCGCGGCCGGCCGGTGGCGCGCCTGGTCCCAGTTCAGCCGGGCCGGCCCTTTCCGGACTTGAGGAAGGTGCGCCTCAAGGCACGAGGGATCCATCCGCCTCTCTCGCAGGCCGTTCTCGAGGACCGCGAGGACCGCGCGTGACGGGTCGCCGAGTCGACAGGTGGGCCGGGCCAATCTATCTCGATGCGAGCGCGGTCGTGAAGCTGTTCGTGCCTGAAGCGGAGAGCGACGATCTGAACGAGGCCCTCGTAGGAGCGGAGGACGTGGTTCTATCCGACCTCGCGCTGACCGAAACGGCTTCCGCATTGGGGCGCCGTGTGCGCGAGGGCCTGCTGGCCCTTGCGGAATCTCTCCGGCTGCACCGGGAAGCGGCGAAGCTCGCGGCATCGTGCCGACGGGCGGAGCTCACGCCGCCGGTTCATCGCCGCGCAGAGCGTCTCCTCTTGACGTCCCGGGAGACCCCGCTCCGGGCGCTGGACGCGCTTCACATCGCTCTCGCTCTCGACGCCGATGCGGCCACACTCGTGACGTACGACCCGCGTCTGCGGGCCGCCGCAGTGTCGCAGGGTTTGTTCGTGGCTCCGGAGCCCCGGCAATAGTTCGCGTGCAACCGGTACTCGCGCGCGGCTTCTCGAAGAGATACGAGATCTGACAGCGAACCGGCGGTCCTTCCAGGAGGAGTCCAACTCAGATGAGGCTTCGCAAAACGGTGTGGAGGATTCCGCCGTTCTTGTAGTAGTCCACGTCGATCGGGGAGTCGAGTCGGGCGACGACGTCGAATGAGAAGTTGGAGCCGTCCTCCCGCTTCGCCGTCACCCGGAGTTTCGTTCTCGGCGTGAGTCCTTCGAGGCCTCCGATGTCGAGCACCTCGCGGCCGGTGAGGGAGAGGCTCGCCGCCCCCTCGCCGGAGAGGAACTCGAGCGGGAGCACTCCCATCCCCACGAGGTTCGATCGGTGGATGCGCTCGTAGCTTTCGGCCAGGACCGCGCGCACCCCGAGAAGGAGCGTTCCCTTCGCCGCCCAGTCGCGCGAGGAGCCGGTGCCGTACTCCTTTCCGGCGATGACCACGAGGGGCGTTGCCTCCTTCTTATAGAGCATCGCGGCGTCGAAGATGCTCATCTCGTCGCCGCTCGGAATGTGGACCGTCACCCCGCCCTCGACCCCGGGGACCATCTGGTTCTTGATCCGGATGTTGGCGAAAGTCCCGCGCAGCATCACGCGGTCGTTCCCCCGCCGGGATCCGTAGGAGTTGAAGTCCTTCTTCACGACTCCTCGCTCCTTCAGGTAACGTCCCGCGGGGGAGTCCTCGGCGATGTCGCCCGCGGGCGAGATGTGGTCGGTGGTCACGCTGTCCCCGAGAAGCGCGAGAATCCGGGCCCCTCGAATGTCCGAGATCTTGGGAAGCTCGCGGGTGAGATTGGTGAAAAACGGCGGCTCCTGGATGTAGGTCGAGGATTCCTCGAAGCGGTAGAGCTTTCCGCCCGAGACCGGGATGCGGTTCCACTCCTCGTTTCCGTTCCAGACGTTTCCGTACATCTTGATGAACATCTCGGGACGGATGGCCTTCGCAACCGACTCCCGTACTTCCTGCTCCGAGGGCCAGATTTCCCGGAGATACACGGGCTTTCCCTCGGCGTCTTTTCCCAGAGGCTCGGTGGTGAGATCGATGTCGACCGTGCCCGCGAGGGCGTAGGCCACGACGAGAGGCGGAGACGCGAGGTAGTTCGCCCGCACCAGGGGATGCACTCGGCCTTCGAAGTTGCGGTTGCCTGAGAGAACCGCGGCCGCGACCAGCTCGTTCTCGGAGACCGCCTTCGCCACCGGCTCCGGGAGCGGTCCGCTGTTTCCGATGCAGGTCGTGCAGCCGTAGCCGACGAGGTGGAAGCCGAGGTCCGCGAGCGAGGGGAGCACTCCCGCTTCCCTCAGGTACTCGGTCACGACTTTCGAGCCCGGGGCCAGTGACGTCTTTACGTAGGGCGGGACCTTCAGGCCTCGCTCCGCCGCCTTCTTCGCGACGAGACCCGCGCCCACCATGACCGAAGGGTTCGAGGTGTTGGTGCAGGAAGTGATGGCGGCGATCACCACGGCGCCGTGGCCCAGGTTCTCCTTGCCGCCGCCGTTGAAGCTCACGGTCGCGGTCTTCGAGAGCTGCGCCTGCGAGAGACCGAAGCCCCGATCCTTGACCGGCGCCTGGAGCGCGTCGCGGAACTGGGATTTCATCGAGGAGAGAGCGATACGATCTTGCGGGCGCTTCGGACCCGCGAGGCTCGGCTCGACGGTCGAGAGGTCGAGCTCGAGGGTGTCGGTGAACTCGGGGTCCTCGGTGTCGTCGGTCCGGAAGAGCCCCTGGAGCTTGTTGTACGCCTCGACGCGATCGACCTCGGCCTCGCTCCGGCCGGTCCGTCTCAGGTAGCGGAGCGTCTCGTCATCCACGGGGAAAAAGCCCATCGTCGCGCCGTACTCAGGGGCCATGTTCGCGACCGTCGCTCGATCCGGGAGGGACATTTTCGAGAGCCCGGGTCCGAAGAACTCGACGAACTTCTCGACCACACCCTTCTTGCGGAGCATCTGGGTCACGGTGAGGACCAGGTCCGTCGCGGTCACACCCTCGGGGAGGCTCCCCACAAGCCTGAACCCGATCACTTCCGGCATGATGAGGTAGGACGGCTGGCCGAGCATCGCAGCCTCGGCCTCGATGCCGCCGACGCCCCATCCGAGGACTCCGAGCCCGTTTACCATCGTGGTGTGCGAGTCGGTTCCGACGAGGGTATCGGGGAAGAGAACCACCTCGCCGGCCTTCTCCTCGCGCATCACCACCTTCGCCAGGTACTCGAGGTTGACTTGATGGACGATACCCGTCGCCGGGGGCACCACGCGGAAGTTGTCGAACGCCTTCTGGCCCCATCTCAGGAACTCATAGCGCTCGCGGTTGCGCTCGAACTCGATCTCGGCGTTTCGCTTGAGCGCGAGCGGAGTCCCGAAGACGTCCACCTGGACCGAGTGATCGATTACCAGATCCACGGGGATCGCCGGATTGATGCGGGCGGGGTCGCCTCCGAGCCGCTCCATGGTGCCGCGCATCGCCGCGAGGTCCACGACCGCGGGGACGCCGGTGAAATCCTGGAGGATCACCCGCGCTGGCAGGAAAGGCACTTCCTTCGATCCCGGCTTCTTCGCGTTCCAGCGCGCGAGCGCTTCGACGTCCTCTTCCGTGGTGATCCGGCCGTCGCAGTTTCGTAGAGCCGCTTCGAGAAGAATCCTGATACTGAACGGGAGCCTCGAGATCGAAGGGAGGCCGGCCTTTTCCAGCCGGTCGAGCCGGAACACCGTGGCGGTCTCGCCCCGTCCCGCGGGGAACGAGCCTCTCGTGCCGAATGGATTTCGCATCGATTCCGTCATTGTTTTGGGCTCCTCGCCGAATCCGAACTCTTAACTGTAGACCCCGCGACTTTGCGGATCAACAACGCTTTCACCATGCTCGTATCTCGTTGCCGCGACGACAGTTTGTTGTTATAAGTGTAGTAGGGCGATGGATACCGCGGTCGAGCCAAATGAAGCAGTGCCTATCCCGCTACCCTTCGACATCACGCGCGCGTTCACGTTTTTCTTCGAGGACCCCGAGTGGATCCCGAAGCTCGCCGTCGGGACTCTATTCGCCTTCTTCAGTCCGTTTCTCATCGGCGCGATTCTCGTCATCGGCTACGCGGTCTCGCTCGCGAGGCGCGTCCGGGAGGATCGGCTTCCGCGTCTTCCGGAGTGGGACGACTTTCAGGAGATCTTTCTCGAGGGACTCCGGGGAATGGCGGTCTCCCTCGCCCACAAGCTTCCGCTACTGCTGCTCGGAGTTCTGGTGCTCCTCGCTCTCGCCGGCGGCATCTACCTCGGCCGGGAGGCGGAGGAGTTCATGTTTCTGGGACTCCCCGCGCTCTTCGGCGGCTTCGTCGTGGTTTTCGTGCTCGCCCTTTCGATCCTCGTCTATCTCCCCGCGGCGATGGTCCGCCTCATACAGACCGACCGAGTGGTCGCCGCCTTCGACGTCATGGCGAACGTCGACTTCATCCGGACCCATCTGACGCGCTACGCTCTCGGCCTTCTCGCCATCGTTCTCGCGGGACTCGTCGCCCAGCTTGGTTTTTTCGTGTTCTGCATCGGAATTTTTCCAGCCTCATTCTGGTCGATGTGCGTCATGGGCTACGTCGTCGGCGAGCTCGCGAAGCTCGACCCGGGCCGCCCCGGTGGTCGGCAAGCCCGCGTCTGAGCCGGCTCCCGTCAACAGGAGAAGCGCCAATGAACAGCATCACGTTCGTGGTCTCGCTCTCGTTCCCGCTCCTCGTCGCGAACAAGGAAGAAGACCGACTCGAGGAGTCCGCTACTGTGCTCAAGGAAATCCTCAACATCCCCGACGGGATTCCGCAGGAGCTCCTCGACAAGGCGGAATGCGTCGTCGTACTGCCTTCGGTGAAGAAGCTCGCCATCGGGATCGGCGGGAGTTACGGCCGAGGCGTTCTCGTCTGCCGAAATGGCGAAGACTTCAAGGGCGCGTGGGGTCCGCCCGCGCTCTACCGCCTCGAGGGAGGAAACATCGGATTTCAGCTAGGGGGTCAGGCGACGGACTTCTTGTTCCTGGTGATGAACCCCAAGGGAGCTGAGTCGCTTCTGCGCAGCAAGGTCAAGCTCGGCGCCGATGCTTCGGCCGCGGCCGGTCCCAAGGGACGAGCGGCCGGCGCATCCACGGATGCGGCGATGCGCGCCGAGATCCTCACGTACTCCCGGAGCCGCGGCCTCTTCGCCGGCCTCTCGCTCGAAGGCTCGACCCTCAGACCGGACGGAGGCGGCAACGAGAACCTCTACGGCCGGGAGCTGAGCGTCTCCGACATCGTGCGAAAAGGGAAGGTGGGGATCCCCGCGGCCGCACGCGCGCTCGTAACGTCCCTCGACCGGGCTTCGCCCGAAAACCTGTCGAACTAATCTTCGTCTGCGTCGACCACGCGGCGACAGGGACATCTATCCCAACTCCGGCTTGAACAGGACGGACGCCGGGCATCTTGACGAGCTTTACGATGGGTTCTGCCAACGGGCGTGGCTGCAGGATGGTCGGCGGCTGCTGTTCGTGGATGCGGGAAAGATTTGGCGACTGGACAGCGAGTCGAAAGAACAACGCCAAGTCTTCGCCCCGGCGGCGGGCAAGGTCGGCGAGTGCAGTCTTTCGCCGGACAAACGCGTCCTTTATTTCACCGTCGCCGCGCCCCCCGAAGCCGACGTCTGGCTACTCACCCTGAACGGGGCGCGTTAGGACCCGCGTTTCATCGAGGTAGTTGGAGAGATTCCCATCCCTGGCCTGGGTTTTCCCATCGACCTCGATCAGGCCGAGCGAGGTTCGACGTCCCGCTCGATTCGAGCACTCAGCTCGCGCCGCGCGACTCTAAGGTCGAACTCCGATTGAAGCCCGAGCCACAGGTCCGGACTGGTCCCGAAGTAGCGCGCGAGTCGAAGCGCGGTGTCGGGAGTGATGCCGCGGCGGCCTCGGACGATGTCCCCGATTCTCGTTGCCGGCACCCGCAACGCCAAGGCGAGAGCGTGGACGCTCATGTCCAACGGCGCCATGAACTCCTCCCGCAAGATCTCTCCAGGATGGATAGGCTCTAGTAGCTGGGCTCTCATATGCAACGACCCTCAATGGTAGTCGACGATCTCCACTTGATGTGCCTCTCCGTCTCGCCAGGTGAAACATAGACGCCACTGGTCGTTGATTCGGATACTGTGTTGCCCTTTGCGGGATCCCTTCAACGCCTCCAGGCGATTACCCGGCGTTGCCGCCAGGTCGCCTAACGAAGCCGAGCGATGCAACAGAAGCAGCTTTCTCCGAGCAACGCGCTCGAAAGCCCGAAACGCCGGGACGTCCTCGTCGTTGAACAGCGCCTCGGTCTTCTTGTCGCGAAACGAGAAGATCACTTGCTAAGCGTACAACGCCCCTGGTTCAACGTCAAAGGTTGTACGTCTCTCGTTACTACTCGACCCTCTTCTGGGCTTTGAGCTCCTCGAGCTCTTCCAGGCTCTTCGGCCAGTCCTCTCGCAGCAACCGCGAGAGCGCGCGGTCCGCGAGGAGCTTTCCTCCGGTCTGGCAGCGCGGGCAGTAGTTGGTCTCGTTCTCGGCGTAGGCGATCCGCTGGACCGGAGTGGCGCAGACGGGACAGGGTTGCCGGTAACGTCCGTGGACCGCCATCCTCGGCCGGAAGGCCGTGACCTTTTCCGGGAACTCGTCGCCCGCGCCCCTGCGCAGCTCGTCGGTCCACTCGATCAAAGTCTCCCGCGTCGCCCGGTAGAGCCTTTCGGTCTCCTCGTCGGAAAGCCGGGAAGTCCAGGTGACGGGGGAAAGCCGGGCGCGATGGAGGATCTCATCGGAGTACGCGTTTCCGATTCCGCTGAATAAGCGCGGGTCCGTGAGAGAGCGCTTCAGCGTGTGGTTCTCGCGGGCGAGCGAGCGCCGGAAATCCTCGAGGTCGGATTCGAGGACTTCGAGACCTCCGCGGTCGAGAAGTGCTAAGTCGGACTCCCCCCGCACGAGGTGGAGCGAGGCTCGTCTCTTGGAGCCGGCTTCGGTGAGCGTGACGCTTCCGGAGGAAAAGTCGAAACGCGCGAGACCTCGTTTCTTGGGGAGGTTCGGTCTCGAGGCTCCAGGCTTCCAGTGGAGCCTTCCTGCGATCATGAGGTGGATCACGAGGAAGAGGTCGTCCTCGAGCTCGATCGCGATCCGCTTCCCCAAGCGCCGCAGGCCTTCGACCTTCTTTCCGACGAGATCCTGCGGTGCGGGGTCGATGGAGCGCAGGAGGAAAGGGTTTCCGAGCTCGAGGCCTTCGAAGCGGGCGCCGCGGATACGTTTCTCCAGCGCTTCGATGTAGACGGTGACGTCCGGAAGCTCGGGCATAACCGCTGGTATTGTGACACGGGGTCGGAACGCGTTAGGCTTCCGGAGGCCGGGAGGCTATATCAAATGTCGGACAGGCGTTTCGAAGGCAAAGTTGCCCTGGTAACCGGGGCGTCGAGCGGAATCGGGAGGGCCACGGCCGAAAGGCTCGCGAGCGAAGGGGCGAAGGTCGCGGTGACGGCGCGGCGGGAGGACCGGCTCCTGGAGACGGTGTCCCGGATCCAGGCGTCGGGGAGTCAGGCGAAGGCGTTCGCCTGCGATCTGACGAGCGAGACCGACCGGAAGCGCCTGGTCGACGAGGCCGCCTCCCACTACGGCGGGCTCGACGTCCTGGTGAACGCCGCGGGAATCATCGGCTTCGGCACCATCGAGGACACCACCCTCGACGCCTGGACGCGCATGTTCGACGTGAACGTGGTCTCGATCTTCCACCTGATGCAGCTGGCGCTCCCCCACCTCCTCCCGCGCAAGGGAAACATCGTGAACGTCTCGAGCGTCAATGGCACGCGCTCCTTTCCCGGGGTTCTCGCCTATTGCTCGAGTAAGTCCGCGCTCGACCAGCTCACGCGCTGTTCCGCTCTCGAGCTCGCGGCCAAGGGAGTTCGGGTGAACGCCGTGAGCCCGGGCGTCGTCGTGACCGAGCTCCATCGCCAGGCGGGCTTGAACGAGGATGCCTACAACGCGTTCTTGGAGCGAAGCAAGACCACCCATCCCCTGGGCCGCGTGGGACAGCCCGAGGATCTGGCGGCGCTCATCACCTTCCTCGCGTCGGAGGAAGCGGGCTGGATCACCGGTGCCACCGTCAATATTGACGGCGGACGGCATCTCACCTGCGCCCGCTGAACGGAGTACTTCGATGCAACCCCTGAAAGGCTTCCGGGACTTCTACCCGGAAGAGATGGCGCGCCGAAATTATCTTTTCGAGGCGTGGCGCCGCGTGGCGAGGCGCTTCGGCTTCGTCGAGTTCGACGGCCCTCCGCTCGAATCCCTCGAGCTCTATACCAGGAAGTCGGGCGAGGAGATCGTCGAGCAGCTCTACACTTTCGAAGACAAGGGGGGAAGACAGGTCGCCCTCCGGCCGGAGATGACCCCGACTCTCGCGCGAATGATGGCCGCGCGAGCGTCGACTCTCCCGAAGCCGATCAAGTGGTTCTCGATCCCGCAGCTCTTCCGGTACGAGCGGAATCAGCGGGGACGTCTTCGCGAGCACTTCCAGCTCAACGTGGATATCGTGGGAGCTCCCGAGGTGGAGGCAGACGCGGAGCTCCTCGCGGTTGCGATCGAGATCCAGCGCGAGCTCCGTCTCGACAAAACCGACGTCGTCGCCCGGGTCAACGACCGCCGAGTCGTCCAGGGAGTGCTCGCGGAGCTCGAGATCCCATCGGAGAGAGTCCCCGCGGTCTACGCCACCCTAGACAAGTTCCGGAAAGTCCCCCGGGAGACCTTCGAGCAGCTCCTGAAAGACGCCCAGGTTTCGCCGAGCTCCGTCACGGAGCTGAGCCGCCTTTGTGCGGGAGAGGTCGGCGTCCTGGACTGGTGCGACGCGCACTTGAAGCCGGGCCTGAGCCTCGAGGCGGCGACGAATCTCGCGCGCTACCTTCAGCTCCTGGGAGAGGTGGAGCTCTCGGAGTTCGTCGAGCTCGACTTTTCGATCGTGCGGGGTCTCGCCTATTACACCGGAATCGTTTTCGAGCTCTACGATCGCAAGGGGAAGGAGCGCGCCATTTGCGGCGGCGGCCGCTACGACGATCTGATCCACTCTCTCGGCGGACCGAAGCTCGAAGCCCTCGGTTTCGGCATGGGGGACGTCGTCCTCTCCCTCATGCTCGAGGACCGCGGCCTCCTCCCCGCTTCGCCGTCGCGGGTCGAGGTTTCCGTCATCCCCGTCGGCCGGGAGCTCGCGTCCGCCGCGCGAAAGGTCACCGCCGTTCTTCGGGGCGCGGGTCTTTCGGCCGAAACACCGTTCACGCCCGCGGGGGTCGGCAAGGACTTGAAGGCGGCGAACCGCGACGGCGCCCGCTTCGCGGTCATCATCGGACCCGACGAATGGAGCGCGAACTGCGCCAACTTGAAGGACCTTCGCGAGGGCACCGAGCGCCGGGTGCCGGTGGCCTCGCTGGCCGAGGCGATCCGCGGTGCCTAATCAACCCTCTCGACTCGAACCCGGTCGAAGGCCTCGGGCGAGATGCGAAAGCGGGCTCCTTCCGGAAATAGATCAGGATCGCGGAACGCAGGAAGCGGGCGCTCCGGATTGCGGACGAAAAACTCTCCCGAGGGGACGAGAGCGCCGACGAACAAAAGCTCTCTCCACTTCCGCCTTGGAAGCGAGAACGAGGGCCACTCGCCGTCAACGTTGAGATAGGGGCTTTCGTCGACCATTAACGGAATCATCATGGCCCGCGTGCGCGTCGTTCTCAACCGGCCCGAGAGCGCGTCGAACGTGGGCGCGGTCGCCCGGGTCATCTCCAACACCGGGCTCGCCGGGCTCGACCTCGTTCAGCCTTGCGATTTCCGGACTGTCGAGGCCTGGCGCATGGCATGGCGCTCGGAGGACGTTCTCGAGCAAGTCCGCGTATTCGATAGCCTGGAGGCGGCCCGGGCGAACGCGGTCTATGTCGCGGGCTTCGCCGGCCGCGAAGGAAAGAGAGTCGAGCCCGTCACCCCGCGGCAATTGGCGGCAGAGATCGCGGCTCTCGACGAGAGCGCCGAGGCGGCGATCGTCTTCGGCTGTGAGTCCCGAGGCCTGACCGAGGAAGAGCTCGGCCTCTGCCAGAGACGCGTGCGGATCCCCTCGCACCCGAGTCAGCCCTCTCTCAACCTCGCGCAGGCGGTGATGGTCGCGGCGTACGAGATCTTCCTCGCTTCGGGAGAGCCGCCTCCGAAAGTCGCCGAGCGAGCCACCGCGGGAGAGGCGGAACTCGCGCTCGGAGCTTTTCGGGAGGCGCTCGTCGAGATCGGATTTCTTCCCGCGGACCATCCCGAATCACGGTTCGTCGAATGGCGCGAGCTTTTCGGACGGGCGGGACTCACCGCTCGCGAGACGAGGGTTCTCCTCGCTCTTGCCCGACGAATCCAGAACGTGGGAAGGATTGCTAAGACTAAGACGGGTCTTCCTCGAGGAGCTTCACCAGAGCGGACAGAGTCCGATTGACCGGAGTGGGGATGCCGAGCTCCTCCCCGAGACGGGCGACGTAGCCGTTCAGGGAATCAATCTCGGTGCGCTTCCCGCGGGCGATGTCCTGCGCCGTCGAGGAGATCGTACGCTCCATTCCCTCGCCAAGCTTCCACGTGGTTGCGACGAGGTCGACGTCCGGGAAGCGGATCTCTCGCGCCTTTCCGACGGCGACCACTTCGTCGACGACGCTCTTCATCAGGTCGCGCGTCCATGGATTTCGGACCAGGCGGCCGTACTGCGCGCGCCCGAGGGCGGAAAGGGCGTTGTACGCGCAGTTCTGGATCAATTTCATCCAGAGATCGCCCTCGATGTTCTCCGAGATCCTCACGGGAATCTCGGCGCGGGCGAATACCTTCGCGAGATCCGGAGCGTCGCCGAGGACGAGGTCTCCCCGCGCGGTATGTTTCACCCGGCCCGGCTCGGTCACTTCAGCGCCGACGTAGACGATCGCTGGGACGGCGTCGATGCCAGCGGCCGCGCGGATCCTGGATACGTTGTCGACACCGTTCTGAAGGCTCACCACGATCGCCCCCTCGGCGAGGTGCGGGCGGAGGGATATCGCCGCTTCATCGATATCGGTAGTCTTCACGCAGAGAAGAACGACTTTTGCGTCGGCCACGGAGCGCATGTCGGCCGAGGCCTCTACTGGCAGCGTCCGAGTGAAATGGATGCTCTCGAGAGTCAACCCTCTCTGGCGAAGCGCCTCGACCTGCCGCTCTCGGGCAATGAACGTGACCGGCGCCCCAGCAAGGGCGAGCATTCCGCCGAAATAGCAACCCACGGCACCCGCACCGACGACCGCGATCCGCGGCCAATCGTCGTTCGCCACGTTATAAAAGATGCTTCTTGAAGAATTTCTGCACGCGGTTCCACGCGTCGGCCGCGGCGGCGATGTCGTGGACCTCGTTTCGGGTGTCGTTGAAAAAGCCGTGGTCGCAACCGGGGTAGATGGTGAAGTCGGTCGCGACTCCGACCTGCTTCAGATCGGCCTCGAGCTTTTTCACGACTGCGGCGGGAACGTAGGCGTCCTTCTCCGCGAACAGACCCAGAACGGGCGCCTTGATGTTGGCGTAGTCGGGCTTGACGTTCGGATGGAGTCCGTAGAAGTCGACGCAGGCGCCGATCGCCTCGTTCTTGCTTGCGGCGAAGAGCGCGAGCTGCCCGCCCATGCAAAACCCGACGATCCCGAGCTTTTTCCCGCTCGACTGGGAGAGGAGATATGTCGAGGCGCCCCGAAGGTCCTTTTCCGTCTCCTCGATCTTGAGAGCCATCATGAGCTTTCCCGCCTCATCGGGGGACTTGGTGGCTTCACCATGGTAGAGGTCGGGGGCGAGAGCTACGTAGCCCGAAGCGGCGAAGCGGTCGGCGATGTTCTTGATGTTCTCGACGAGACCCCACCACTCCTGAATCACGAGGACTCCGGGGCCGGATCCGCTCTCCGGCTTCGACAGATAACCTGGCACCTTCCGGCCATTCGCCGGAAACTCGATGACGGCACCCTTGAGCTCAGCCATGACGCCTCCTTCCCAAGGACCGGATGGTACTTGACGCGGGGGGCCCCGTTCAAGACAATGAGGGTCTAGGAGCTCCGGAAAGGCAGGCGGGTCGCCCCTCTCCGGAACGAACCGTCGCCCGCGGCTCCTGATTCCAGCGATTGGCGACGGGAGTCACAGAGCCCGATCCTGCGGAGGGCGGGCGAGTACGGGTGACCAGCCGAGGCTAGCCGCGAACGCGTTGGGGTTCCGTTTGTTTGGTCCCCCTCACGGGCCGCGAGCTCATCGTGTCGAGAAGTGTAACGATTCTGGAATGCTACTCAGTCGTGAAGAGATGACGTTCGACTTCGGCGGAGCCCGCTTCGACGCCGGCCGCGATCGCGATCTTCTTGTCTGGATCTTCAGCCAGTTCCTCTACGGAGAAGTGACGGGAATCCAGGTGGGTCACTGGCTCTATCGCGCACCTACCCTCGACGCCGCAAATTTCCTCGCCCGCCAAGCGGTGGAGGAGCTCTCGCACGTGGACCGCTTTCGGGACATCTTGCGCCATCTCGACGGAGCCCCCGTCCCGGCTCACCGCGCCGTGCGCTTCCTCTCCTCGGGGATGATGGGAGACGATTGGGCCGAGCATGTTTGCCTGGAGATGGCGCTCGGCGAGGGCTACGTGCTCGAAGTGCTCTACGCCCTCATCGACACCGTCGAGCACGAAGAGATTCGCGCCATCCTGCGGCGGGCGACGAAGCAGGAAGAGCGCCATGTCGCTTTCGGCGAGGCGGAGACGGTGAAGGCCCTCGCGGCGCGCCCGCGGCTTCGCCGCCGGCTTTTGGGGCTTTCGCTCTGGTCTCTCCTCGGAGTCTCGGCGCTCGCCCGGGTAGTCGAGAGCAAGCGCGAGCAGGAGCATCCCGTGCTTCGGCGCTTCCCGGAATTCCTTCGCCACGTGCGGACCACGACGGAGCTGAGGCTCGAAAGACTCGGGCTCCTGGAAGGCCCCGTTTCAAAGATCCCACTCGCGGCGCGATGGAGTAAGATGATGGCCTCCGCTGCGGAGCATGGGGTGCGGCGTATCTGGCCATCGAGACCACAGCTTTTGACCCGGACCTATCTCTCGGATGAGAGGCTCCGGCCCGAGCGAGCCGAGAGCGAACCCGGGCTCAAGTACAAATCAAGGTCGTCGTTCGCGTGACGCCCTTCAAGCCTCCGATAGAGCCGGCGACGAGATGAGAGAACTCTCGAATCTCCGCCACCTCGACGAGCGCCACGATGTCGTAGGGACCGGCGACGGAGTCGACGGAGTGGACCGTGGGCATTCGGCGGAGCGCGCGGGCAACGCCCTCGAGGCGGCCGGGAAGAGTTTGGATGAGCACATAAGCTCGAAGGCCCTCGGGCGATGCATCGCTCTTGGTTTCGTGTTCTCGTTTCATTCTGTTGTCCCTTGATGATACTGATGGTCTTGATCTCGACCTTTCGCCACAGCCAGAAATCTGCTAAGATTCGCGTTGAGAGCCCTTTGGGGTCTCCTCTCGACTCTCCGGCAGGATTTTGGTTGCGGCGCAATCAACTGCCTTCCTGATGCAAGACTTCGATTCGCCGCAACGATCCCTTGCTAGAACCTGCGGAGTTCGCCGCGAAAGCGGTGATTGTACCGACATACCTGTGAGTGCCATGAATACAATGAATGCCATGCCAGAAAGCGTAGCGACTTCTACACAAACCGCCGAGGGTGTGCTCGAGCTGGATCCCCAGGGAAACGGCCACCTTCGGCAGGCTAGCAACAACTTCCTCCCCTCTCCGCAGGACGTGCGCGTCCCCAACCGGTTGATACAGAAGTACTTCCTCAAGGAAGGTGTATTCCTACAGGGCCCGACCGGTATCGCCCGGAGGCGGAACAACCGGCGCGGCGGCGGAGGACCTCCCCACAAGGAAGTGCTCGAAATCGAAAGCATCAACGGCTTCAAGATCGAAGAGCTGCCTCCACCGCGGCACTATCAGGAGCTCGTGAGCGAGCACCCGTCGAAGCGTCTTCGTCTATCACAAGATCCCGAAGGACCCATCTCTCTCCGCGTCATCGATCTGATGACCCCCATCGGCCGAGGCCAGCGAGGCCTCATCGTGGCCGCTCCGAAGACCGGAAAGACCATCCTCCTCGAGGAGATTGGCTTCGCCATCTGCCAATTCTATCCGGAGATCCATCTCTTCGTTCTGCTGGTCGACGAGCGTCCCGAGGAAGTGACCCATATGAGGCGCGCAGTGAAAGGCCAGATCATCGCCTCGACTTCGGATGGAACGAGCGCGAACCACCTCCGCATCGCGAGGCTGGTGCTCGAGCGATCCCGGCGGCTGGTCGAGATGGGCGAGGACGTGGTCATCCTCCTCGACTCCATCACCCGTCTCGGACGCGCGGCGAACCGCGAACAGAAGGGCCGCGGCAAGACGATGTCCGGGGGTATCGACTCGCGCGCTCTCGAGTTCCCGAGACAGTTTTTCGGCGCCGCGAGGAACATCGAGGACGGCGGGAGCCTCACCATCCTCGGCACGGCCCTCGTCGACACCGGAAGTCAGATGGACGAGGTGATTTTCAACGAGTTCAAAGGCACCGGCAACATGGAGCTGGTTCTCGATCGGAAGCTCGCCGAGTCCCGAATCTTTCCCGCCATCGATATCTCGCGCTCAGGGACGAGAAAGGAGGAGCTCCTCCTCGACGAGGAAGAGCTTCCCAAAATGCATCTCCTGAGGCGAGCTCTTGCCGGCCTGAAACCCACCGAGGCCATGGCGCTCCTCCTCGACAAGATGAAGAAGACGAAGAGTAATAAAGAGCTCCTCGATCCGATCAAGGTCAAATAGTCGCCGCGGCCTGGATGCGCTTCACGTGCTCGGGAGCGACGCCTTCGTCGTCATGTTTGGCGTACAGGTAGATGTCCTGGACTTCTCGCGATAAGCGCCTCACCAGCTCGCCCGCTCTCGCGATCTCCTCTTCGCTATACGGAGGAGTCTTCCTCAGACGTACGTAGGCGAAGGGCGCGGTCAGGGCCACCTCCGGAGCTTCGCCGATCTCGATGTCCGCGGCGGCGAGTGCCACGCCCGAGGCTCGGAGACGAACCACGACTTCGGGATCGTTCCAGGAGTCGTGGCGGAACTCCATGGCGTAGGAGTGGCCTTCCGGGAGCTCGCGAAGGAAGGCGTCGAGCCGCTTCTGGTCGAGCCGAAAAAACGGGGGCAATTGGAACAGCACGACCCCGAGGCGCGGACCGAGGGGCATCAGGGTATCCATGAAGTCCCGGACCGAGGAGCTCACGTTCTTGAGGCGCGACATGTGGGTCACGCTCTGGTGCATCTTGAACGAGAGCTTGAAGCTCTCGGGGGTTGCGTCGGCCCACGACTGGATCATTTCCATTCGGGGGAATCTCCGAAAGGTGTGATTGATCTCGACGCTCGTGAGCTTGGAAGAGTAATAAGCAAGGAACTGACTCGCGGGGGTTTTCTCCGGATAGAAGCCGCCGACCCACTCCTTGAAGCTGTAGCCCGACGTGCCCGAATAGATCACGGCGCGACGACCCAGCGGAAGCCGAAGTCGGCGTAGTGGAACGAGGGGGGAAGGCAGCTCCGCGCGGCGCAGGGCGTCACGACGAGCGCGTGTCGCCAGGAGCCGCCGCGGGCCGATCGGCGCTCGCTTCCCGAAGCGCAGGGATCGATCGCGGGAGAGACCGCGTAGTAGCCGGGGACGTAGGCATCGAGGCACCACTCGTGAACGGTGTCCGCCATGTGAAAGAGGCCGTAGCCGTTCGGAGGCGTCGATCGGATTCGGTCCGGACGGGGAAGCGGGCCGCGAAGCGTTCGGTGTCCGCCAGAAGCCGGGTCGTCGCCCCAGGGGAATACCGCGCCCTCGATGCCACCGCGAGCGGCTTTCTCACGCTCCGCTTCGGTCGGAAGACGGATCGAGAGACTTGTTTGCTGGGAGAGCCAGGTGCAATACCGGAGTGCTTGATCGAAGCTGACTCCCACCACGGGCTGATCGAGCGCTTCGAAGTCGGGCTGTTCGAGCAACGGTGGCGGCTCGTCGCCGGTCGCGACGAGAAACCGCCGATATTCGTCGTTGGTCACCGGCGTCACCGCCATCTCGAACTCCGAGACCTGAACGCGATGGACCGGCTCTTCGTTGTCGCGGACGCCGGTGCGCCCCATGAGGAACTCGCCTCCGGGGACGAGAACGCGCTCGAGGGCCGATTCGGGGACCCCTTCAGGACTTGAAGAGGTTGTGGAACGCGCTGCGAGCGTCTTCGGCGGTGTTCGCCCTACGGCCCGTGGCGTCGAGTGCCTGGACCGGTTTGAAGAGGGCGCAGTCATTGGCCGCCCACTTGTCGGCGATGCGGGCGGGGACGCCTTCGCGGCACTCGAAGCGAGCGTTGGGATCGAAGTGCTTGCAGTGGCGGCAGGTGTGGAGCGGAGTCCCGCACTTCGAACAGGTGGTCTGAGGATCCACCTCCAGCTGACTCGCGGGCACTTGATGCCCGCATTTCGCGCAGCGGGTGACGATGATCGTTTCCCGGTCGATGGCGTGGCGGAGCGACCGGATCTGCTCCCGGTTTCCGAGATCGGGCGGCCTCTCGTCTTGTTTCGCCTCTCGACGACGATCCTCGGCGTACTCGTCGTCCCGATAGCCTTTCTGGCGATACTTCATAGAACACTAACCTCCTCGACCGGCGAAGAATTGGAGATCCACCCGATCGTGGAACCGAAGAGATAAGGGCGACGTTCAGGGGGGAGAGCCAGGCGCGCGACCCCAAGGCAAACACTAACGGTACCGAAGCTAGGCCTAACATAGCACGGTTTGTCAAGATTTCGCCAACCGGAGACGGAAACGCCTCAGATGGCTTCCAGGGCGCGGCTCAGATCGTCAACAAGGTCTTCGGGCGACTCGACTCCGAGTGCGAGGCGAACGAGGCCATCGGCGATCCCCGCCCGGCGCCTCTCCTCCGGCGAGAGCATCGCGTGCGAGGTGAGGCAGGGGATCGAAAGAAGCGATTCCACCGAGCCGAGGCTCGGGGCGACGCGCACGAGCTCGAGCGCGTTCGCGAACCTCTTCGCTTCCTCGAGCCCGCCGGCGACCTCGAAGCTCAAGACACCGCCACCGCCTTTCATCTGCCGGCGCGCGAGCTCGTACTGCGGGTGCGATTCGAGCATCGGGTAGTGGACAGCACGGACCAGGTCGTGGCCCTGGAGAAAGCGGGCGACCTCGAGAGCGTTCTCGTTGTGCCGTTTTACCCGGAGCTCGAGGGTCTTCATGCCCCGGAGGAGGAGATAGGCAGCATGGGGGTCGAGGATGCCGCCGAGGACACGGAGATGCGACTTCACGCGGGAGACGAGGCTGTTACTTCCGGCAAGAGCCCCCGCAAGTAGATCGGAGTGCCCTCCGAGATATTTTGTCGCGGAATGGAGGACCCCGTCGATCCCGAGCTCGTGAGGCCGGGTGTTGAAGGGCGAGGCGAACGTGGAATCGATGAAAGTTGGGACTCCTCGATTGCGCGCCACTCGCGCGACGCGCTCGATGTCGACGAGCTTCAACGTGGGGTTGGTGGGCGACTCGAGGTACAAGACCCGGGTGTTCTCACGAAGGGCTCGCTCGAGGCCGTCCGGGTCCATCGATTCGAACCAACCCACCGAGACGCCGTAGCCGGGGAGGATCTCGTTCGCGAACCGGTGCGCGCCTCCGTAGATCTCACGCTGGAAGACCGCGTGGTCTCCCGCCTTCAAATGCGCGAGGAGTGTGGTGGTGATGGCGGCCATGCCGGAGCCGAAGACCACTGCGGACTCCGCTCCCTCGAGATCGGCGACGACTCTCTCGGCGAGGCTCAGGGTCGGGTTCCCGTAGCGGGTATAGAAAGTGTCGGCCTTTCGCTCCTCGAGAGCGACCTGCTCGTCGATATCCTTCGACTCGAACGTGGAGGAGAGGTGGATGGGAGGCACCACGGGCTGGTTCACTCGGGGTGTCGGGCTGCCTCCATGGACGGCGCGAGTCGCCGGGGTCGTTTCTCGTTTCATGATTTGGCCTTCTTCGGCTGGCAGCGCGGACAATAGTAGCTGGAGCGGCCTCCCTGCACGAACCTCAAGATAGGGCTTCGGCATCGGGGACAAGGCTCGCCGCTCTTTCCGTAAACCCTGAAGTCGTTCTCGGATCCTTCGTGGAGGTAAGCGGGGCTCTCCGAGCGTGAGCGCGCGATTTCGCTCGCGAGCGTTCGCCGGATCGATCGGACGAGGCGCGCGACCTCCTTGTCGTCGAGCGATCGCGCCTCCCGACCCGGGTGGATCCGCGCGAGGAAGAGCGCTTCCGCCGCCTGGATATTCCCGACCCCGGCGATGCGCCGCTGGTCCATGAGGAAACTCTTGATGGGCTTCGCGGACGGACGGGTGAGCTCGAGGAGCCTTCGCGTCGTAAACTCGGGGCCTAGGGGCTCGACGCCGAGTGATGCAATCCTTCGCTCTTCGACTTCGTCCATCAGTCGAAACTGCCCGAGCCGCCGGGCATCACAGTAGACGAGGCGATCTTTTCGGCCGAGATCGATCGAAGCGCGCGCGAACCTGGGAAGCGGCTCGACTTTCGACTGAAGCAGGAACTTCCCGGTCATGCCTAGATGGGCAACGACCGCCGCTCTCCTCGACCCGAGATCGAAGACCAGGAACTTTCCCCGCCTCGAAACGCCGCGCACCGAGGCGCCCACCAGGGTTCCCTCGACTCTCCTTCGAGACTGACCGCCGCGCATCCGGGGGTCGGTCACCTGGGCGCGCGAGATGCGGCGACCGACGAGCCAGCGCTCCAGGTTCTCCCGCGCGATCTCGACCTCGGGGAGCTCAGGCATCGAGTCGCCTCGAGAACCGGACGAGCGCGCGCCAATGGGAGAGCATCTCTTCGTAGGTGAAGTGGGCGTTGCGGCCGCTCGGGTTCGGGAGGACGAAGAGGGCGGTCTTCCCGATCGTCTCGGGGCGCGGCCCGCAGGGGAGCTCCTTCGGCGCCGGTCCCGTCGCGATCGCGGGCCAGAGCTCGCGAAAGACGGTGACTCCCACGCAGGCGGCTGTCCGGGGCCGATACGTTTCGATCTTCGCGAGGAGGGTGCGGCGGCCTCTTTCGAAATCCTTGCGGCCGAGATCGCTGCTCGAGGGGGAAGGCCGGGCCACGATGTTCGTGATGCCGATGCCGTGCTCGAGAAGGCGGAAGTCCTCCTCGTAGTTCATTCGCCGAAGAACGAGCCCCGATTCAAAGAGGAGCTTCCAGAACTTGTTGCCGGCCCCCGCAAAGTGATGCCCCTTCCGCGCGGACCGAACGCCGGGGTTAATCCCGACGAGAAGGAGGTCGAGCGAGGGCTCGAGGTAATCAGGAAGCTCCCTCACGACACTTCCATCACCGCCATTCCGAAGGCGACCTGAAGGGCGCCCGGGAGGTCGTCGACCACGAGCACCACGTGGCCCTTGGTAGTGACGTAGACCGACTCGATGTTAATCCCCGCTTCCGACATGACGAAGGCGACGTCGCGCAGCATTCCGGGCTGGTCCAGCACGTTGACGATCAGTACATCCCTTCGGGTGAAGGACAAGTGCGCTTCGTCGAGGACGTGCGCAGCGTGGTCGGGATTGTCGGTGATGAAATGCACGACGCTCCCCGACGTCCCGCTTCGGCCCTGGATAGCCTCGATGTTTACGTCGGCGTCTCCAAGGACGGTTGTGAGCCGCGCGAGCGAACCGGGTTGGTTCTCGAGAGCGACCTCGAACTCGATAGGCATGTTCCGCACCCTCCTGAGCTCTGGCCGGCAGTCCGGCCCCCCCATTCTACTTCCGGCCAAGCTCGCGAGGGGTCCTTTGCTTGTGCCCGAGGACCGGGTGGGGGCGGTACGGCTTTTCGAGTTTTTGTATGTGCTCATCGCCAAGTTTCAGATCAACCGCTTCGACAAGCTCTTCGAGCTGCTCGAGCTTCGTAGTCCCCACGATCGGCGCATCGACGCCGGGAACGGATAGCAGCCATGCGAGTGCGACCTGCGCGGGTTTCTTTCCGATTTCCTTCGCGACCGCGACCAGAGCATCGACTACATCCCAGTCCTCGTCCTTGAAGTACATGTCGTCCGCAAAGGGGTCGCTTTCCGCTCGCGCGGTCGGTCCCTTGCCTTCCCGCTTCCGGGTGCCCGCGAGGAAGCCTCGGGCGAGGGGACTCCACGGAATGAGCCCGACGCCTTCGGAGAGACAGAGAGGGATCATCTCACGCTCTTCCTCGCGATAAACCAGGTTGTAGTGGTTCTGCATGGAGACGAAGCGGTGAAGGCCGTTCGCATCGGCGAGGAACAAAAGGGTCGCGAATTCCCACGCGGCCATGCTGCTGGCGCCGAGATACCGGACCTTCCCCGCACGCACCAGAGAGTCGAGCGCGTCCAAAATCTCTTCCATCGGAGTCGTATGGTCGAGACGGTGAATCTGGAAGAGATCGATGTAGTCGTGCCCTAGCCGCTTCAGGGAGGCGTCGCAGGCCGCGAGGATGTGCTTCCGGGAGAGGCCTTTTCGGTTCGGACGGTCGGCGAGGGGGAAGAAGCACTTGGTCGCGAGAACGTAGTCCTCGCGTTTTGATAGCTCCATGAGGATCTTCCCCGTCACTTCCTCGCTCACGCCGTTCGAGTACATGTCGGCGGTGTCGAAGAAATTGAAGCCGAGCTCGATCGCCCTCGCGAAATGACTCCGGGCGTCTTTCTCGGGGAGGATCCAGGGGCGCCAGCCAGGGTCCCCGTAGGTCATGCAGCCGAGGCAGAGCCGGGAAACTTCGAGGCCGGTGGACCCGAGCTTGGTAGTTTTCATTGTCTTCAGGGGGTCTCCAGATGGATTCCAAAGTGCCGCGCGAGCGCGGAGTAAAAGGCCTCTTCGCCAGCGAGGGGAGTCTCGCTTCGATGATTTCCCTGACGAAGGATGACACGGTCACTTGTGACGGTGACTCTCCCATCCTCGAGAACGCGGGTCGCCAGGACGTTCTGGGTGAAGGTGGACTCGGGCGACTTCTGGTGGTAGTCGCAGCCTCCGCGGTAATCCGCGAGAAGGCGGGGAGCCGTGGTGAATCGATACTGCACAGCGTAGTCGTCGCTGTCGTGAGAGGCGCGCTCCACGTGCCAGTACGGCTCGTGCCGAGTGAGGCGGTAGCGGTACTCGGGCTCGTCGTGCACGTCGCCTTCGACCAGACGCAGAGGGTCAAGGAAGGAGTCCCCGAATCCCACGTCCGCGAGCCAATCGTCGCCGTCGATTTTGGCCAGGAGCGTCATATGGTCGAAGGGGATGCCGAATCCGCCTTCAGCGCGCGCGACCTCGGCGCTGAGAAGGCTGACCCGGTATCCGAGCTCCATCAAGAGCCAGTGAAAGGCGGTGTTGAGCTCGTAGCAGAAGCCGCCGCGCCGGTCGTCGACGACTTTCTTCAGGATTCGGTCCCGATCGAGAACGATCGGGACCCCGCGGTAGATGTCCAGGTTCTCGAAGGGAACCGCGCGGAGGTGCGCTCTGTGCAGGTCCCGAAGGCTTTCTGACGTCGGGCCCTTCGGGGATTGCGCGTCGATGCGGGCCAGATAGTCTCGCGCGTCCATTTCCAATGCTCGCAGCCCATCTTAGCGGGGAAGGATTTTGGGTACAATGGCCGACTCACTCATGAAGGGCTGGCATCGCCGCTCCGACGAGGAGCTTCTCTCTCTGCGCTTCCGGGACCTGGAGCTGCACTCGACCGACCGGCTCGTCACGAGCGCGGTGAAGGAGCTCCATCGGGAGCTCCAACGCCGGGGGCTTCGCTTTCGTCCTCACGTCTGGCTCTCCGACGAGTGGTTCTCGCCCGATGGCGTCCCCGGCTTCGCGATTCCGTTTTACCTCGCTCATCCGAGGCTCCGGAGGCTCGAGCGAAGCCAGATGCTCGAGGTTGAGGGCGGCACGCTCAGAAGCTGTCTCCGTCTGATGCGGCACGAAACGGGCCACGCGATCGACAACGCCTTTCGGCTGCGGCGGCGGAAGGAGCGACAGCGGCTTTTCGGCAGCCCGAGCGACCCCTATCCGCGCTCCTACGCGCCGAGGCCGTTCAGCCGCCGGTTTGTGCGTCACCTGGAATTCGGCTACGCGCAATCGCACCCCGACGAGGACTTCGCCGAGACGTTCGCCGTGTGGCTCGATCCGGGGTCCCGGTGGCGGGAGCGCTACGCGGATTGGCCGGCGCTCGAAAAACTGCTCTACATCGATGAATTGATGCGCGAGATCGGCGGAGGGATTCCTCCAGTGCGAAATCGGCGGCGGCCTTACCCACTGCCGGCGCTGAGGCGCAGTCTCGGGACGCACTACCGGATCAAGCGAGAGCGCTATCGCGTGGACTTCTCCCAGAACTACGACGAGGACCTCTCCCTCCTCTTCGGGCTCAAGGGAGACGTCGCCGCCTCCAGGTTCCTCGAGAGGCACCGCGGCTTCCTGCGGCGCCAGATTGGGCGGTGGACGGGCATTCCGGGCTACGCCGTGGACCAGGTGCTCAAGGATTGGATCGAACGAAGCCGCGAGCGAGGGCTTCGGGTTCGGACCGCTCCCGAGAAGGCGCTTCGGGACGTCGTAACCGCACTGACCGTCCGGGTGATGCAGTACCTGCAGAGCGGAAACTACCGCGTCGCGTTATGAGACGAAAGCGGCTCCGGGTGCTGGTCCTGGTGCACGAGGAGCTCGTGCCGCCGAAGGACGTCCGGGGGGTCGACGTCGCCCAGGTCGAGTGGAAGATGGAGTTCGATGTTATCGAGACGCTCGGGGCCATAGGGCACGTGGTCGCAGTCGTTGGATTGAGGAGCGACCTGACAGTCCTCGATCGAGCGTTGAAGCGGTTCCACCCGGACGTGCTCTTCAACCTGCTCGAGGACTTTCACGACATCGCGGTGAACGATCAGAACTGGGTCTCTTATCTCGAGCTTCTTCTCATCCCGTACACCGGGTGCAACCCGCGGGGACTCCTGCTTTCCCGCGACAAGGCTCTGTCGAAGAAGGTTCTCGTATATCACCGCGTGCCGCTCCCGGATTTTGCGGTGTTCCGGCGCGGCGAGCCGGTTGCGGCTACGGAAGAGCTTTCGTTTCCGCTGATCGTGAAGTCTTTGACTCTCGACGGCTCGGTCGGGATCTCTCAGGCCTCCGTGGTCTCGACGCCGGGGAAGCTCGAGGAGCGCGTTCGCTTCGTGCACGACAGCATCGGGAGCGACGCCATTTGCGAGGAATTTATCGAAGGGCGGGAGCTCTACGTTGGCGTGCTTGGAAACCAGAGACTCACGACGTTCCCGGTTTGGGAGCTCCATTTTGGGAAGAGACCCAGAGGCACGAGGCTCATCGCGACGGACAAAGTGAAGTGGAGCGATCGCTACCAGAATCAAGTGGGCGTGCGCACGGAGGAGGCTTCCCTCGGGGAGGCACAGGCGAAGAAGGTGCAGGGTCTTGCGCGTAAGGTCTACCGCATCCTCGGACTCAGTGGCTATGCCCGCATCGACTTCCGAATGGGAACCGACGGGAAGGCGCATTTCCTCGAGGCGAATCCCAACCCTCAGCTCGCGTACGGCGAGGATTTCGCCGAGTCGGCAGACAAGGCCGGGATTTCGTATGAGTCGCTCTTGCAACGAATTCTCAACCTTGGGATGACGAGGCGATGGGAGTGAGATTGCGGTCCAGCCGCGCGGCCGCTACCTCGATGAAAGACCAGCTCCAGTTTCTCCCAGAGAATCAGCCCCTAGCCCGTTGGCATTTCCCCTCGGCGAAGGATTCGGGCGAACCCGAGGTTCTGCTGCAAAGCACGTAGTCTCAGCGCGTTAGACCCAGGCTCGTCGACCGGACTTGCACTTCGACCGGGCAAAGCAAAAGCCCGACCGGAATGATCCGATCGGGCTTTGAAATACTCCCGGCGACGCCCTACTCTCCCACAAGGTCTCCCTTGCAGTACCATCGGCACTGGAGGGCTTAACTTCCGTGTTCGGAATGGGAACGGGTGTGGCCCCTCCGCTAATGCCACCGGGAATCTCTGTTGAATATCCAGCACTTGGGTACACCGCGCAGTGCGACGGTCGAGAGCTTTGCTCTCTGTAAATTTTATGGTCAAGCCTCACGGCCGATTAGTACTCGTAAGCTGAGGTGATTACTCACCTTACACATCGAGCCTATCAACCTGGTAGTCTACCAGGGGCCTTTAGGGACCTTACGGTCCGGGAGATCTCATCTTGGGGTGGGCTTCGCGCTTATATGCTTTCAGCGCTTATCCCTTCCGAACGTGACTACCGAGCGATGCTCCTGGCGGAACAACTCGTAAATCAGAGGTTCGTCCAACCCGGTCCTCTCGTACTAAGGTCAGCTCCCCTCAAATCTCCTCCGCCCACGACAGATAGGGACCGAACTGTCTCACGACGTTCTAAACCCAGCTCACGTACCGCTTTAATGGGCGAACAGCCCAACCCTTGGAACCTGCTACAGCTCCAGGATGCGATGAGCCGACATCGAGGTGCCAAACCTGGCCGTCGATATGAACTCTTGGGCCAGATAAGCCTGTTATCCCCGGCGTACCTTTTATCCGTTGAGCGACGGCCCTTCCATACGGGACCGCCGGATCACTAAGTCCTGGTTTCCCACCTGCTCGACTTGTTTGTCTCGCAGTCAAGCGCGCTTGTGCCTTTACACTCTACGGCTGGTTTCCAATCAGCCTGAGCGCACCTTCGAGCGCCTCCGTTACTCTTTAGGAGGCGACCGCCCCAGTCAAACTACCCGCCTAACAGTGTCCCCGACCCGGGTAACGGGTCTAGGTTAGAACTTCAGTGCGATGAGGGTGGTATCTCACCGTTGGCTCCCCCAAGACCAAAGCCCTAGGTTCAAAGCCTCCCACCTATCCTGCGCACAACGAACCAAAATTCACTGCTAGGGTATAGTAAAGGTGCACGGGGTCTTTCCGTCTAGTCGCGGGTAACCGGCATCTTCACCGGTACTACAAATTCGCAGTGCCCCTCGTCGAGACAGCGCCCAGATCGTTACGCCATTCGTGCAGGTCGGAACTTACCCGACAAGGAATTTCGCTACCTTAGGACCGTTCATTCGTTGTTGCTCCGTGAAACTTCAGGTATCGCTTTATCTGTTTCACGTGGCACGGGCATTTCTGCCGTGCTCTCCATGTCGCCATGGAGGTCGGACTGTATCATCTCGCGTCTCGATGGATTTCTCGAGAGCGAGTCTGGCGTTCAGTCTCTGAGGATCCCCTTGCGGGTTTCCTGCTGATTGTCCGCACTTCACGCGTTGTCACTCATCAACCCATACAGGCGTCAACCCATACAAGTTGGGGAGTAGCGGAAGATACTCGGATGTTCCAGCATACAGCCAGATTTATTTGCGTAACTACAACGGCATTCATAGTTACGGCCGCCGTTTACCGGGGCTTCGATTCAGAGCTTCGCAAAGACGAATCCTCGCTGACCCCTCCTCTTAACCTTCCGGCACCGGGCAGGCGTCAGACCCTATACGTCGTTTTCGACTTTGCAGAGTCCTGTGTTTTTAGTAAACAGTCGCCTGGGCCATTTCTCTGCGACCTCTTCAGGCTCAGGACGCGAAGTCCTTCACCCTACAAAGGCACCCCTTCTCCCGAAGTTACGGGGTTAATTTGCCGAGTTCCTAAACGAGGGTTCTCACTTGCGCCTGTGGATTCTCTCCTCGCCTACCTGTGTCGGATTGCGGTACGGTCACCCTTTTGGCTCGCTAGAGGTTTTTCTCGGCAGCGTGGGTTCAGTTAGTTGGTTTGTCCGAAGACGCACTTCCCCGCGGCTCTCGGTGTATATGAGGCCCGGATTTACCTGAGCCTCCACCTACCGCCACGGCCGCACACTTCCAACCGTGCGTAAACCTACCCGTCTGCGTCGCCCCATTGCTCAAACGCCTCGAAGGTGGTGCAGGAATGTTGACCTGCTGTCCATCGGCTACGCCTTTCGGCCTCGCCTTAGGCACCGACTAACCCTGAGCGGACTGACCTTCCTCAGGAAACCTTAGGCTTTCGGCGTCCAGGGTTCTCACCTGGATTATCGCTACTTATGCCGGCAGGGTCACTTCCATACCGTCGACTGGTCCTTGTCGGTCCAGCTTCAACCGGTATGGAACGCTCCTCTACCACTCTCGCGGATCCGAAGATCCGCTGAAGTCCGCAGCTTCGGTAACATGCTTGAGCCCCGTTAAATTATCGGCCCAGAGCCGCTTGACCAGTGAGCTATTACGCTTTCTTTAAAGGATGGCTGCTTCTAAGCCAACCTCCTGGCTGTCAGAGCGTCTCCAGATCCTTTCCCACTTAGCATGTATTTTGGGACCTTAGCTGGCGGTCTGGGCTGTTTCCCTTTCGACCACGGAGCTTAGCCCCCGTAGTCTGACTCCCGGAATACGGTTCACAGCCTTCGGAGTTTCGTTGGATTCAGTAACCTGGTAGGGCCCCTAGTCCATCGAGTACTCTACAGCCATGACCGATCTTCCGAGGCTAGCCCTAAAGCTATTTCGAGGAGAACGGGCTATCACGGAATTTGATTAGCCTTTCACCCCTACCCTCAGCTCATCCAAGTTGTTTTCAACCAACACTAGTTCGGGCCTCCACACGGTGTTACCCGTGTTTCACCCTGGCCAAGGGTAGATCATCCCGCTTCGCGTCTATTATCAGCGACTGAACGCCCTGTTCGGACTTGCTTTCGCTACGGCTCGCTTTGAAGCTTAACCTCGCCACTGACAATAACTAGCCGGCTCATTATGCAAAAGGCACGCGGTCAGGCAACACGACCGGCCGAAGCCGATCGCAAACGCCCTTCCACTGCTTGTAGGCATGCGGTTTCAGGTACTATTTCACTCCTCTAACAGAGGTGCTTTTCACCTTTCCCTCACGGTACTAGTTCACTATCGGTCGCAGAGTAGTGTTTAGCCTTGGAGGATGGTCCCCCCAGATTCCCACAGGGTTTCTCGTGTCCCGTGGTACTCGGGAACTCAACTTGGAAGTCATGCGCGTTTTCGTCTACGAGGCTTTCACTCTGTATCGCCGGGCTTTCCAGCCACATTCGACTAACGCCACGATTGGTAACTTCCCGGCTCGTCCGTAACCGAGCCATGCTGAGCCCCACAACCCCGCCGTGACAACGCCTACGGGCTTGACATCACGACGGTTTGGGCTCGTCCCCGTTCGCTCGCCGCTACTTGGGGAATCGCGGTTGCTTTCTTTTCCTTCGGGTACTGAGATGGTTCACTTCCCCGAGTTTGCTTCCGTCACCTATGAATTCAATGACGGATGATGGGACATTACTCCCATCGGGTTTCCCCATTCGGACATCCCCGGATCAAAGCCTGCTCGCGGCTCCTCGAGGCTTATCGCAGCCTGCCACGTCCTTCATCGCCTCTCTGCGCCAAGGCATCCACCACACGCCCTTAGTAGCTTGACCATAAAATTTGCGAAGAGCAAAGTTCATGGATCGCCGCACTTGCGCAGTGCACCCAATTTGTGCCAGATATTCAGTTGTCAAAGAGCCTCGCCGACGGCGAGTACAAGGCCGAGACGTCCCTCGCGGGACGGCCCGGCTTCGCCCTCGCAGTTGGTGGAGAATACCGGGATCGAACCGGTGACCTCCTGCGTGCAAGGCAGGCGCTCTCCCAGCTGAGCTAATTCCCCGAACCCCAAGCGCACTCCTGATAAGCTGGTGGGCCTAGGTAGATTTGAACTACCGACCTCACGCTTATCAGGCGTGCGCTCTAACCAACTGAGCTATAGGCCCACTTGCTCAGGGAACGCGCAACCCGGATGAGAGAGCGCTATTCTCTCAAAACTAGATAGAGCGACCCCCGCCTTTGTCTCGCCCTGACGGGCTTGACTACGGCGAGGTTGATCCAAGAAGCGACCGACCTAGTCGATGTGGGCGTGTCTCCGAAGAGACTTCCCAAATCTCCTTAGAAAGGAGGTGATCCAGCCACAGGTTCTCCTACAGCTACCTTGTTACGACTTCACCCCAATCATCAACCATACCGTCGGCGCCTGCCTCCCTTGCGGGTTGGCTGGGCGACTTCTAGTACAGCCAACTTTCG
>CAZKNR010000565.1:0-2321 GCA_964553925.1 uncultured Acidobacteriota bacterium
TCGAGGAACACGCCGCAGGAACCGAAGCCGGTGAGGTCCACGTCGAAGTTGATGATGTTGGCGTTCGTCGACTCGAGCGGGTGGACCGCTTTGCAGTCGCCGAGAACGCAGGTGTCCGCCCTCTGGGAGATGTTCAGGTCGTCGAAACCGGCCGAGGCGTTGATGCTGCGGAGCACCGGCCCCACGATGAATTCCTCGATGTCGCAGCCGTTGAAGATCTCGCCGATGTAGGGAAGTTCGATGACGCAGTCCGAGCTGCAGTTGACACCTCTGTAAGTGCTGCCGTCGAGGCCGAAGACGAACGGGCCGTTCAGCATCAGGTCCACGCGAATGCTGCCCTGACTGGGCGTCACGATGAAGGGGGAGTTACCGAAGGGCAGTGTTACGGAGCCCGTGCGGAGACTCATCTGGTGATCCGTGCAGAGGCCGGGGAGGGTCACCGGCACTCTGCCGATATCGACTTGTTTGTCACCCAGCCGGGCGAGGAGCTTGTTGAGCTGGGTGGGGTTGACCGTCGGCTGGAAAAAGACGCGCTGCGGGTCGGTGTCGCATGTGGTCTGTGCCGAGGCCTGGGCCGAAAGCCCTAAGACCAGTACCAGCGCGAGCGCGAGGCGCTTCGAAGGAAGTTGACGTGTCACTCTCATCGCGTCCTCCTTCGGCGGGACTCTGCTTTGGCTTCGTCCGGAGCAGCGGCTTCCGGCTCCGCGGGTGCAGCGGCCTCCGGCGTCGCGGGAGTCGCGGCATCGGGGCCCGCGGCGGTCGCGTCCGCCCGGTCGGCCGCGCTCGGGAACCCGACGTAAGAGCCCATGGCCGCGAGCTCCACCTTGAGATCCTGGCGGCGCCGGGCGAGCCGTTTCGCCTTATCGGCAGGCTCGGAGTAGTCGTCCGCTTCGAGGGCGAGCTTGTCGACCTGGTAGCGCTCCATCGCCTCCTGGCGGCCGAAGATCATCTTCGCAGTCTCTTCCCCGAAGGCCAACCGGCGCGCCTCCCAGCGAAACTGGATTCGCTCCCCATGGCTCAGAGAGCGCATGTCGACGTTGTCAATCTCCGCCTCGAAGCGCAGGTGACCGTCGAGGAGCGCGATCGCGTCCTCCTCGTTCGACGTCAGGAGCCGGTTGTAGGCTTCGTCATATATCGCGTTTTGGTCCCCGTCCCCGGCCCCGGTGAAGCCGTCCCGTCGAAGATCCTCTACGAGCCCTACGACCCTCTCGTACCTCTGCTCGAGATCCAGACTCTCGCTGAATCCGGGGGCGCGCGCGGCATCGACCTTCCGCACGCTTCCGAAGATAGCGTCGGCGATCCTCTCGGATCGGCGGTCGAGGCGGAGCGGCGCTCCGTCTTCGTCGAGCGCGATAGGGGGCAGCGCGTCGAGAAGCTCGTCCACGGTGAGCTCGTCGATCTGGCCGGTTTGGCCGTCGACCGCGAGACGCGCAAGGAGGCGGATCGCCCTCGGGCCGAGGACGACCGACCGTCCCTCGGTGAGAATACGAACGCTTGGTATTCCCTTCAGAACGTCCCCGACTCGCATGTGCTCGACGGGCTCTTCTGTTTTCAGCGCGCGCTGCGCCATGTCGAGGAGAGCCTCCCGATCGAGTGACGAGAAGCCCGCGCTCCCGATCTCGGTCATGAGGTCGTCGAGGCGAATTTCGAGCGCCTGGTCCTTTCCGCGGGTAACGCTCTCCAGGCCCGTACCGGCGAACGTGCCCCGGCCCGAAGCGCCTCCAAGGGATCTCTGGTGAGCGGCGGTGAGGCCGACGACGAGCGCCATGGCGAAAAGCACGACCGCCAGGCGAACGGTCCAAGAGCCTGCCGAGCCTCCGAGCCAATATCGAGACATGGGTCGAAACTCCTGTTCCGAGGGATGATTTCGATTTCGGTGAGCGGCTGCCGTGGGCACTTTCCCCAAAAGCGCCGGGAACCCGTTCTCACCCACTCCCCCCGGAGGGCAATCATACTCGTCCAGCGCCGGTTTGCAAGTGCGAATTATCCCCCCTTGTATTGTTTCACCCGGACGACGACGACGACGATCGTCGCGAGCGCCAGGCCGACTACGATCGCCGCTTGCGCGCGCGGATCGACTCCGTAAGCGTCGAGAAGCGGTGCGCGCGGGCCTCGTTCGGCGAGGAGCCGGAGGGCGTAGCCTATGGGGTACCGCAGGTCCGGGCCGAAGGCATAGGTCGACATGATGACGTCGCTGAACATCGCTCCCGTCACGTTGATACCGCAGGAAAGGAGGAGCGAAAGAAGGCTCGCCCACCGCGCCCAGGCCTTCCCCCAGTCGAGCCCGGTGAGCCCCCCTGCGAGAAACGGCAGGACGGCGA
>CAZKNR010000566.1:0-5524 GCA_964553925.1 uncultured Acidobacteriota bacterium
TCAGCGCGACCTTGCGGCCGAGCTTCGTGTCCTCCGCCAGATAAACGTCACCCATACCCCCCGAGCCGAGCTTCTCCAGGATCTTGCAGTGGGCGAGGCTCTGGCCGACCATGGCGCCTGGGGAGCGATTCTATTCGTGGCAGAGTCGGGTATCAAACAGCCAACTTGATCGTGAACTTCAAGAACTACTCGAGGAAAACCACGCGTCCAGAGTCGGCCCGACACTCGGCTTCAGCGGCGGCGGCCACGCTTTCCATCCGCGCCCGTCCGCTGTAACGCGTTGTTAGACCGTTCCTTGCTGCGTGGCTTACGTCTTACCGCGCGAACTTTCTTCCGGGCCAATGAAACGAGCAATCGAAGAGCTTCGTTGACCGCGGCGGCGTTTGGAAATGCATCGGAGACATCCGGATCAAGTAGGACAACATTCGAGCCCTGCCTGTATCGTTCGCAGTATTTGCCGCGCACGGCTCCACTGAAGTCGTATTCGGGCAGCATGTCGGCGTCAACGACGGTCTTCTTCTTCCGACTCATACTTCCTTCTCTCGCGCCGCGTAACTAGACGAGCGCTGATATGCGCACACGTGGTCGCGAATTTCAAGAACTACTCGAGGAAACGTTTCCGCGGAAACGCGAGCCAACCACCACTCAGGGAAATGCCCTCCCGCATAGGCACGTAGAACACGTGCTATATACTCGTTCTCTGTGTCGAGACGAGTAGTCATATGACGCCAATCGAACGTCTGGCGCGGCTCGACACTTGCGCCGTCTCCGACGCTCTTGATCGGCTCGGACTCTCGGGCGCCGTCTCGGGAATCCGGCCCTTGACCGGGCCGCACATGATCGCGGGCCGGGTGGTTACGGTGAAGCTCGTCTCTGCCCTTGGTCGAAAGTCGAAGGAACACCTCGCGACCGCGGCCATCGAGGCCTCGGGACCGGGGGACGTCCTCGTCATCGAGCACCGCTCTCGGGAAGACTGCGCCGGATGGGGAGGAATCCTTTCCCGCGCCGCCAAGCTGAGGGACATCGCCGGTACTCTCGTCGAGGGGTCGGTGCGGGACGTCGATGAGAGCCGCGAGATCGGCTACCCAGTTTTCGCGCGCCGGGCGGTTCCCACGACGGCAAGGGGGCGCATCGTCGAGGAAGGCTGGAACCTCCCCGTCGACGTCGGCGGGGTCACGGTCCATCCTGGAGACTTCGTCATCGCCGACGGGAGCGGGGTGGTGTTCGTCGCGAAGGCGCGAATCGAAGAGGTGCTCCTCGCGGGCGAAGAGATCGCGGCGCGGGAGCGCGCGATGGCCGAGGCCGTCGAGTCGGGAGCGCCCGTGAGCCGGGTCATGGGCGGCGAGTACGAAACCATGCTGGGAGGCGGACGCGATGGAGAGTCTCAATGAGCTTTCGACCACCACCGTGAGCGACGCCCTGGACCGGCTCGGCATCGCCGGGCAGTGCCTCGGCATCAAACCTCTCGACCACGGGTTTCGCCTCAGGGGTCGCGCTTTCACGATGCGTATGGTGCCCGTGGCAGTCGAAGGCGGCACCGTCGGTGACTACATCGACGACGTCCCGCCGGGAGATGTCATCGTCATCGACAACGCCGGGCGCGCGGATATGACCGTTTGGGGCGACATCCTCACGTTCGTGGCGGCGAAACGCGGCATCGGCGGCACCGTCATCGACGGCATGTGCCGCGACGTCGGGAGAAGTCTCGAGCTTCGATACCCCCTCTTCAGCCGCGGCTGGTCCATGCGCACCGGGAAGGACCGGGTGCAGCTCGACGCGCTGAACGTGACGGTCTCGATCGGAGGCGCCCGGGTGAGCCCGGGAGATCTCCTCCTTGGCGATGCCGATGGAGTCGTCGTCGTGCCAAAGGAGAAGGAGGGCGAGGTCCTCGCCGAAGCGAAAGCGATCGACGAGGCAGAGAGCCGCATCCGCCAAGCAGTCGAAGGCGGCATGCGGCTCGACGAAGCGCGCCGCAAGTTCAAATACTTCACCCTCCAGAGCCGGAGCTCCTGAGGTGGATCGCGAGCTGCTGCAGGAAGCCAGGAGACTCGGAACCGCGACCCTTCACGAGGCCTCGGGCCAAAGGGGGGCTCTTCCGTCTGCCATCAAGCCCATCTTGTCGACGATGCGGCTCGCCGGCACGGCGTTCACCGTCGCGACTCCACCCGGAAACAACCTCTGGATCCACCGCGCCCTCGCCGCCGCCGCGGGCGAGGTCCTCGTCGTCGTGACGTCGAAAGATTACGATGCCGGATACTGGGGCGACATCATGACCGTGGCCGCTCTCGCGCGGGGGATCGCGGGTCTGGTCATCGACGGCTGCGTTCGGGACTCGGAAGCGATCGCGCGGCTTCAGTTTCCGGTCTTCGCGCGCGGCCTTTCGATTCGGGGGACGAGAAAAGACGCCTCCTCCGCCGGTTTCCTACAGGCTCCGGTTACCTTCGGCGAAGTGACAATTGGTCCGGGAGACCTCGTCGTGGGCGATGCTGACGGCGTCGTTGTGATTTCCAGAGCGAGAGTGTCCGAGGTCATGGAGAAAGCTCGCGAGCGGGAGAAACACGAAGCCGAGGTGGTGGAGCGCCTCCGGAAGGGCGAGACCACGCTCGACATCTATGGATGGAAGTGATCGATGAGGCGGATACGTTCTGGCCTGATGGCGCTCGCTCTCGCATTCAGTGCGGACTACGCCTGGGCCGATGAGCCGACGCCCCTGTATCAGTCGACTTCCGGCGGCCGTTCCGCCTCTCCAGAACCGCTGACACTGAGGGACGCCTCGGGGGACGACCGCTGGCTCGGCGTTTCCGTCCGCGACGTTCGATGGAGCCCGGACGGCAAGGCGGTCTACTTTCTCTGGCATCCGTCTCCGTCCGCATCCAATGTTCCCGCGACCGACCCCTGGTATCGAGTGGATCGCTCCGGCGCCTCCGCCGAGCGCGTTTCCGAAGGAGAAATTCACGCGATTCCTGCGGAGTCGCCGAGCTGGTCCCGAGACGGAAGCCGAGCCTGCTGGGCGCGGGCGGAAAGCCTGTACCTCTACGAGGCCCGGACGGGACACACCGCACAGGTGCTCTCGCTGTCGTTGCCCGTTCTCGATGCGCGTCTTGTTCCGGACGGCACCGCCTGTGACTTTCTGCTCGAGGAAGAGCTCTACCGCTACGACGTTGCCGCGGGCAGGCTCCGGCAGATGACGCGCAAATCCGTGAAGACCGGCAGCGAGCGGACGGATTCCGACGGCTGGCGAGAAAAAGAGGAAGCCGCGCTCTTCACCCGAATCCGCGAGGCGAAAGATCGAGAGGCGACAGCTCGCGCCTACCGGCGACGCATCGAGCCCTCCGTGGCGCAGGTGATCGAGGTCGAGGCTGGCGTCACTCTTGAAGACGTCCGCCTTTCACCCGACGGCCGCTTCGTGACGTTTCGCTCGCGCAAAACCCCTCCGGATCGGCGCGAGACGCAGTATGTGGACTACGTCACCCAAACGGGCGACGCCGAGGTTCGCGAGGCGCGGCCGAAAGTCGGCGACCTCGAGGATGAATCTCGCCTGGGCATCCTGCCCTTCGATCCGAAGAGCGACCCCAAGGAAGCGGCTATCAACTGGATCGATGTCTCTCTTCTCACCGCCGACCCGGCCATCGTCTACGGTCCCTACTGGAGTCTCGAGGGCGACCGAGCCCTGGTGCAGATCGTCTCTACCGGACACAAGGACCGATGGATCTCGGAACTGGACGTCGAGACCGGGAGCACCACCGTTCTCGTCCACGATCGCGACGACGCCTGGCTCGGAGGGCCGCCGCCCGTCGCCGGCTCCCTCGAGCCCGCGCTTCTCGAGTGGATCCCGGGAGGCCGTTTCGTGTTCGCCTCCGAGCGCAGCGGATGGTCTCACCTGTACCTGGTCGAGCCGGGGCGCGAGCCCCGCGCTCTGACCGAAGGTGAGTGGGAAGTGCGCGACGCGAAGCTCAGCCGCGACCGTTCCCGCTGGCTCATCACCGCGAGCCGAGAGCACCCCTGTGACGACCATCTTTACTTCATGCCCGCGGCCGGGGGAGAGCTCACGAGGCTGACGTCGAAGCCCGGGCGCCACGACGGAATTCCGTCGCCCGACGGCGAGAGGCTCGCCGTCGTCCACAGCGAGTCGTTCCAGCTGCCCGATCTTTTTCTCCGGGACGCGTCGATTTCTTCAGTGGAGACTCGCGTGACGGTGAGCGGCACCGACAACTTCTTCCGGCACGACTGGGTCGAGCCCGAGGTCGTCTCTTTCCCTCACCCCGATGGAAAGCCGGTCTGGGCCGGGCTCTACCAGCCGCGTCAACCGGCTCAAGGGCGCCCCGCGGTCCTGCACATCCACGGCGGCGGGTATCGGCAGTTCAGCCATCGAGGCTATTCGGTCTACGGTTACGGTCTCCACCTCGGTCTTCTGCAGTACCTGGTTCAGACAGGGTACACCGTTCTCGACCTCGACTATCGAGGAAGCGCGGGCTTCGGCCGCGGCTACCGGACGGACATCTACCGCAGCATGGGGGACAAAGACGTCGAGAGCGCGGTTGCCGGAGCGGAGTACCTCGCGCGGGAGCACGGGATCGACCGCTCGCGCATCGGAATCTACGGCGTCTCTTACGGGGGCTTCCTCACGCTCATGAGCCAGTTCCGGCACCCCGGCGTCTTCGCCGCGGGTGTCGCGAATGCCGCGGTGACCGACTGGGCCCACTACGAGGACAAGTGGACGAGCCGCATCCTCAACCGGCCGCACCAGGATCCCGAGGCCTACCGCTTCTCGAGCCCCATCTACCACGCCGCCGGGCTCCAGGATCGACTCCTCATCGTGCACGGGCTCATCGACGACAACGTGCACTTTCAAGACGCGGCGCGTCTCCTCCAGAAGCTCATCGAGCTCGAAAAGCCCTTCGAGGTGATGGTCTATCCGACGGAGCGGCACACCATCGAGACCGAAGAGAGCCGCTACGACTACAACCGGCGGGTCGTGGATTTCTTCGAGACTCACCTCCGAAGGTGACCCCCACCCAGGAGGTCACTCGTATCGCAGGGCTTCGATGGGGTTGAGAGCTGCGGCCTGGCGGGCGGGATAGAGACCGAAGAAGACTCCGACGGCGCCGGCGAAGCCGAGGGCGAGAAACGTCGTCGAAGGCGAGATGGCGATGTTCCATCCGGCGATCCGTCCGACAAGGAGGGCGCTCCCGTAGCCGACGACCACACCGATGAGCCCGCCGAGAGTGCTCACGACGACGCTTTCGACCAGGAACTGTTTCAGCACGTCGGAACCGCGCGCGCCCATCGCCATGCGGAGCCCGATCTCGCGGGTCCTTTCGGTCACCGAGACCAGCATGATGTTCATGATTCCGATTCCGCCCACGAGGAGCGAGATGCTCGCGATCGCCGACAGAAGAAGCGTCATCACTTCGGTAGTGCCCGCGGCGGCCTCCGCGATATCGCCCTGGTTTCGGATGGCGAAGTCGTCGTCGGCAAAGGAGGGAAGCTCGTGCGCCTCGCGGAGGATGAGCCGGATCTCCTC
>CAZKNR010000567.1:0-5463 GCA_964553925.1 uncultured Acidobacteriota bacterium
GGAGCTTGGACGCGCAGAGAAATCCGGGGCCGGCCCAGGACAGCGACGACCCCGAGGGCGGCCGCGAACAGCAGAAGCCCGAGCACCACCGCCCGGCCCGACATATAATTTCGCATCGTGAGACACCACATTCGATGAAAAGCCTCGTTCTGGTCAAGCACGTTCCCGACAGCAACTCCGTTTTCCGCCTCAACAGCGCGGGAACCTGGGTGGACGAGACCAACCTCTCGTTCACCGTCAATGACTTCGATCGATACGCCCTAGAAGAGCTCTTGAAGCTGAAAGACGCCGGGAAGGTCCATGAGGTCGTGGCTCTCACCGTCGGGCCCGCGGACGCGGCGGCAGCGCTCCGCACCTGTCTCGCCACCGGCGCCGATCGCGCCATTCACGTCAAGGACGAGGCTCTGGCCGGCGCCGACCCGTTCGTGGTCGCGCGCGTGATTCATGCCGCGATCGCCTCCGAAGGATTCACGCTCATCCTCGGGGGGCTCCAGGCCGACGATGACAACTACACCCAGGTCGGCGGGCTCGTCGCGGGGCTTCTCGACTGGCCGTTCGCCTCGGCAGCCGTCCGCCTGTCACTCGTGGACGGTTCGACTCTTCGCGTCGACCGGGAGCTCGAGAACAACGAGGTCCAGGTGGTCGACCTCACGCTGCCCGCGGTCGTGACCGTCCAGACCGGGATGAATACGCCCCGCTACGCGAGCCTCAAGGGCATTATGGCGGCGAAGAAGAAGCCGGTAGCGACACTTGCCCTCTCCGATCTGGGGCTCGGGCCCAAAGACGTCGAAGCGAAGCTCCGAACGGTGAGCCTTTCGCCTCCTCCCAAGGGGAAGAGCGCGGAGATCCTGACCGGGTCGCCGGACGAGGTGGCGAAGGCGCTCGTAAGCCGCATCCGTGAGAAGACGGGGGTCCTCTGATGGCGAAAGTCCTGGTTCTGGCGGAGCACGATGGGAAGAATCTGAAGGAGATCTCGTTCGAGCTTCTCGGTATGGCCCATAAGGTCGCATCCTTCGGACCGGTGAAAGCCCTTCTCCTGGGAGAGGGTGTCTCGGAGCTCGCCTCAAAGCTCGCGGAGCGCGGCGCGAGCGAGGTGATCCACCTGGAGGGTGCTTCGGTGCGCCACTACACTGGGGACGGATATCGTCGTGCCCTGGTTCCCGTGCTGACGGAGGAATCCCCGGACCTGATCCTCATCGGACACACTCCAAACGGGTGGGACCTGGCACCTCTCCTCGCGGCTCGCTTTTCCGGTCCGGCCGCGACCGGCTGCTCGAAGATCGTCCTCGAGAACGGCAAGGGGCGCTTCACCCGCAAGGCGTTCAACGGGAAGTTCGTCCACGAGATCGAGATCGGGAGTACGCGGCCGTTGATCGCGACCGTCGAGAAGGGCGCCTCGACTCCCTTCGAAGGCGCAAACACCGGGACAGTGCGCTCCATCGCGGCAGCTGTCGCCGAGAGCGACCTGCGCACGCGGCACGTCGAGACCAAGAAAGCGGAGGCTTCTGGCCTCGATTTGAGCCAGGCCTCCATCATCGTTTCCGCCGGCCGCGGCATCGGCGCTCCGGAGAAGCTCGACGTGATTCGCGCCCTCGCCGAAGCCCTCGGTGGCCAGCTCGGGGCCTCGCGCGCCGTGACCGACGCCGGGTGGCTCCCCCACGAGCATCAGATCGGGTCGAGCGGTGTCTCGGTGAGTCCCAAGCTCTACGTCGCCTGCGGGATCTCGGGCGCGATTCAGCACGTAGTCGGCATGAAGAGCTCGAGCTACATCGTCGCCATCAACAAGGACGCCGACGCGCCCATCTTCGGAGTGGCCGACGTGGGCGTAGTGGGAGATCTCTTCGAGATCGTCCCCGCGCTGACGAAAGCCGTGAAGGAAGCCAAACCGTAGAGACCGATGACGGCCGCGACCGGTGACGATCGCCCCTATGCGCCGCCGTCGAGCGGCTCGGTCGGGGACCGCCACCCCGAGCTCCCCCGGACGAGCGTGCTCTTGATGATCCTTCTCACGCTCGTCACGCTCGGACTCTACATTCCCTATTGGTTTCTCCGCCGCCGCCGAGCGTTCAATCAGCTGGCTCCCGAAGGGGACCGCATCAATTTCCTCACGTTCGCTGTCGCCGGCGCTACGGCAATCGCCTGGGTGTTGGGATTCCTGTCGGGCCTCCTCATCGGGGCGAGCGCTCCGTCGACACCGCTCGAGCAATGGACGACGTGGATCGAAGTCGGCTCCCGCATCCTCACCATCATCCTCGGCTTCCAGATCAAGTCCATTCTGGAATCGAACCATCCCGAGCGTCTCTCGGCCGTGGGGACGTTCTTCCTCTCCCTGTTCTACCTCCAGTACAAGATCAACCGGATAGGACAGACCGATCCCGTCGCAGTGGTTTTCACGCTTCGTTGAACGAAACATGGAAGGAGACGACCGTCGTGAAGCGAGTGAAGGACGCGGGCGCCATCCTCCTCGGGAAGACGAACACTCCCGAGTTTGACTCTTTCATTCGAGACCTCGAACCTCATCAACGGACGCACGAGCAACCCCTACGATCTGTCTCGGACTCCTGGCGGAAGCAGCGGGGGGGCGCCATCCAGTAGATAGAGACGTTCTGGCCCCCGTTGCCACCCGCGATGTACACGAGGTTTCCGGTGTCCGAAAAGGAGAAGTTCCTTTTGCGGGCACTGCCCCGCTGTGCGATCATGAATGAAACTCCAGCATGACTGTCCGAAAACGACCCACCGAACTGGTGGACATGACGAAGCTCATGTCCTTCCAGGGCGCCGAGCCCCTGGTGCTGGACCAGATTTCCGGTCCGGGGCGCCCGCGCAAGATTCGATTGTTTCCGCTGGAGGAGGCGGTTTTCGGGCGCGACGACGATTGCGAAGTAATTCTCGACGAAGAACCGGCCTCGCGGAGGCACGCCCAAATCCTGTTCGCCGATTTCAAACCGCAGGTGCTCGATCTGGGCAGCACCAACGGGACGTTCCTCAACGGCAAGCAGGTACATCGGGCCCTTCTCAAGGATGGCGATCAGATCCAGATCGGCGGGAGCGTCTTCCGGGTGGCGATGGGGAAGGACGGCCCCGAGCACGAGCCGCTCTCGGAGGCGAGCGTCAAGCACGTGCAATCGCTGATGCAGAAGGGCAAAGGTCAACCGTCGACCCAACCCGGGCAAAGTAGCGCGATTTCCGGAAACCTCTCCGAGATCCGCTTGCCGTCCCTTCTCCAGGTGTTGCAGTCCGATCGTTCGACCGGGACTCTCGTCATCCGCTACACCGGACGGGAGGGGAAGCTCCACATTCACCAGGGAGCGATCCGCCATGCGACGTTGGGAAGAGCCAGAGGGGTCAAGGCCCTCTATCGTCTGATGGTCCTCGAGGAGGGTCGCTTCGAGTTCTTCATCCCGGGCAGGAGCCCGGAGTACGAGACGGTAGAAGGGGAGCTCCAGAAGCACCTGCTCGAAGCCATGCGGCAGAAGGACGAGTTCGGAGTCTACCGCAAGCAGCTCCCCCAAGGCGACGTCCAGCTCGTCTTGAACGGCGGCATGAACATCAATCCCGGGCGGGTTCCGGCGGTGGTCTACGAGGTCATGGCGGCCATCTTGTACTACAAGAACGTGGACCAGATCCTCGAGTTCTGTCAGCTTCCCGATTTCGAGATCTGCCGCGTTCTTCTCGCGCTCCTGAAGCACAACCTCGTCACCGTGGAGCCAGCCGCCAAATAAGCCGCTCGGTAAGCGTGCCTCTACTTCGGCTGATAGAAGTAGGCCTTTGTCTCGGGCTTGATCCAAGCGATCAGCAGCGGGATGCAAATCGGGAAACAACACACGGACGTCAATCCAATCGCGATCAGCACGATATGGTAGACCCAGAGCCATGGGGCCGGTCGCAGAAAGGGTGCCAATCCGAAGACGATCGACAAGCCCAGGCCGACTGCGATCAGAATCACACCGGTGATCAGAAGCTCCGTTGCCGAATTTCGCTCGTCAGCGCCCTCGTTCCGAAAAACCAGCATGAAGATTCCCATCACAATGCAGAGTACGTAGACTGCAGACATGAAGCCGCAGTAGCGATGCTGCCAGGTTACGATGGACGGCCTATTGGATGTGGATGGCATGGAGCGGGATGGTACCACCGCTTCGACATCTCAAGTGGCGAGCCGCCGAACAATGGTATAACCCGTCTCAGGCGGTAGTCTTGAGTAGCAACTTCACGGCTTTGCAGGGCCAATATCTTGCTTTCATCCGTACGTACACTCTGATCCATCGACAGCCGCCGGCCGAAACGGACATGCAGCTATTTTTCGACGTGACCGCGCCATCGGTGCATGGCATGGTGGTCACGCTGACAAAACGCGGCCTGATCGAACGGGTGCCAGGCAGGGCGCGGTCAATTCGCGTCCTCGTCCCGCCCGAAGACCTGCCATCGCTGGAGGAGCCGTCTTCGGAGTGAGGACCGGTTTCTCTCCGGGGGAAACGCCACTCGCTGACTTCTCCGGTCTCGTGGTCCCACATGAAAACGACATCTTGCAGTCTCTGTGGCTGCTCATGCAGCGCGCCACCTGCCTTGCGCTTCGTCAGCTGCAACCCGTGGCTCGACAGTTCCGGCGCTCGCCGAAACTCCCCCTCGCGTGCCCACTTCCAATAGCGAGACTTCAGCGCTTCTGCTGGACGTTCTCGAGGTCGATCTTCGTCGTTCCCGGGGTCACGACCTGGAAGACCCCGTCCGCGGTCACGTTCACCTTCAAGGCCTCGACCATGTTGCCGCGGCCTTTGCCGGTGTTATCGACCACGAGCTCGATGAGTCCGATGGAGCTCTTCGAGATCATCGAGGACGAGGGCGTATCCTCGGGAAAATAGAGGGGGCTGTCGGTGATGATGATGACCCGCGAGCCGTTCTGCCCCGGATGCGCTCTCACGTGGCGAATGGGACTCGAGGCCCCGCCGGTGATCTTGGCGACGCCCCGGTCAAACTTGCGGAGCTCCGCGACGGCGGCATCCGAGCCCTGCTCCTGGAGGATCTTCTGGAGCTTCGCCGCGTCCTCCTCGCTGGTGCGAGACGTGATGGTCACGGTGAGCTCGGCCGTCTTCTTTCCCAGCCCCCGCGCCGCAGTCAGAGTCGCGGTATAGACCTCATCCGCGGAGGCGGCGCTTCCGGAGACCAGAAGGGCCAGGGCAAGACTCACGCCCACCGGGTGCCACCTCGTGTTCCTGTAATCCGTCATTACCATCCCTCCGCGCGCCAGTGTACCTCATGGGCGGACGGCGCGTGGGGGAAGCACCTCACCCGATCGTGACGAATCTCACACACCCGGAATCACGGAACCCTTCGGCGACTGAAGGCACCATGATCGGGAGACGAGAACCAAAATGCCCTCGAATACCCCCAACGCCCGCGTGGTGGCCATCGCCAACCGCAAGGGCGGCGTCGCCAAGACCACGACCGCGGTCAACCTCGGCGCAGCGC
>CAZKNR010000568.1:0-5574 GCA_964553925.1 uncultured Acidobacteriota bacterium
CACCAGAAGAGGCACGAACTCTCGCGCCGACTGGAACCATCGCCCGTCGATCCGCGCGAGAAAAGGCTCCGGGTCCTGGCTTCCGCGATCGAGGATGGCGAGCGCTCCGAGGACCTCACCGGGGTCCCGGCTCGAGAGCCGCTCTCGAAGCGCTTCGACGAGCGCGTCGTTCGTCTCCTGGACCTGTTGCTGGCTCTCTTCGACCTCCCTCTGGCGCTCCTCTGCGATCCTCTTCTGCTCCTCCGCCAGATTCTTCTGGAGGAGCGCGTCGTCGAACGCCCTTTCCGCATCCGATCGCGCGCTTACCGCTTCGTACCGCTGCCAGAGCGCGTCCTCGCGCTGAACGTCGGCGATTCGCTGCTGGCGCGAGGCCTCGGCCGCCGCCCTCTCGGCGAGCTCCCTCGCCTTTTCGGCGTCCTGCCGCTGGCGCTCCGCCTCGAGTCGCCGCGACTCCGCGATCGATCGCTGGTTCGAGGCTTCGGCGGCGGCGCTCTCCGCCGTTTCCTTCGCTCGAGCGAGCTCGTCCGCCTGCTGCTGCGCGAGGTACGCCCAGGCGAGCGCCCCAACCGCTCCGACGGCGAGGAGCAGAACCAGGAACAAGACCCCCGCCTTCTGAAGGCTCTTTCGATGCCGACCCTCCAGTTTTTTGACCGCTTCCGCTTCCTTCTGCCGCCTTCGGCGCTCGTCGCGGCTCGCGGTCACGACTCCCGTCAGGAGGTCGTGCGACAGCTCCAGCAGGCGCCTTCTTCCCCGCTCTTCGATGCGCACCAGGCGCCTTCTCACGAGCTCCTCGACGTCCTCCTCGGTCACGCCGGGAGTGCCGATGGCTTCGTCGTAGACGACGAGGTTTCGGAACCCGCGCCGCGTCAGGAGCTTTTCCTCGACGAACGTGCATACCGGCTCGCTGAGGTCGGCGATGCTGCGCTCGTAGAAGTCCGAGAGGATCTGGTTCTGCGATCCCTCGAGCGCCCTTTCGGTAATCTGCGCTTCGCGCCTCTCGAGGCGCTGACTGTTGAGCTCGCCGCACACCACACTGAGGAGCGCGGGCTCGACTTCGAGGTTCACCAGCTCCTCGTTCGGATCCGCGGCGGCGACGAATCGGACCACCCGCTCGGCGACGTCGGGGGCGATGATGTGCTTCGCCTGGTTGACGGCCTGAAGGGCGGCGACGCCGTTCATGCGCTCCAGACGAAAACGGTTGTGAGCGACCGAGCCCATCTTGTCGCCGAGCGCTTCGAGGTCGGGGAGGAAGTCCTCGCGGAGCGTCAGGAGAACCTTGTAGCGGTGCCGCTCGAACGTGAACCGCGCGGCCTCGCTCGGTCTTTTTCCTGGAGGCTCCAGCTCCAGACGGGCCCGAAGCTGAAGGGGAGGCCTCGCCTCCACCAGGTCCGCGAGCTCCAGGAGAAAGGCGTTCGTCGCCTGGGCCCGCGAGCGGTCGCGAGCGCCCAGCGTGAAGACCTCCTCGAACTGGTCGAACACCAGAAGAGGAACGACGATCCGATTCCGCTCGCTCCAGAAATCGGCGTCGCTGCGGTGGAAGTACTCCCAGAGGGTTTCTTTCGGCTGCGGCCTCGGGGCCTCGACCTTCGAGCGCTCCGCCTCGCGGACGATGGCGGCCTTGACTTGCCCCGTGAGATCGGGCTTCTCCGGCGAAAAATCGAGCCGGACATACATGGGCAGCACGTTCTCGCGCCGCAACAAGGGGAAGAGTCCGGCTTGAAGGATCGAAGACTTTCCGAGGCCCGAGAGACCGAAGAGAACGGTGAGGCGCTCCCGCTCGACCTTGCGGTAGAGGAGATCGGTCTCGAAATCGCGCCCGTGGAAATACTTCCAATCCGCCTCGCCGAAGGGCAGGAGCCCCGGCCAGGGATTCTGGTCGTTGAGCGAAACACTCTCGCGGATCGTCGCGGACTCCGCGATCATCCGTACTTCGCTCGTCGATAGCTCCTCTGAAGCTCGACCAACGTCTTCACGAACTCCGAGCTCGGTTTGCCGCCTGGCAGTTTCTCCCATGTGAGCTCTCCAAATTCTCCGGGAATCGCTGGGTCTCCCGGCGAGGTGTCATCGATGACCACCGGCACGACGAACCGCCCCGTGGGGGCGGCTCTTCCCGCCTCTAGAATGGCCTCGAGCCACTCTCCCCGCAAGAATCGCCTATTGGCGTTCAGCGAACGCGCGGAAATCACGGGTACGAACGCGGAGCACAGGCCGACGACGCTTTTCAGCCTCTTCTCCCACCGGGGAGAGAGCGGCGCGTCGTCGTGGTCGACAATGACGTCGATACCCGCCCGGTCGAGCGCCTCCCGAATCGACTCCGCCGCACCCCGGTCCTCAACGGCACAGCTCAGGAACACCGCACCGGAGGGCATCGCCGACGAGGAGGCGATCGAAGGCGGCACTGACTCTTCCTGGGGCGAGAACTCGCTCCAGCGGCGGTCGAGCTCGCGAACGAATTCGACCGCGCTTTCGACGGGCGGCGCTTCGGTCGTCCCCTTCGCCCGCTCCAGGAAGACCACCGGGGCATCCATCCCCGGTCCGCTTTGCCCGAGAAGACGAGCCAGCCACTCGGAGAGTCCGCTTCCCAGGATGAGGAGATCGCTCTCCCGGAACTTGTCGAACAGGAACCCCGGTCCCCGGTTTTGAAGCGAATCCATGAACTCGAGCGTATCCTCGCGGGTGACGGCGAAGCTATGAGGGGTCCCCGAAAGACGCCCCAGGAGGTGGAACACGGTGGGCCGGCCCAGCCTATCGAATTCCGGGGGGAGATCCTGCCGATCGCTCGGCGCGTAGGCGAAGGCGAGGGTCTGCCGCTGGCCTTCGAAGCGCACGTCGTCGACGGCGCGCTCCATCAGAACGTCGAAGGTCGTGGTGACGAAAAGGTTGAAGCTCGGGATCCGCGCGAGATCGAGGAGCGGCGCCGGAATGGGGATGGGGTCGAGCTCGCGAAAGACGACCCGCAAGCTCCGGTAGATCTCCTGAACGTCTTTGGACTTCGTAAGGTAGCGGCGGGAGACTTCCTGGAGCTCCGCTCCCCTCGGTAGATCCAGAGAGCCCACGCCCAGATGTCCGGCGAGCTTCTGCGCCAGGAGCGGATAGAGAAGTGTCTCCGTCCCCTCGCCGGCTACCGTGAGGAGATCGGGACCGAGGACGGGAACGACCGTCTCCTCTTCCAGGCGTTGAAGCACCCGTTCCCAGAAGCGCTCGGACACGAGAATAGCGCACCTCCTTCGACGTCGAGGTCATTCATGAAGCGCTCCGGCTCGCCCTGCGATAGGAGCCCGTACTGTAATCGACCTCTTCCGCCCGGCGCAAACTGCCTGCACGGAGTTTACAACGCTAGATTCCCGCACGCGCATCCTCTAGCGTGAGCTCTTTCGAAGGGAGCTAACGATGAAGAACTCGCGTCGATCGTTCGTAAAGCAGGGTCTTCTCGCGGGGAGCGCGCTCATTCCCGCCGCGGTCTCGGCACAACCGGGAGCATCTAGTCCGCGTTCCGCCGGGGAGCGATTTCGACTCCTTCTCGAAGGGCCGGACGTCCTCCAGTGCCCCGTCATCTTCGACGCTCTATCGGCGAAGATGTCCGAGGACCTCGGGTTTCCAGCCATTTATGCCGGGGGGCAGCCGGTCTCCGCGAGCATGTACGGAGTCGGAGACTTCGGATCGCTGACGATGACGGAGCTCATCGAGTTCGCCGGGCGAATGGCCGGAGTCGTAGACATTCCGGTCGTGGGCGACGCCGACGACGGCGGCGGGAACCCGCTGAACGTCCACCGCACGATCCAGACCTATGAGCGGGTGGGCGTCGCCTCCGTGATGATCGAGGACATGTACGGCGCCAAGCACCTCCCCGGTCTTCCCGAGGGACCGATGACTTCTATCCCCGCCTTCGTCGACAAGATCAAGGCAGCGGTCGACGCTCGCAAGCACGGCCTCGTCCTCATCGCCCGCTCGGACGCTCTCTCCGCGAAGGAGCCCTTCGAGAAGGGTCTCGAGCGGCTGGCCGCCTATTCCGAGGCGGGCGCGGACGTGGTGTTCCTCGCGGGCGCTCCGATCCGGAAGACACCGGAGCTCGCGCGGGCCACGAAACGGCCGGTGATGACGGTGACGATGCCCACGAACCCGGATTCCGCTCCCGACGTCCTGCGCGCCTCAGGTGTCAAGATCGCGTGCTACGCCTATCAGCTCATGGCCGTCGCCATGGGCGCGGTGCAGAAGGCGCTCCGCGATATCAAGACCACGGGAAGTATTCAGAACTTCGAGCAAGTGGCGGTGACCTCGCAGGAATACGCGCGGATCGTCGGGGCCGCCGAGTCCGTCGACGTCGCGCGCCGCTTCAACGCGAGCGGTGGGTTCTGATGTCGCCCGCGCTCTTACTCGCAGCCCTGACCCTCTTCGAGGGCGCGCGGCTCATCGTGGGCGATGGCTCCGTCGTCGAGGACGGCGTTGTCGTCGTTCGCGATGGCGTCATCGAGAGCGTCGGTCCGAGAGGGGCAACCTCCCTTCCCCAAGACGCAGCCCGGGTCTCGCTCCAGGGTAAGACCCTCATGCCGCTTCTCGTCGACATCCACGGGCACGTCGGCTTTCTGAAGGACGGGGTCTTCGCCGCAGAGCACTATGGCTCCGAGAACATCATCGACCAACTAAAAATCCTCGAGTCCTACGGAGTCGGCGCCTTTATGAGTCTCGGAACCGACGTCGGCCCCGACGCTTGGAAGGTTCGCGAGGATCAACGGGCGGGGAAGCTCGGCGGCGCGCGCCTTCTCGTCGCCGGCCGGGGTTTCGTCGCGCCCGGAGGCGGGCCGACGGTCTCCCCTCTCGAGCACGTGCCGAACGAAGTCGACCGACCGGAGATCGCCCGGCTCCTGGTGCGCGATCTCGCGGACCGGCACGCCGACATGGTCAAGGTCTGGATCGACGATCGCAACGGGACCCGACCGAAGCTTCAACCCGAGATCTATCGCGCGGTCATCGACGAGGCGCACGCGCGCGGTCTGCGGGTGATGGCCCACGTCTACTACCTCGAGGACGCGAAGGAGCTTCTGCGCGCGGGGGTCGACGGTTTCGCTCATATGGTCCGCGACCAGGAGCTCGACGAGGAGTTCCTTCGGCTGGCGAAGGAACGAGGTGTGTTCCAGGCGGCGGCGCTCGCGATTCAGGCGAAGCCCGTGGGAAGCGGCTGGCTCCAGGACCCGGCCTTCCGCGATAGGACACCGCCCGAGGTGATCGCGCGCCTCGAGCGGGGCGAGACCGGCCTTCCGGGGATGCCCACCGCCGAGCAAACGGAGCGGTTCAAGAGCCTCATGCGGAAGAACGTCTCCAAACTGAAGGCCGCAGGAATTCGGATCGCTCTTGGCGGCGACACCGGGATCCCGACGCGCTTCGTCGGCTACAACGAGCATCTGGAGCTTCAGGCGCTCGTCGATGCCGGGCTCACCCCGGGCGAAGCGATAGCCGCGGGCACGAGCGTCGGGGCGCAGATCCTCGGACTCGACGACCTCGGGACGCTCGCTCCAGGCAAGAGCGCGGATTTTCTCGTCCTCGACCAGAGCCCGCTCGAGAACATCGCGAACACCA
>CAZKNR010000569.1:0-3914 GCA_964553925.1 uncultured Acidobacteriota bacterium
TCACGGCGACTCCAGGATCTTCTGGACCGCGGTCTGGAACCCCGCCCACTCCGCGCGCTGGGAGTGCAGTCTCCGCCTTCCGCTCCGGGTGATGCGATAGAACTTGGCGCGGCGATTGTTCTCGGTAGTGCCCCAGGACGACTGGATAAAGCCCCGGCGCTCCATGCGGTAGAGGGCGGGGTAGAGCGAGCCCTCGTCGACCTTCAAGGCGTCGTCCGTCAGATCCTCGATGCGGCGGCCGAGGGCGTAGCCGTGGAGCGGCTCGTCCTCGAGAAGACGGAGCACGAGAAGCTGAAGCGTTCCGTGCAGAAGCTCGGAGCCTTGAGGCGGCAAGCGGACACTCCCTTAGATAATCTAAGGGAGACTAGTTCGGATTCTCGTCTCTGTCAACAACGAGCTTCTGTTAAGATGCGGCCCGTGCACGTGCTCGCTCTTCTCGCTGGGCTCGCCGCCTTCGCTCAGCCGGAGGGCAAGCTCGACATCGAGACTCTCCTCGCCATCCGCCATCCTTCGGGCGCTGTTTGGTCGCCCGATGCAAGCCGCGTGGCGTTTCTCTGGGATCGAGCGGGGGCCCAGAACCTCTACCTCGTCGACCGAGTCTCCGGCTGGCCCGAGCCGCTGACCGGCTACGCGAGCGGCCTCATGTCCGATCCGTTCTGGAGTCCCGATGGAAACACGATCTATTTCGAGCGGGAAGGAGAGCTCTGGTCCCTGACGGCGCGGAAGGGGAGCGCCGCCAAAGCTGTTTTTGGAACGGTTGGGGTCGAGACGGAAGTTCGGCCGTCGCCCGATGGGACCGAGGTCGCGTTCCTGCGGCTCGGGGACGTCTGGGTGAAGGATCTCGAGGGCGGCCGCGAGCGGCGGCTCACCGTTACTCTCGTGGCTGAGTTGGGCCTCGCCTGGTCTCCCGACGGCAAGAGGCTCGCGTTCGGATTCTCACGCGCGACGCCGCGGGAGGACGTCCATTCGTTCGTGGGCGAGAAGATCGCTTTCCGCCGCCTGGAACAGGAGCCCGCCGAGGTCGGTGTCGTCTCGGTTTCGGGAGGCGAAGTGGTTTCCGTGGCCTCGAGCCTTCAATCCGAGGAATCCCCCCGGTGGATCGACGGCAATAGGCTCGTGCTCGAACGGTTCTCCGCGGACTACCGCTCGCGGGAGATCCTCGCGGCCGACGTGGTGACGGGAGCGGTCGAGACGCTCCACCGCGAGCACGATGAGAAATGGTGGAGCCTCTCGTATCTCGGAGCCGAGCCGCGGCCGTCTCCCGGCGGAAAGTGGGTGGCGTTTCTGAGCGATGAGAGCGGCTGGGACTGCCTCTACGTAGTCTCGAGCTCCGGGGGAACGGCTCAAAAGATTACCGGGGATGGCGAGGACGTCGGGCGATACTCGTGGTCCCCCGATGGCTCGCGGCTCGCCTACGACACCAATCGCTCCCACCCCGGCCAAAGGCACCTCGCCGTCGCGGACGTCTCCGATCCGACGAGGTCGAGAGTTACGATCCTGACGGAAGGGCGGGGAACCAACACCCAGGCGACCAACGCGGGAGGCTTCGTCCTCATCCACGAAAAGGGAGGCTGGTCTCCGGACGGGCAGAGCCTCTTGTTCCAGCACACGGATCCCGGCCGCCCCGCGGATCTGTATTGGATCGAAGCGAGCGAGACGAACGGGGGAGCCCCTCACGAGCTCACCCAATCGCTTCCGCCGACAGTCGATCGCTCGCGTCTCGTCGAGCCCCAGCTCGTCCATTACCCGTCGACCGATGGACGCGAAGTCCCGGCTTACCTCTTCGTTCCCAAGGACCTCGATCGCTCCCGAAAGCATCCGGCGATCGTCTGGATCCACGGCGACGGCATCGCCCAGAACTACGACGGGTGGCACGTCCGGCGCGACTACGCCGTGTACTACGGCTTTCATCAGTACCTCGCCCAGCAGGGTTACGTGGTCCTCGCGCCCGACTACCGGGGAAGCGTCGGCTACGGCCGGGAGTGGCGGCTCGCGCCTTACCGCGACCTCGGAGGTCTCGACTACGAAGACGTGGCCGCGGGGGTGCCGTACCTCGAGAGTCTGCTCTACGTGGACACCGATCGGGTCGGCGTCTGGGGGCTGAGCTATGGAGGGTTTCTCACGCTCCAGGCGCTCACCCGCGATCCGGAGCTCTTTCGATGCGGCGTCGACGTCGCCGGGGTGCAGGACTTCCGCGACTGGTTCCGCGACCCCGGCGGCAACTGGGTGGGAGGAAGACTCGGGGACCCTCGCGAGAACCCCGCGGCCTATCTGCAGGCGGCGCCGATCGAGCGCATCGCCCGGATCGCGCGTCCGCTCCTGGTCCTCCATGGAACCGCGGACGTGAACGTGCCCTTTTTCGAATCCGTGAAGCTGGTCGACGAGCTCACGAAGAAGGGAAAGGATTTCGATTTCGTGGTCTATCCCGGCGAGTTTCATTACTTCCACCGGGAGCACGTTCTCCGGGACTTCTTCCGTCGCGTCGAGGAGTTCTTCGATCGCAATCTCCGGGAGCGGATCTGAGTACTTCCCTACTCGTGAGAACACCATTGAGTTTGGCCTTGGCGCGTGGTCTCGAGTAATCTGGCCCAGGCGAGGAGCGAATCGAAATTGACGGAGCGGCGGGAGGAGCTCAGCATCCTGGGGGGCTACCTCCAGGAGAACGGGCTCAAGCATTCCAAGCAGCGCGAGATCATCCTTCAGCATTTTCTCGACACCGGCGGACACATGACCGTCGACGACCTCTACCGGGTGATCCACCGCAAGCACCCGGGAATCGGGCGCACCACGATCTACCGGGCGCTGAAGCTGTTCGTGGACGCCCAGCTCGCCTCCGCCATCGAGCTCAGGGACGGGCTGACGCGGTTCGAGCACAAATACCGCCACGCGCACCACGACCACATGATCTGCATCGAGTGCGGGACCATCCTGGAGTTCCTGAGCCCGGAGATCGAAAAGCTCCAGGACGAGATCGCCGACGCCTATGGCTTCACCATCGAGTCCCACCGGCACCAGATCTTCGGCCAGTGCCAGAAGTGCACCCGGGCGAAGGCGGCGCCCGCGCGCGGGAAGAAGGCCAAGGGGTAAGACCGCCCGCTCAAGGGGGCGGAACGAGCCCGTGGAGTCTCGGCTCCTCCGTCGCGACATAGAGCTTCGTTCCGGGGGGGCCGAAGTGACGAGGCTCAACCCTCCTGCAGCTCTTCGATGCGCGCCGCGAGCTCGGTGAATTTCTTCAGATAGGCGTCGAGGACCTCTTGCGCTCCGGGATCCAGCTCCCCGAAGGCGAGGCCGACGCCCGAGAGCTTGCCACTTCGCTCGCTCCCGCCCTCACTCCGCCACGCAACCCGTGTCGAGGCGCGAAGCTCGCCGAGCCGCCAGGGCAGGATCGCGCGAATCTCGACCTCGGTTCCAAGGGGGGGTGGATCGTCGACGGCGAGAAATGCCCCGCCGACACCCACGTTCGTGAGATAGCCCTCCCGCCTGTTCGAGCCCACGGTATAGCTCGCCTTGATCACGAGCGGCCCGAGCCTGGGGTGGATCCTCTTGTCGCTCATCGGCCGTCCCGAACGATGGGAGTGAGCTCCTGGGTGAGAGGCCCCTGGTCCTCGAGGGAGTAGCGGCTCTCCATGGATTGAAGCCTTCGGTGGAGGGACGCGTTCTCGAGGGCCAAGCCCGCCTGCACCAGGAAGAGGGAAAGCCCGGTGAGCTTCGAGAGCGGAGCACCGGTCGTGGGATTGTCGCAGTAGAGAACCGCCAGGACTTCGTGGTTGTGGAGCAGCGGAAACAGGGCCTGCTCCCGGGACCTTCCCGGGTCGAGGCCCGGGACGACGGGCTCTCTCCCCTCGGTGACGCGAACCGGGCTCCGAGAGTAGACCACCTCCGCGAACGGCTGCACGTGCTGCAGCTCGAACCCG
>CAZKNR010000570.1:0-7715 GCA_964553925.1 uncultured Acidobacteriota bacterium
TTCGAAAGTCGCTCCTCCCAATCGGCCTCGAACCAGAGGTCGCAAAGAAGCACCGTCCCTTCGACCCGCGTCGAAAGCCCGATTCCCGGAGGAACGTCTTCGCCCATCAGCCACCGGGCGAGCGTTTGGGCGAAGTCTCCGTATCCGGACCAGGCCCGGGCTCGCGCGGAGTGCGGACCGCTCAACGGAAACGACACCGCGGCCACTCGCCCCGCGCCCCGATTCCACGAAGCGACGAGCGGCGCTTCGTACTCGTCGGCGCTGTAGGCGCCCGCGGTCGCGTCCTCGCGCAGGTAGCTCAAGTTGTACCCGTCGACGAAATCGAGACCCGCGATGGGGGTCGACGCGATCTCGAGCCAACCCGCGGCCGGCTCTACGCCGACGGGCTCGTCGATGAAGGCCGAGCGCGCGACCGCGACCGTCTCCTGGGCGAAGAGCGCGGGGAGTGTCTCGGGGTCCGAATGAAAGAAGATGCGGCCCTTGCCCCGGAGGGCGATGTCCTGAAGGAGACCGGCGTCGACGTCCTCAGCGCTTCCGAGGCCGATGACGCTCACCGTCGCGTTTTCTGCCGTCATCTCGGCGAGGAGCTTGACGTAGTCGCCCGGCTCCTCGGAGTCGGCGGCGTCGGCGAGGAGAATCACGTGCCTCTGTCCCGCCGGGGCGCCCCGAAGCGCTTTCCATGCCGCGCTCAGGCCCTCATAGACGAAGATGCCTCCGCCCATGCTCTCGACCCGGCGAACCTTGTCGACGATTGCCCCCGTGCCGGCGCTGAGCGAGGTGAGGGGAACCACGGCGTGGGCCTCGCTGTCGACGGCGAAGACCGCCACAAAGTCCGAGGGGCCGAGAAGCTCGATGCTCCTTGCCGCTCCCTCGTTCGCGAGATCCATCTTCGTTCGCCCTCCCGCGACTCCCGCGGCCATACTCCCCGAGCGGTCCATGACGATCGCCATGGCAACGCTGAGCATCCGGTGCTCCTCCCGAAGCTCCATCGAGACCGGGAGCAGTGCGTCGAGGGACGACCGGAAATATCCTCCAGAGCCAAAACTGTACTGGCCACCGGCCATGAGCAGCCCGCCGCCCTGGACCCGGACCCACGAATCGAGCGAGGCGAGAAGATCGGAGGGAACGTGCGTCGCCGGCACGTTGTTGAAGACCACGGCGCGCGCTCCCGCGAGATCCCCGAGAGTGAGCCTCGAAGGCTCGGTCACCACGTCGACCGCGATCCCCTGCGCCCTCAGAACTGCCGCCAGAGGATCGTCGGAGTAGGCGGTGATCAGAAGGAGGCGCGGCCCTCCTTCGATCTCGATCCAGGCGAAGGCGGAGTCGTTTCCGGGGACGTCGTCGGTTCCCTCGAGTCTTGCCTCGTAACGAAGGGCGCCTCCCCCTGCCGGGAGGCGGTCGGCGAAACGCGCGACGGCGAAGCCGCCGCGGAGCGTCGCTCTCTCCCGCGCGCGCACCCGGCCGTTTTGCAGAAGCTCGAAGCGGACTTCTCCCTCCTCGTCGCCGCGAAAGCGCACCTCCACGGTGAAGGGCTCCCCCGGCCTTCCTCTCGCCGGCAGATCGATCGTCTCGACCCTCACGTCCCGGCGGCTCGGTGGCGCCACCAATCGCAGGTCCAGCGCGACCTCTTGCCGCTCGAGCCTCTCCGCGATTCCCTCGAGGGGCTCGGTCGGATAGCCGTCCGTCAGGAGCAGGATCCTCGAGCTGCGGCCGGAATCCATCGAGGAGAGCGCGAAGCCGAGAGCATTCGCGAGCCGCGTCTCCTGTCCCAGGCCCTCGAACGACTCTGCTTCACTTTCGCCGCGAAGCCTCGCCTCCTCCGCGAAATCGACGAAGAACAGCCGGTCATCGCGGGCCCTCGCATCCTCGAGGAGTCCCTCGATCTCGTCCTGGCGACGAACGACCAGCTCTCGCGCCGAGGCCGAGAGATCCGACAGTACCCACAGATCTAGCCCTTCGCTCGTTCCACGGAGCCGAGGCCCCGTGAGGATCAATCCCAGGAGGACGAGTCCGAGCGCGCGCAGGGGGCGCTGAATCCGGGGTCGCCCCCAGTGCACGGCGAGGAGCACCACGGCGGTGAACGGAACGATCCACTCGGGAGAGGCGAAGCTCGGCATCTCAGGTCTTCCTTTTCGGGCGCGCCGGGCCTTCCTGGAGTGCCGAGGCGCCCACGAAAAGACCGACGAGCGCGACGATCCAGAGGGATCGGAGAGGATCGGGAAGACTGTTCCGCCGGCGCTCTTCTCGGTCGACCTCGGCTTCGAGCCCTTGGGGCGCCGCGCGCGTGAGGTCCGCTTCGCGCACATCGGCGAAGTGGGCGGCGCCCCGGAAGAGCAACTCCTGGTCTTTGTGGAGTTCGAAGAATCCGGGCTCGCTCGGAGCGCGATCTCCCGATGTGGAGCCAAAGACGTTGAGAAGTTGGTGGAGCTCGACGTTTCTCCGCTCGAAACCGACGACGGAGGAGCGCACCGACTCCGCGAACCGATGCAAGAGGAGAACGAAAGCGGGAACGCGGTCCGCGTTCGACTCCTCGAGCGCGAAGCCCACCACGAGACTCGACGGCTCGGCCAGGAACACCAGGGCCCGTTCTCCCTGCCACAAAAGAACCCGATCGGAAACACCCGGGGCCGGACCCGGAGCGTCGGTGAGAAGCCCCTGGAAGTTCAGTCCGTCGGTGAGGGCGTCCTTCTCGGAGACCAGCGGCCCTCTTGACCCTCTGGGCACGTCTCCGCTCCCTCCGGAAGGAACGAAGACGATGGTCGACTTCGAAGACTCCCTCGCGCGCGCGAGAACGAGGTGGGCCTCGTCCGGACTCGAGACCCGCTCGACGGAAGCGACGCTCTCGACGAAGCGCGCGACGAAGCGATTCGTCGAAAGCTCGGGAGCGACGTAAACCCGGAGGAGCTTCGGCCGAGGCCGAACGAGGGGAAGGCGGTCATCGAGGGTGAAGCCGTCGCCTTCCAGCACCAGCGTCAACTCGTCTTCGGCAGGTCCGAAGCTCCCGGAGACGAACGCGAGCTCGAAAGGCTCGAGCTCGAGCACCTGGGTCGCTTCAGGCGAGGTCCCCTCGCGCTCGATCCACCACCTTCGCCTCTCGCGATTCCCACTCGCGCTCTTCACGATGGCGCGGTAGCTTCCCTCCTCCGTTACCTCGACTCCGGCGAATCCCACGTTCGCGAGAGGCGAGCCGACTGAAAGGACCTCGACGCCCGGCGGTACCGATGCCGCGTGATCGGTGATGTAGACCACCAGCCCTGAGGGAGAAGCGATCGAGCGAGCGGTCGCGAGAACCGGGTTTTCGTCGTGCGCCGGAAGACGGGGGCGGAAGGAAGCGGCCGCCGCGATCGCCTCGTCCGCCGAGCTTCCCGAGTAGAGAGTTCGCTCGCGCGGATCGGACGCAAGAACGACCCACTCGGTCTTCGAGGCGGCACGCGCGAGCCTTTCGACGTTCTCGCGGAGAGCCTCGGGGAGAGCGTTCTCGAAAGCACTCATCGAGGCCGAGACGTCCACGACGAGGACAACGCGGCGGGTCGAGTCTTCGCGAAGCCACCGGGGCTCGACCAGGATCCACGTGAGGAGCAAAACCGCCGCGAGCTGCAACCAGAGAAGGGGCGTCGATCGCAGCCGTTCGAGACGCCGGCCTCCCTCGGTCACGACCTCGGACGGCGGCAGCAAAAAGAGCGTTGTCGCCAGGACCCGGCGCGCGCGGACGCGAAGGAGGTGGATCGCGAGGACAGCGGGAACGCCAAGGAGGGCGAGAAGGCCCAGAGGGTTTCCGAAACTCACCGGCAGGGCTCGACCGCGCCCTCGGCGAGGGCCCGGTCGCGGAGCGCCCGCGTCAAATCCCCTTGCGAGGGAATCTGCGCGAACGCGATTCCGTACCTTCGGCAGCCCGCTTGCCAGTGAGCGAAGTGGCTTCGGTAGCGCAGACCGTACTCCGCAAGGCGGTTTTCGTCGATCCGTTCGAGCCTGCGAGCGCCGCTTTCGCAGTCCTCGAAGTCCATGGGACCGAGCCAGTCGGGAGCGGACTCGGCGTCCGAGCTCGGAGCGAGCACCACTCCATGGCCCCGGCCGGAGGCCAGGGGACGAACGACGGTTTCCGGCGGCTCGGGAAAGAGAGCGTCGGTGAGGAGTACTCGAAGCGAGCCCGGCCGGAACGGGATTTCGTCGAGGACCGCGCTCCTGGCGCCTGCCCCTCCGAGGTCGCCAACATCTAAAGGATCGAGGCGTCCCTCGAGGAAGAGCGCGGGGCTCACAGGTGAGGGTCCGTCCTTACCGAGGACCCAGGCGCGAGACGCGCACTGGCTCCTCCGGGCGCTCTCGAGGACGAAAGCGAAAAGCTCGAGGGTCCTCTTCTTCTTGTCCTCGTCGAAGCTCATGGAGCGCGAGGAGTCGAGCACGACGTCGACGGTGGGGCTCACTTCTTCGCGATAGAGCTTCATCACGTAATGGCCGCTTCTCGCGTAAGCCTGCCAATCGACGTGGCGGGGGTCGTCGCCGGGCACATAGGGACGGTGGTCCTGAAAGTCGATCGAGCTGCCGGAGCCCGCGCCGGTCCAGTTCCCGACCCGGCCGCGCCAGATCCGCGAGCGAAACGGGAGCCGAAAACGCTCGGCGGCGTCTCGCGCGCTTTCGAGCCAGGCCGAGCTCACGGCTCGGCCTCCTCGACCAGAACGAGGGAAGAGACCCTCCGCCATTCCCGCCGCGCGGCGAATAGAGTGACCAACGCCGAGGCCGCGGTCACGATCATCAGGATCGAGCGAGCGAGCTCCGACCCCTCGTACCCGTCGGGATGGACGAGCTCGACGACCAGCGCGAGAGGGCCGAAGAACCCCGAGACCGACTGGAGAAATAAGGAAAGCGAGCCCGTTCCCGCCGATTGGGCGAAGGCGTAGACGTAAATCGGAAGCGACGAGAGAACGAGGATCACGACGTAGACCAGGAGGGGCCGCGAGCGCGTGAACACTCCTCGAACGAGAGCGGCGGGAAAGAGGAAAGTCCCCGCGATCGCGATCCAGGCGACGAGCCCGATCTCGCCCTGGAGAGCCGGAAGAAAAGGCACGAGGAGGAGCAAGAGGGCGCCGAACGCGACCCCGCCCGGCCAGGACGGCGAGAACGGAATGAGCGCCAAACGTCGAAGGATCGGACCTCTGAGGAACGGCTCGTGCAGGCGCCGAAGAGGACGCCCGTTCTCGCTTATGGAGGCGATCAGGATCGGAAGAGCGATGCCGATCGCGGCACACGCCGCGACCACTGCTTCCGTCCCGTCGTAGAGGAAAGCAATCCCGAGCGAGACCAGTGCAAGTACCCGCACCCGAGTCCAGTGATTCTCCGAGGGGGGTCCAATTCTGGCGGCCGCGGACTCGATCATCACGAACAGGACGACCGTTCCGTAAATCCAGGCGAGGCTCGCGAGTCCGGACGGAGCCCCGAAACTCCCGTGGGGAGACGCGATCATCAATAGCAGGACCGGCAGCGCCCACACGAGAAGCAGCACCGCGCCCCACTTGGCGAGGCGCGGCACGTTCAGAGACCAGAATCCCATGGCGATGCCCGCGAGGAGACCCGAGCCGAGGAGGAGGCCTCCCATCGTCTGGAGCTCAGAGACGACGTCGACCCCTCCAAGGAAGTAGCGCAGGATCACGTACGGGAGCGCGCTCACCAGAAGGAGGCTCGTCTGGAGGACGACCGAGGCCCATTTTCCGAGGACGATGCGATAGGAGGACAGCCGCGTGAGAAGAAGAAGCTCGAGCGTCTTGCCGCTGACTTCGCGCTCGACCGCCTGGCTCGCCGAGGCGGGGACGAGAACCACGAGAGGCAGCGTGAGCATCGTCCAGAAGAGAAGGGAGCCCGCCGTGGCATCCTTCTGAAGCGAGTCGCTCAAAACGAAGCTCAGACCGAAGAGAAAAAGAAGCGCCTGAACGAGGAGAAACGATCCGGTGAAGAGCTGACTCCGGATCCCCTGGCGCAGCTCCTTCACCAGGATGGGGCTCAGTCGATCGGTCATGAAGCGCCCCCGTTCTGCTTGAGCTTTTCTATGAACGCCTGCTCCAACCTCATTTCCTCGCGGCGGAAGTCGGTCACCTCGAGACCGGCTTCCACCATGCGCCGGAGAGTCAGCGCGACTTGCCGGGGCTCCTCGCTCTCGAGCCGTACGCGCGCGCCCTGCTTCGTTCGTTCGAGGAGCTCGAGGCCCGGACTCGTCTCGACGAACCCGACCAGAGAGTCCACGGGAGAAGCGACGCTCACCGAATAGACGACTCCCTCTTCGGTCGAGGTTTTCATGCTCGCCGCGGTGCCGTGATGCACCACAAGACCCTCGTCGATGAAGAGGACCGAATCGCAGATCTCCTCGAGCTCCGAGAGGATATGGGAGCTGATGAAAATGGCTTTCCCTTCTTCCACGAGGAGACGCGCGAGCCTCTTGAACTCCACCCGCGCTTTGGGGTCGAGTCCGGCGGCGGGCTCGTCGAGGATCAAGACGTCGGGGTCGTTGAGTAAAGCGCGTCCGAGGCAGAGCCTCTGGCTCATGCCCTTCGAGAGGCTTGACATCTCGCGCTCGCGGAGCTCTCCGAGGTCGGCGAAGCTCATCACGTCCTCGACCGCGCTCCTTCTTTCGTCGCCCTTCATCCCGAAGGCGCGGGCGAAGAAGTCCAGATACTCCCAGACGGTGGTGTGCGGGTACGCGCCGTAGCTGTCCGGCATCCAGCCGATCCGAGCTCGCACCTCGTCGGGGTGATTCACGACGTCATGGCCGCAGACACGGACACGGCCGGCATCGGGCATGTCGAGAGTCGCCAGGATCCGCATCGTCGTCGTCTTGCCGGCGCCGTTGGCCCCGATGAACCCCAGAACTTGACCCCTCTCGATCTCGAACGACAGGTCGCGGACGGCCGCAACCGTCCCGAAGCGCCGCTCGAGGCCTTCCACCTGGACCACGAGCTCGGTCATGGCTTGCCTCCTCCCGAAATCCGACCCGCGTAGATGACGACGTCGCTCCAGTCGATCCCGTCGAGGGTCTCGATGGGGGCGTCGCTCGCCGCGGCCCGAGCGAGAAAGGCGCCTCGTTCCCAGTACGTCTGCTGCAGATGGATCCGGGTCACGGGCCCGGCCTCGCGGGACAAAGCACCCCAAAACCGCTCGTACTCCTCTTCGGTCGCCGATACGAGAGAGGCTCTGGCTCCGGGACCGACGCCTGTTGCCCGCGACACCCGGCCCTCCTCATCCCGGTAGTAGATTTCGTCGAGAGGGTCCTCGATCGACGAGGTGATGGTCCTCTCGTCGAGAAACGATACGCCCGCGCGTCCGGGACGGACTGCGTCGATGCGCTGGGCCTGAATCGAGCGGCTGCGGAACCAGCCGCCGCCGAAGCTCGACCCCTCGCTTGCCAGCTCTTCACTCCCGGAGAAGCCGAGCGGCGCGTCGTAGATCGCGAACGCCTCGTCGAGCTCGAACCCGCGCTTCAGGAGCGCCCCGGTACGAGACACCTGCTCCTGGATCAGGACCTCGCGGGTGAGCTCCGGGACCAGGCGGAGAAAGGTCACCCGGTGACCGCGTCCTCCGACCCCGTCTTGAATCCCGATGAGCGCGGTGAGAAACAGGCTCGCCCCGAGGGCGAGGGCGGGGAGGGTCCAGAAGAGCCGCGCTCTCCGCCCCTTCGAGCAAAACACGTAGAGATTCACGGGACCGACGAGGGGCGTGTAAAGAAGGAGGAA
>CAZKNR010000571.1:0-19003 GCA_964553925.1 uncultured Acidobacteriota bacterium
TCCCCATGGCGATCCCGATATCCGCCTTCTTCAGCGCGGGAGCATCGTTCACGCCGTCTCCGGTTACCGCGACGACCTCGCCCATGGACTTGAGGACCGACACGATCCGGAGCTTGTGATCGGGCGAGACTCGGGCGAAGAGGGGCTCGCCCTCGGACAGGATTTTCTTCAGAGAAGCGTCGTCGATCTCGGAGATCTCGACACCGGTTACGACCCTCGAACCGGCGTCTCCGATTCCGATCTGGCGTGCTATCGCCGCAGCGGTGATCGGATAATCGCCGGTTACCATCAGCACGCGGATTCCCGCGCGGTGGCAGGACTGGATCGCTTCCTTGACGGCAGGACGCACGGGGTCGGTCATGGCCGTGAGGCCGAGGAAAACGAGCTCGGTCTCCCCGCTCGGAGGCGCCTCGCCCGACTCGGCGACCTCGCGGTAGGCGAGACCCAGTATCCGAAGGCCTCTTCCAGCGAGAGCATCGACTTCGCCTTTGAGTCTCGCTCGATGAGAATCGTCGAGGGGAATCGCGCTCCCTCGATAGAGAATCCGGTCGCTCCGCTCGAGAATCTCGAGAGGAGCGCCCTTGGCGAAGAGGATGGGACGCGGGCGGCCCTCGAGCTCGGCGACGACGCTCATCCGCTTGCGCACCGAGTCGAAGGGGTTGACGCCCAGTCGAAGGTGCCGGGGCCGAACTCCCGCTTTCTCCGCGAGAGCGCGAAGTGCGGCTTCCGTCGCGTCTCCCACCGCGCGATAGTCGGCGCCCACACTCTCGATGTGCGCGTTGTTGCAGACGGAAGCGCACTCCAGGAGTCGCGAGAGCGCCGCCCAACCGGAGATCTCCGCGGAAGAGAGCTCGCGGCCCTCGAGGAAAAAACTTCCTTCCGGGCGATATCCCGTGCCCGAGACCTCGATCATTTGTCCGTCGACGTAGACCTCGGTCACCGTCATGCGATTCTCGGTGAGGGTACCGGTCTTGTCGCTGCAGATGACGGTCGTCGAGCCCAGGGTTTCGACCGAGGGGAGACTCTTCACCAACGCGTTTTTTTTGGCCATTCGGGTCACGCCCATGGCGAGCGAGAGCGTCACGGTGGGGAGGAGGCCCTCGGGGACGTTCGCCACGAATAGCCCGATGCAGAACACGAAAGCCTGGGCGAAGGAAAGTCCGGTCACGAGCCAGCCAACGAGCAGGAAGACAGCACCGAGCGTCGAGGCCAGGAGCGCGATGGTAAAGACGGCGCGGCGAAGCTCTTTCTGCAACGGACTTCGTTCGGTCGGGATCTCCTGCGTGAGCCTCGCGATTTCTCCCACCTGGGTTCGCATGCTCGTGCCGAAGACCACGGCGCGGGCCTCGCCTCTCAAGAACGCCGTTCCGGCGAAGACGATGTTGGGAAGCTCGATCCAGAGAAACGAGCCCTCGAGAAGGACCGGGAGATCCGATTTGTAACGCCTGGCTGAGGTCGACTCCCCGGTGAGCGTGGAGTTGTCCACCTCGACGTCGAAAGCCTCGGTCAGCCTGGCATCCGCGGGCACGATGTCGCCTTGCTCGAGGACGATGACATCGCCCGGCACCAGCGTCGCCGCGTCCACCTCCTGGGGCCGGCCGTCACGAACCACTTTGCTCTTGAGCGACAGAAGCTGCTGGAGGGTCTCCACCGCTCGGTCGGTTCGGTACTCCTGTAAGAACGCGAACAGACCGTTGACCACGATGACGATGAGGATCGCGCCGCCGAGCTGAGGAATGTCGACGGCCGGCAGGAAGCAGAGGATCGCCGCGATCCACAAGAGCACCGCGAAGAAGCTGAACAAGTTTCGGAGGAGCTTGACGTACCACGGGGTCCGGCGTGCCTTCTTGAGGAGGTTCGGGCCGTGGAGCCGCAGTCGCCTCCTCGCCTCCTCGCCGGTCAGACCGTTCACGAGATCGGTGCGCAGCTCGAAGGCTACCTGGTCCTCGGTGAGATTGATGAAGCTGGCTCGTCCGGGAAGCGTCTCCTGGCGGGCGAGGCATCTTACGACCTCCTCTTCCCGCCTCAGCTTAGAGAGATCCTGGGCAACGGCGGGGAGTACCGACGACAAACGCTGCAAGAGCTGGAGATGGGATGCGGTCTGATCCGCCGGGGAGCCGAGGAGAACGACGATATGGGCTCGCCGCCCGTCGATGTCGACGCCCCGCGGACAGACGGCGATGAGAAGCTCCGGCGCCGTCAGACCCTCGAGTTGCGCGTGCGGGACGGCGATTCCCGAATCGACGAAGAGAAAATTTTGGCGACTCTCACTCGCGAGGGCCGCCTCGACCTCGGCCCGCCGGGCCGAGAACGAGGAGCGCCGGAGAAGCTCCTCTAGAAGTCGAGGGAAGGGGCCCCGAGCATCGAGGAGGACCCGCTCTGGACTCAGGAGCTCGTGGATCACGGGAGAACGGGCGTCACTTTACCACCGCCTGGCATGCCCTTTGAATACCAACGTAGTAGTGCGCTCCTGGAAGTGAGGAACAGCCATGAGAAACATCATTCAGCTATTGGCGTTGTCCTGGCTTCTCGTCGTGGACTCGTTCGAACCGGCACGCTTCGAGAATGGAGATGTCTTCATTCAATCACCGATGACGGCAGGCGGAGGGGAGGTCCTGCTCGAGCTCGAGGTGTCCTCGTCCGGCGAGGTCACCGGGGTCACCGTTTTGAGAAAGACCCCTCCGTTTACCGATCCGCTCAGGCAGGCCGTCGGCGGCTGGCGGTTCGCGCCTGCCCGTGAGGTTCTGGAACCGCCCGAAGCTCCTGTGGCCGTCAACTCGAAAGTCCTCGTCGCCGGGTTCTTCCGGCCCCCGACCCTCTACAATGCCCCGGCGCGTGGCGAGGCACCCGAGGACGTAGCTCCGCCCTCGGCGGACGTTCCGTTCCCCGTGACGATGGTTGCTCCGTTCTATCCTCCGACGGCTTATCTCCACATGAGCCAGATGGTGGTGATCGAAGTGGAGGTCGGGGCAGAAGGCAAAGTCACGTCGAGCAAGGTGATCCGAAGGGCGGAGAGCCTGGACGCCGCGGCCACGGATGCGGCGAGAGAGTGGCGGTTTCTTCCGGCCCGCCGCGACGGAAAGGCGGTTCCCTCCATCGCTTATATCGTCTTTGGATTTCGAGAGCCCGTAGTTTCCGAGGAGTGAGCTCATTCCTCGAGAAGCTCCACCAGCGATCCGCCGTCGTGAATCCTGGCGATGGCCTGGGCGAAGAGCTCCGCGGCATCGAGCACTCGGACCTTTCCCTCGAGGAGCCCGGGGTCGAGCCGGAAGGGGGGAACGGTGTTGGTGACGAGGATCTCGTCCACCGCCGGCTCGGCGAGCACGCGGTTCGCGTCTCCGACGAAGATGCCGTGGGTCGCCGCGGCGAAAACCTTCCGCGCCCCGAGCTTGCGACTGGCCTCCGCCGCCCGGAGGAGAGTCGTTCCCGTGCTGATCAGATCGTCGATGACGATGACGGTTCGGCCCTCGACGGCTCCAACCAGCGTTTCTCCGCTCACCACTCCGCCGCTTCGCTTTTTCTCCATGAAAGCGTTCCGGATACCGGTCCCGAGAACGCGCTCCAGGTGTTGGCGGAAACTCTCGGCGCGCTTCACGCCCCCGGCATCGGGCGATAGCACGACGAGCTCCTCGTTGCCCAGTTCCCGCAGAGATGCGAAATAGCGAACGAAGAGGGGTCTCGCCTCCAGGTGATCGCTGCGGCAGCGGAAGGCGTTCTGGTAGGCGGCGGGGTTGTGCACGTCCATGACCAGGATGCGATCGATGCCCACGGCCTCGAAGAGCGCGGCGACGTAACGGGTGGTCACGGGGTCCCGGGGCTTGGTCTTCCGATCCTTTCTCGGGTATGCGAGATAGGGAACCACGGCGGTGACGCGACCAGCGGAGGCGTCGCGAAGGGCGCCGAGGAAGAAGAGGAGCCGCGCGAGCTTGTCGTTCACGCTGTGACCAGAGTCGCCGTACAGCGATTCGATCACGAAGACGTCGTTTCCTCGAACGTTGACGAGTGGGCGGGCTTTGTGCTCGCCGTCCTCGAACTCCCGTTCCTCGTGGGGAGAGAGCGGGACGCCAAGCTTCTCGCTCACGTTCTTTCCGAGCTCGTGGCCCGCTTCGAGAGAGAAGAGCTGGAGGTTCATGACAGGTGTCTCACGAACCAATCGGCGGCGAGACGGGTGACTTCCTCGAGAGCGCCCGGCTCTTCGAAGAGGTGGGTCGCTCCCGGGACGACGGCGAGCTCTTTTTCCACCCGAAGCTGCGCGTAGGCTCGCCGGTTCAGCCCGAGCACGGTGGTGTCGAGCTCGCCCACGATGAGGAGCGTGGGCGAACGAACTTCGGCAATGACGGCCCCCGTCATATCGGGCCGTCCGCCGCGGGAAACGACGGCGAAGACTTCGGGCCCAAGCTTCGCCGCGGCCCTGAGCGCGGCGGCGGCACCCGTGCTCGCTCCAAAGAATCCGAGACCGAGCGATCTCGCGAAGGGCTCGGCGAGCGCCCATTCTGCCGCTCCCATCATTCGCTCCGACAGAAGCGTGATGTCGAACCGGGTCTCGTAGACGCGGTCCTCGCGCTCCGTCAGGAGGTCGAAGAGAAGAGTCGCCAGCCCCGCCTCGTGCAGTCCTCGAGCCACGAAGAGGTTCCGCGGGCTGAGGCGGCTGCTCCCGCTTCCATGGGCGAACAGCACCAGCCCGCGGGCCCCGGGCGGAGCTCCAAGGGTGCCCGGAAAGCGCATATCGCCAACGGAAATCTCGACGTTCTTCTCGCTCGCGACTCTCGTGGACACGCCTAAACTCCCGCTACTCGCCAATGCAAACATAGCGCCGTTCGGAGGCGCGGGGAAACCGAATGGGTCCCCCGGGGGGGCAGCGCCGAATGGCGCAGGTCCTGGACGAAATCGCGCGGTCTGAGGTGCCCCGTCGTCGTCGCCCTCAGGGGCATAGAGGTGCCCGTGGTTGGCTCGGTTCGTGAATGGAGGTATCGAGGCCTATGAATCCCCAAGACTACCCGAATGGGCCGTACGGTGACGATGCATTCTTCGCGAGCCGCATCGAAGCCGCACTGCTTCTCGCGAAGCGGCTCGAGGGCTATCGGGGCCAGAACCCTCTGGTTCTCGGGATCCCGAGGGGCGCGGTCCCCATGGCTCAGGTGATCGCCGAAACGCTCAACGGGGAGCTCGACGTCGTCCTGGTGCACAAGCTCGGGGCGCCCTATCAGGAGGAGTTCGCCATCGGCTCGGTGAGCGAGCGGGGCGATGTGCATTTGAGCGAGGAGGTCGAGATGTATGGAATCGAAAGATCGTACATCGACCGGGAAGTGGCACGGCAGCTCGACGTCCTTCGTCGCCGGCGCGCCGCTTACACGCCGGTCAGGCCCTCCATCAGTCCCACGGGCCGGATCGTCATCGTGGTGGACGACGGCGTCGCCACCGGCTGGACGATGATCGCCGCCCTCCGCTCCATTCGTTTGCAGAAGCCGGCGAAACTGATCGCGGCGATGGCGGTAGCCCCCGCGAGGGCGGTGGGCGCGATGAGAGAGGAGGCGGACGACGTCGTATGCCTGGCGATGCCCGCGGATTTCTACGCCGTGGGCCAGTTCTTTGCCGACTTCCGCCAGGTGACGGACGAAGAAGTGGCGGAGATCCTGGCTCGCACGCTGGCCGCAAAGGGGAAGTAAGGCGGAGTGATCGTGGAGTTTTCGAAGCAAGCCACGAGAACGACCTCCTACGTGGGCGTCAATATCGGGGCGCTCACGGTGAAGGTGGTCGTCTTGAAGGGCGACGAACCCGTTTGCCACTGGGTGAAGGCCCACCAGGGTCGGCCCAAGCAGGTCCTGGAAGAGCTTCTTGCCCGAGAGGAGATCGGGGCCGATCGCTACGTGGGCGTCTCCGGATATCTGGGGCACATCTCCGAAGTCGCCGCGATTCAAAGGGCTCTCGATGCGCTTGCCGAGACCTACGACGGGGTGGCCTCTCTCGGAGGGGAGTCGTTCCTGGTCTACGCCGTCCGAGGCAAACGCATCCTTTCCGTTCTCTCGCACAACAAGTGCGCCGCGGGAAGCGGGGAGTTCTTCGTCCAGCAGATCGGGCGGATGGAGCTCGGCATGGAGGAGGCCATGGACCGATCCTTCGCCGGGAAACTGGTGCCGCTCGCCTCCAGATGCTCCGTTCACTGCAAGTCGGACATCACCCACAAGCTGAACCGGGGTGAGGCCACGGTCGAGGACATCCTCTACACCATCCACGACTCCATGGCCGACAAGATCGCGGCGCTCCTGGAGAAGACGCAGCAACCCATGGCGCGCGTCCTCTTGATTGGAGGTGTGAGCCAGAACCGCGCACTGGTGGCCGCCTTGCGGCGGAAGCTTCCCGACGTCGAGCTCGTCGCTCTTCCCGAAAGCCCCTACTTCGAAGCGCTCGGCGCGGCCCTCCTGGCGCGGGATGTCCCGCGCTTCCACGAGCCCCAGGTGTCGGTCAAACCGTCTTTGAGCCGGCTGCCGTCCCTCCGCGCTCATGGCGATCGCAGTCGCGTGTTGCCGGCGGAGGCGCGGGAGACGCGCGTCGACGGCCCGCTGGTTCTCGGGGTCGACGCCGGCTCCACCACCACCAAGGCGATCCTCCTCCACCCCGCGACCCGCCGGGTGATCTCTTCGCACTACGGACGGACCGGCGGAGATCCGGTTCGCGCCACCCGAGAGTGCATCCGCCGAATCGCGGAGGAGGTCGGGAGCGTCGAGATAGGGCTCGTCGCCACGACGGGCTCCGCCCGGGAGCTCGCGGGGGCCTACCTGGGCACGGCGCACGTCTACAACGAGATCTCCTCTCACGCCGCGGGCGCGGCCCACTTCGATCCCGAGGTCGATACCATCTTCGAGATCGGAGGACAGGACTCCAAGTACATCTACCTGAGGCAAGGCGTTCCCATCGACTACACGATGAACGCGGCATGCTCGGCGGGCACGGGATCTTTCCTCGAGGAAAGCGCCCGCGGCGATCTGGGGATTGCCGTCGGCGAGATCGCGGAGAGAGCGCTCGCCGCGCCCTCTCCGGTCCACTTCAAAGCCACCTGTGCGGCCTTCATAAACTCCGACATCCGTCTGGGACTCCAGGAGGGGTATGGACCGGAGGACATCGCCGCCGGGCTGGTCTACGCCATCGCCGAAAACTACCTCACGAAAGTCAAGGGACCGCGCTTCGTCGGCAAAAAAGTGTTCCTGCAGGGTGGGGTGGCGCTCAACCACGCGGTGGGGAATGCCTTCGCCTACGCCGTGGGCCGTGAGGTTCTGATCCCTCCGAGCCCCGAGCTCCTCGGAGCCCAGGGAGTCGCGCTCCTCGCCCTTGTGCGTTCGCACGGGGCGTTCGATCGTTCCACCGACCTCCTTTCTCTGGCGGCGCCCACGATGGAGCTCCTCGGCCGCTTCACCTGCAAGGCATGCAAGCTCTACTGCAGCATCGACCGGTTCCAGGTGGCGGGACGGAGGTTTCCCTTTGGGGGCCGCTGCAGTCTCTACGAGCACCTCTGGCAACGGAAGACTCGCACCGCCGATGCTCCCGACCTGGTCTTCGAGCGGTCGAAGATTCTCTTCGGGATTCCTTTGGCAGGGAGCCCGGCGCCTTCCGCGAAGCGCATCGGAATCCCGAAAGCCCTCACCACTCACTCGCTCTATCCCCTCTATGCCACGTTTCTCTCGCGGCTCGGAGCCGAGATCGTGCTGTCGGAAGTGAATCCGAAGGGCGATCTCAAAACCCATTCCGGCTTCTGCTTTCCGACGCAGATCGCTCATGGCGCCGTGCTCGACCTGACCCAGCGCCAGGTCGATTGGATCTTCTTCCCTCACGTCGTTCGCATGCCGAGCGCATCCGATGGACAGGACTGCTATCTCTGTCCGATCGCTCAAGCCGGGCCCTACGTGGTCGCGAAGGCCTTCCCCGAGTCGCGCTTCCTCTCTCCCGTTCTCGACTTCAGCAATGGCTACAGGTCGAGCCCGGCCATGGTGGAGATGGCGGTGAAAGAGCTCGGCTGCGAAAGAGCGCTCGCCGAGGAGGCCTACCGGGCGGCGGTCGAGGCGCAAGTCGACGCCGAGTTGTCCCTCCGAGCTTTGGGACGGCGCGCGCTTTCCCAAGCGACCCAAGGCGGTAAACCCACCGTCGTGCTCGTGGGCCGGAGCTACAACGCGTTCACCCCGGAAGCTTCGCAGTCGGTGGGAAAGAAGCTCTCCAGCATGGGGGTCCTGGCGATACCGTCCGACTGCTTGCCCCCGATGGAGGGGGGCCCGACTTCCTGGCATTTCCCCAACCAGATCTTGAATGCGACGGAGCTCGTCCGGCGTCACCCGAACCTGTTCCTTCTCTACGTCAGCAACTTCAGCTGCACCATCGACGCGTTTACGCATTCCCAACTCTCGGACGAGTTGGGCGCCAAGCCCTATCTGATGCTGGAGATCGATAGCCACACCGCGGACGCCGGCATCCAGACGCGGCTCGAGGCGTTTCTGGACATCGTCGAGAACTATCGCGCTTCCGAAGCTCCAGTCAAGGCCGCCGCGACACGCTGCCGGATCGGCCGGAACGGAGTCGTCACCACCTCGTCGGGCGAGGAGATACCGATCACGGATCCTCGAGTAAAGCTGTACTTTCCGACCTTCTCCGAATATCACTCCGACGCCTGGCGTATGGCGGTTCGATGGTTGGGCCTTCATCCGGGTGAAGGGCTTCCGCTCGGGCGGCGTCAGCTCGAAACCGGGCTCCGCTACACCTCGGGGCGGGAGTGCCTGCCGCTTCCGATCTGCGTCGGCCAGATCCTGGAAATGGCCGAAAGAAGGGAGCAGGGCGAGATCGCGGGCTTCACCATGCTGCGAGGGGGGGCTCGATGCGTGATCGACTTCTTCGCGGGGTATCTGGAGCGCTTCATCGCCCGGCAGGAGCTCCGGGATCTATTCGTGCTCTTTCCCAAGGAGGACAACGACTATTGCGGATTCGGGCTTCCCAAGCTCACGGAATGCTTCGCACCCGCCCTGAGTCTCGCCGATCTCCTGATGGAGGCGGAGGAGTCCCTGCGGGTCGTCGGGGGCGCGGATGGCGTCTCTAGGCTGCGGGACATCTGGCGCGCGTTCTCCGAATCGACCCGGACTCTCGAGGAGTTCCGGAATTCTCTTCCCGGGCTCATCGACGAGCTGTCCCGCATTCCGCGGTCGAAGGATCCCGCGAGCTGCCCCCGCGTCCTCGTGACCGGAGACTTCTTCACGCGCTTCAGCCCCTTCTTCATGGAGGGTGTTCCCGAGATGTACGCCGCGCACGGCATCATCCTCAAGCCCGCCGATCTGAGCGAGCTCGTGCTCTACGCGGTATACGACACTATGTCGGGCATGGCTCGACGATGGGACCTCGAGCCCGGCTACGCGGCGCTCGCCCGGAGCTGCTTCGGGATCCTCGGTCCCGAGGGGCGAGAATACCTCGAGCAGTGGAAGGGCTACCAGATGGTGCGCATGCAGGAGCACCGGCTTCGGAAAGACTTCCGAAAGACCGGGCTTCTCGTGGCCGACGATCCGGACGTCTCTCGTCTCCTTCGGGAGGCGGGAAAGCACGTCTCCCCCTCGATTTTTGGAGAAGTCATTCCGACGATAGGGCTCGGTGTCGACGCGCAGAGAGAGGGCTACCACGGCATTCTTCTACTCGGGCCGTTCAACTGCCTGGCCCTCAGGATCTCGGAGGCCATTCTCAAGCCGCTCTGCTACCGGCTTTCGATGCCCATCCTCACTTATGAGAGCGACGGGTACGCCGTGCCTCCCGTTTTCCTGCGGCAGGTGGAAGTCCATATCCAGCAGGTTCTCGATGCGTTTAATGCCTCCGGTCAGGCTCGGAGGGGGCGAAGCGAGCCGCCTTTGGTCGAAGCCAGAGACTCGTTCGTCCAGAGGATAGAAGTGTGATCGCGGCGGAATCACCCGCACCTCGAACCGAAGCACTGTTCTGCCCGCGCTCGGACACCCTCGAGCCCTGGGAGCGGGTCCGCTCGTTCTATCGATCCCGAGCGGTAAGGCACCGCATCCTGGAGTACTGCGGCGCGGAGGATTCCGGCGTTTCGACCGCGTGGGGGATGGCGGGCTTCGGAGGAGCTCGCCATCTCGTCGAAGAGGACGGCTCTCCTGTGGTTTATTCACAACCCGATTCATTGGGAAGTCTCCTGGACGAGGGGGCGGACGTCACCCGATGTCTCGGCGATGATCGGGGAAACCTCGTCCTCCTCGATATCGACTACGTGAATCACGAGGATCCGGTCGATGCCTATCGGGATCCAGCCCTTTGCTTCGAGACCCTCGAGCCGGTGTACCGGGCGGTGAAGGCGTGGTTCCACTCCTACGGGCTTCGCCCCCTGGTCATCATGACCCGGCAGGGGTACCACCTCGCGGGACGAGTCCCCCTCGAGAGCCCGGCGCACGACGCTCTGGTCTCGATGGGACGCATCGGCGAACCTTTGAGGGCCAAGTATCTCCGGCACGCACTCGAGAAGGCGGAGGCCCTGCGGATGGGGAGGGCCCACGAGACGATTGGGAGACTTCTGGAATACACGGGTCATCGCGTCATCACGACGCTGCGAGAGGGCGGCTTCGACGTCCCGGTGAAGCTCGCCGACGTGCCGCCCGACCGAGGCGGGCGATTCGTCTGCCTGGATCTGAGCGCCTACGCCGATCCTTTATACCGGCGCTTCGCCCGCACCGCCTATTCTTCCCACCAGAAGGCCATCGTCACTGGATTGTCGGTACCGACACCATTCACCTTTTGCCTTCCGCGTCGGCGACGGACGCTTTCGACTCTGCTTCACGCCAGAGAGAATCCATACGAAGCGAGGGAGCTCGCCGAAGAAGACCAGACCGCTATTCCCGCCTTCAGCGCCGACGGTGTCCTCCGGTGGATCGAAGACTATCGCCGAAGCCGGCTTGGGTCCTTTCACGAGATGTTCTATGGCGGATCGCACGACGATCCGAAGGAGTGGCCGCAAACCTACGACCGTCTCGACCCGCGGGCTCTTGGAGCCGACGCGGGACGGGCTCTCGAAAGCCCCAACCCCGGACTATTGAGCCCCTCCTCCATGCGTGCGGTGACGCTCGACCTTTGGCAAAAGGGATGGCACCCGCGCTCCATCGCAGGCCTGATTCGCTCCAAGTTCGAACGAGACCATGGTTGGGGCGCTTACTGGTACCGCTACGATGCCGCGGCCAGAGCCGACTTCTACGTGAGGGTTCTCTGCGGGGATCTCCTCCTTTCCGGAGATGGGTCAGAGGCATGAGCTGGGAGATCGGCGTGTCCACCGGGATCGGCTATCGGGAGCCCATCGAAGAGGTTCTGCCCGCCATCGCCGCAAACGGCTTTCGAACGATAGAAGTGGCCACGGCCCGTCCCCATATCGACCTCAAAGACTCCGCTCGATTCGAAAGAGTTCGCGAGCAAGTGGATCGGCTCGGCCTGAAGGTTCGCACCCTGCACGCCCCTTTCGGCCAGGGCATCGACTTGACCGATGCCGACGCGGGGATCCGCCGGCTCTCGCTGCGCGCCTTTCGCGAAGCGGCCGATCTTCTCCGATCCCTCGGAGGCGACCTCTATGTCATCCATCCCGGAGGAGAGGATCACAACTGGATTTGGGAGAAGCAGGAGCGTCTGGGAAGGAGCGTCGAGGGGCTTACCGAAGTCTGGCAGATCTGCCGCGAACGGGGCTTGAAGCTGGTCGTGGAGACGCCTCTTCCGCACCTCCTTGGAGGATCGTTGGAGGACTTCGAGTGGATCCTGGCTCGCGTTCCCTCGGAAGATACGGGAGTCTGCATCGACACTTCGCACACCAGCCTCGGTGGGACGTTGTTCGCCGCCATAGATCAGTTCTCGGATCGGCTCGTGCACCTGCAGGCGAGCGACAACCACGGCAAGCACGACGATCACCTTCCTCCCGGCGACGGCATTATCGAGTGGCCCGCGGTGCTGAGGGCTCTGGAGCGGGCCGGATATCGAGGCATCTTTCTTTTCGAGGTCGGCGGCGAGGGGTCCTCGTCGGAGAACGTGAAACGCCTCGCGAAATCGGTCTCGAGGTGGTTTCCACGATGGCAAGCCGAACGAACTCAAGACCAAACGGAGAGGAGGAAATCATGACGACGACCCTTCGGTCATTTCTCTCCGCTTCCGCCTCCCTTCTCGCGGGCGCAGCGGCAGCATCGAGCCAACACCACCCCGAGCCCCATCACAGGCATGTACCGGAAGCCTTGATCGAACGTCCAGTGCTGGCGGCGCTCCGTGGGGACGCCGCGAGGCCTGATGATGTCAGCGTTGCCGCAGGAAGATGAACCAGTAGGCGAGGCCGACCATCAGGGCGCCGCCTGCGATGTTGCCGAGGGTCACGGGAAGGAGGTTTCCAAGGAGAAAACCAGCCCAAGTGATCGGGCCGCCGGCTTCACCCTGGAGCAACATCCCCATCGGGATGAAGTACATGTTCGCAATGGAATGCTCAAACCCGGCGGCGACGAAGGCTGTGATGGGAAAGACGATGCAAAGGATCTTGTCGGTCGTGGTGCGCGCCGAGAACCCGAGCCAAACCGCGAGGCAGACGAGAGCGTTGCAAAAGACGCCACGAAAGAGGGCTTCCCAAAAGCCCAACGACGTCTTGGCGGTCGCGATCGCGAGGGCCGTGTCTGCGACCTTGCCGCTGCCGAGCGCGTGGACGCCCGACAGGTAGATTCCAACGGCCGTCGCCGCTGCGCCGAGGAAGTTGCCTACGTACACGATCGCCCAGTTGCGCAGCAGCGTCACGGTCTTCACACGTCGCGCGGCCCAGGCCATTGCGATCAGGGCGTTGCCCGTGAACAGCTCCGCGCCGCCGACGAGAATGAGGATGAGCCCAAGGCAGAAGGCGAGGCCGGCGAGCAGGCGCGTCGGGCCGTAGCCGAGCCCCGTGTCGGTTCCGGCGACCGTCGAAGCCATCGCTCCGAGCCCGATGAACGCGCCCGCCAGCACCGCGAGCGCCAGCGTCCTCGGGATGTCGAGAGCCGCTTTCGCCACCCCGCCCGCCTCGACACGTTCCGCCATCTCCGCGGGGGTGTAAGGGTCGACCCCTACGCGCGGCGCCTCGTGTGAGCTCATCCGCCGCCCGCGAGTGCGACGCCTACCTCGCCAAGAATGCTCATCGCCGCGGAGGGTACCACGGCGTTGCTGGGCCGCCTACACCAGTTCATCGCGTGGCTCCGAGGGCAAGGCGCCGCTCGCGCCTGCGTACAACGAGCTTGCGCAGCTCCTCCAACCATAGGACCAGGCTCCCAACGACGCCGAGTGCCACGACCTCCTTGAGGCTGAACGGGACTGTGCGGAATACGCGGCCGAGCGGCGACCAGAATACGACGGCGACTTGTAGGAGATTGCCGATGACGAGCCCGCCGAGAAGCCACGGATTTCTCAGGACCCCCAGATTGAGTGCTGACTTCCACTCGGAGCGGCAGTTGAGAACGTTGAACCACTCGCAGATGGCTAGCAGCGTGAAAGTCTCCGTACGAACCTGGGCCTCCGGCACCCCCGCTGTAGTCCGTGCAATGAACCACCCCAAGGTCGAAACCACGATGGCCGGGACCATGAACCCCATCCGCGTCAGCAGCATGCGGCTGAGGAGCGGCTCGTCAGGCGAAACGGGTCTCCGCCTCATCTCGTCCCCCTCTGGCGGCTCCATGATGAGGTTGACGGTGATGAGTCCCTCGGTGACGAGGTTGTTCCAGAGGATCTGCACGGCTGCGAACGGGGGCGGATAGCCCAGCAGCATTGCCATCAAGAGGACGACCACCTCCGCGGCCGAGGTGGAGAACAGCAGGAGCACGGCCTTCTTGATGTTCCGGTAGACGACGCGCCCCTCTTCTACGGCCGCCACGATAGTGGCGAAGTTGTCGTCGCCGATGACGATCGTGGCCGACTCCTTGGCGACCTCGGTCCCTGTAATGCCCATAGCCACGCCGACATCGGCCTTAACCAGCGCGGGCGCATCGTTGACGCCGTCCCCGGTCATGGCCACGACCTCGCGCCGCTTCTGGTAGGCGTTCACGATGCGTAGCTTCTGGGCCGGATGGACGCGCGCGAAGACGGAGATGCCTTCGATGCGATCGGTCAGATCGGCGTCGGACATCTGCTCGAGCTCACGCCCGTCGACCGCCGCGTCTCCATCGCGCGCGATGCCCAAGGCCCTGGCGATGGCGTGGCCTGTCGCTTTGTGGTCGCCAGTCACCATGACGGTGCGGATACCGGCGTTGCGGCAGCGCTCGACGGCGTCCTTCACTTCTGACCGAGGCGGGTCGATCTGGCCCAGCAGCCCGAGGAGCGTGACGCGGTTCCCGAAGGCGGCGAAGCCGGCTAAACCGTCAATCTCAGCGCCGTCGACCACACCGATGGCGAGCACGCGCAGGGCACGCTCGGCCATGCACTCGGCAGCGTCGTGCATCGCGCGTCGCGCCTCGTCGTTCAAGGCGACGTCTTCTCCGTTCCGTCGCGCCGAGTGGCAGAGACTCAGGACGACCTCGGGAGCGCCTTTGAGGATGACCCGCGAGCCCTCCTCCGTCTCGTGCTGCGTCGCCATCATCTTCGCGGCGGGGTCGAAGGGGATCTCCGCGTGCCGCAGCCAGCGCGCCCGGAGCGAGTCGGGGACGATGCCGCCCTTGATAGCGAGGGTGAGGAGCGCCACCTCTGTCGGGTCACCAATCGGCTTCCAGCGCGGCTCGGACTCGCTCGGTCCCTGAAGCTGGGCGTCGTTGCACAGGACTCCCGCCTCGAGCAGCGCGCGCACACCCTCCGAACTGGTCGGGTCGACCTCGCGTCCGCTCTCGAGGAACTTCCCCTCCGGCTCGTAGCCCGCCCCGGTGACAGCCAGCTCCCGCCCGTCCGGCAGCCAGACAGCGGTTACGGTCATCTCGTTTCGCGTGAGCGTTCCCGTCTTGTCGCTGCAGATGACCGTGGTTGAGCCAAGCGTCTCGACGGCTGCCAAGCGCCGGACGACGGCCTGGCGGCGCGCCATCCGCTGGACGCCGACCGCGAGCGCGATGGTCATCGCTACGGGGAGGCCCTCGGGAATCATCCCGACGACCAGGCTGATGCCGAGCATGACGATCTCCCCGAACGGCATCCCCCGCGCGAGGCCGATGACGTTCACGGTGATGAAGATCGCTACCGCCGCGACGATGATGTAGCGTCCGAACTGGGCGATGCGCTGCTCGAGCGGCGTCTTCGGCTGCTCCGCGGCCTCCGCGAGCGTCGCGATGTGGCCAACCTCCGTGGCCAGCCCCGTCGCGACCACCACAGCCCGAGCTCGCCCAGCAGTCACATGAGTGCCCGCGTAGACCATGTTTCGCCGGTCGGCGAGCGGCGTGTCGGGCGCCAGGGGGAGGAGGTTCTTGGTGACCGGGACCGACTCACCCGTGAGGGCGGCCTCGGCGATTTGCAGCGCGGCCCCGTGGAGTAGCCGCGCGTCGGCGGCGACAGCATCTCCTGGCTCGAGCAGGAGAATATCCCCGGGGACGACTTCGCGGGCCTGAAGGACCAGCTCCTGTCCACCGCGAACCAGCCGTGCGCTGTGGGTGGCGAGCTTACGGAGTGCTTTCAGGGACAGCTCAGCCCGGCCCTCCTGGAACGAACCGATGAGGGCGTTGAGGATGACGACGGTGAGAATGACGGCGGCGTCGCTCGCGTGGCCAAGGGCGAGCGCGATGACCGCGGCCACGAAGAGGAGGTAGATGAGCGGGCTCTTTAACTGGCCGAGGAAGACCGACAACAAGGAGCGCCGCTTCGGCTCCGCCAGAGCGTTCGGCCCGAAGCGTTCGAGCCTGCGGCGGGCCTCCTCGGCTGAGAGCCCCCTGTCGGCGTCCGACTCGACAGCCGCCACGGCCTCTTCCGCGTGCAGCGCGTACCAGCGGTGATGCTGGTCGTCACGCGCCTGGTTGGGGGACTCTTCGCTCACCGCATTCGCCTCCAGTTGACGCCCGGAAACATAGGGGTGCTGGCACTTGGTTTCAACCACCCAGTTACCACGCGTCCCCCATTCACGGTATCACCCAAGCAGTTGTCTGCAGGGGGCTGCAGGGGAGCACTTGCTTTTCTTTCGCCAGACCGAGCTCTTCTGGAATGTGGCTTGGTAGGCCGGTCGCGACTATCATCCAGGATGTGCTGAGCCTCCTCATCTATTTCGCGATCGCGACGCTCATCGTGAAATTGAGTGTCCGGAGGCCAACCGTGTGGGATGGCAAATCATGAAGATCGCGATGTTCGACACGCACCCGTACGACCGGGAATCGTTCGAGGCAGCGAACGTCCACTTCGGCCACCAGATCAGCTTCCGCGAGCCACGGCTGACGAGGGAGACCGCCGCGCTCGCTCAATCGCACGAGGCCGTCTGCCCGTTCGTCAATGACAAGGTCGATGAGCGGGCGCTCGAGATCCTTCAAGACGGAGGAGCTCGCCTCATCGCTCTCCGTTCCGCGGGCTACAACCACGTCGACCTCGCCGCCGCGACGCGCCTCGGACTTCCGGTCGTGCGCGTGCCTGAGTACTCGCCGTTCGCCGTGGCCGAGCACGCGGTGGCGCTCGTCCTCGCACTCAACCGAAAGATCCACCGCGCTTACGCTCGCGTGCGCGAGTGGAATTTCTCCCTGGATGGGCTGGTAGGGTTTGACCTGCACGGCAAGACCGTGGGAATCGTCGGCACCGGACGCATCGGGCGCGCGGCCGCTCGCATCTTCCACGGGTTCGGCTGCCGTGTGCTGGCCTTCGATCTTCGCTCCGACGCTGCGCTCGTCTCCGAACTAGGCGTCCGCTACGTCGACCTGCTGGAACTCTACCGCGAGTCCGAAGTCATCTCGCTGCACGTGCCGCTGACGCCGGCGACTCACCACATGATCGACGCCCCCGCGCTAGCCGCGATGAAGCCCGGGGTGATGCTCGTGAACACCGGCCGCGGCGCGCTGATTGACAGCCGAGCGCTCATCGTCGCCCTCAAGAAAGGTCACGTCGGTGCCGCGGGGCTCGATGTCTACGAAGAGGAGGAGGGGGTCTTCTTCCAAGACCTGTCGAACCGCGTCCTCCAGGACGACGTGCTCGCGCGACTGCTCACCTTCCCGAACGTCCTCGTCACCTCGCATCAGGCATTCCTGACCAAGGAGGCCCTGGCCAGCATCGCGCGTGTCACGCTCGAGAACGTGACGGCCTTTGAGCGCGGAGAGCCGCTCCGCAACGAGGTGCGCATGGAGCACGTGCTTCAGCCTCCGGGACCTGCGGTGACCTGATCTGCCGCTGGGAAAGCCTCCTTTCCCTGCAAGTTCTCCTGTAGCTGGGCGAACGCGGGATAGAGTCGTTTCATGACGTCCCCGGCATCGCGTCCCGCAATCACGGTTCCGTCCACGCTCGAAACGAGGAGCGCGTGACCCGACTCCCCCCGTTTCACCGAGCCGATAACCGAGAAGAGCTCCTCGGCGCCGATGACGAGGTGAGCGTAGAGAACGCGCGAGCCTTCGGCGATGCGTCCGGTCCGCACGAGATCGATGAGCGACGCCATCGATTCCATGGTCGTTGGTTCCGGAATCTTGGCCGGCGTGATGTGGAGCTGCCGGCAGCCGAGTGTGACCAGCGAAGAGCAGTCGGCTCGCGGTTTCGAGCTTCCCGAGGGCGAGCGACTGCCCTATCCGTGAAGCCCCCCAGGAGCCAGATCATCGGGTCCCGCGCCGTCTCCCGCGCGATCTCGCGCCAGGGATTACCCGGGACTTCCACGGTGTTCCTCTCCGCCGCACTCTCTCGATGCGCCGGCCTCGGCGTGGCGTTGTCGTTCTACGCGCAGGGCGGGTTCCTCGGTTACCTGGCCGCATTCCAGTACGAGCTTCCGGTGGACGCCTCGCAGACTCTCGTGGGCATCGTACTCGTCGGGGTGGCGGAGGCTCTTCGCCGCTTTCTGCTTCGCGCTTCCTGATGCCGGGATTTTCGGGAATCTGAGCGGGAGCGCGCACCGGGGTGGGTGAGAAGCCTTAGCTTTCGAAAGAACCAGCCAATTCCATCGGCCCGGTGACGACCTCGAATGGCACCGGGATTGCTTGTCACTGGATTAGGAGGTGTGCCATGAGCAACGGCAACGGAGCCAGGAGGTTCGCCTTCGGATTCTTCGCCGGGGCTGTCCTCGGCGCAATAGGCGCCTTGATGATGGCGCCGATGTCGGGGAGGAGACTCAGAAGAGAGCTTTCCCGCGAGGGTCGTCGATTGTCGAACCGTGTCTCGGAAACCGCGGAAGAGCTAAAAGACAAGAGCTCCGACGTCTACGAGTCGGCGGCGGAAGTCGTGTCCGATGCAGCGCGAAGCTTGAACAGGGCGGCCCACTCCCTGGCCCGCTGAGCTCTCCCTCGAGGAGGTGAAGCATGCGTCGCGCGGTCGTGATGGTCGTGGGTCTGGGAATGTGGGCTGGGGTCATGTGGGGTTGTGGTCAGCCGAGTCTCAGGAGCGAGGAGAAGTCGCCGCACGGCTTCGAGCTTCCCGACGGCGACCCCGATCGAGGGCGGGAGGCCTTCGTAGAGCTTCGTTGCTACAGTTGTCATGAAGTGGCGGGACTCGAGGATGATCTCCCGCGTCCCGTTGCGACTCCGGCCACCGGGGTAAAGCTGGGCGGGCTCGCGATGAGAGAGCCCTCGGACGGCGAGTTGGTTACGTCGATCGTGAATCCTTCCCGGCATCTGTACCCTGGGGGAGAGGAGGGCCGGATCACGAGCGGCAGCGGGTCGCGTATGGCGAATTTGAACGAGTCGATGAGCGTTCAGGCTCTCATCGACATCGTGGCCTTCCTGCACGAACGCTACGAGACCGTGAGGTCGAAGCAGGAATGAAGTCTGGACGGCCGGAGAGGGGGTGCTCCAATGGTAGCTGCGCGGGAATCGAAGAAAGGGCACGCTGAAGGCGAAGCTGTAAGCTCCGAGCCAACTTCGAGAACGAAACGAAAGAAGCGGACCGGAGCGGTCGTGTCCATTCAAAGAGGGAG
>CAZKNR010000572.1:0-25919 GCA_964553925.1 uncultured Acidobacteriota bacterium
CGCGAGTGCGAGGTCGAGCGGCGGACGGTGGCGGGCTACCTGGACGTTCTCGAAGACCTCCTCCTGTGCTTTCGGGTACCGGTCTTCACCAAGAGAGCCCGGAGGACGACGGCCGCCCATCCCAAGTTCTACTTCTTCAACACGGGAGTCTTCCGATCGGTACGCCCAAGGGTCCTCTCGATCGGCCCCAGGAGATCGAAGGCGCCGCACTCGAAGGCCTGGTCGCTCAGCACCTGAGGGCCCTCTGCGCTTACTCCTCGACGAGGTTCGACATGTTCTACTGGCGGACCCGATCGGGAGTCGAAGTGGACTTCGTACTCTATGGTGAAGCCGGGTTCTGGGCAGTGGAAGTCAAAAACGCGCGGGACGTCAGGCGAGAGGATCTGCGTGGACTGAAGGCGTTCCGGCAGGACTACCCCGAGTGCGAGCCTCTCCTTCTCTATCGCGGCCGGGATCGCTTGAGGATGGAGGACGTCCTGTCCCTCTCGGTGGAGGATTTTCTGCGAGGTCTGGCGCCGGGGCGGGGCCTTTATTGCGGGCGGGTGAACTGACAGACGGAGGCGGGCTCTGGTTAGTAGTTAGCTCAATAACAGCGCCGTGGAAGCCAAGGGGCTGGTGAAGTTGCCCCGTCGGCGCGAGCAGCGCCCACGAGGACCGACGAGCATCCACTACACCGAGGCGGGTCGCGAGCAAGAGCGGCGCGAGGGTGAGCTTGCGGACGTGGCGCCAGTGATGCTGGGCCTGGTTGGGAACGCGGAGGAGAGAGCTCTGTTGGAGGGAGTTGGTCGAGCGCTACCACTATTTGGGCCACAAGGTGGCCTTTGGCGCGCACCTGCGGTACCTGGTCTGGATCTCGAGGCCGCGTCGCGAGCTCTGCGGGTGCCGTGCAGTTCTCCTCGGCGGCGCGGTGGCTTCAGGCGCGGGACGGCTTCATCGGTTGGGATGACGCGACCCGTCAGAAGCACCTTACTCGGCTGGTCAACAACAGCCGGTTCCTGATCCTGCCGTGGCTTTCGATCCGGGGACTCGCGAGCCACCTGCTGTCGTTGCGGCTCGGGTGGTGGTCGATGACTGGGAGGAAGCCTACGGCGTGAGACCGGTGCTGCTCGAGACCTTTGTCGAGCGGGATGAGTACGAGGGCACGTGCTATCTGGCGGCCAACTGGGTCAAGGTGGGTCCGACTTCGGATCGAGGGCGCATGGACCGCCACAACACAGCAGATGAGCCAGTGAAAACGTGCCTGGTCTTGCCGCTAGAGCGGGACTTTCGTCGAAAGCTTGGCGTTTCGCAATGAAGATCGAGGCAGCCGAGTTTTTGTGGTTGGAAGAGCGCCTGGCGAGAGGAGAGCTTCCCGTGGATGCGCATCCCGTCTTGCTCGAGGCTCTTCGCCACCTCACCCGATGTCGCTACCGCCGAGGCGCGGCCAAGGCAACGGAGCGTCGCCGGAAACGGAGAGTTCCGATAAATCACACAGGAAGTGAAAACTGATCCGTGAGTATTCCTGCGGTACGATGGCACCAATGGGCACCGGCACTATCCTGCATCGCGACCTCATCGATCATAGGGACAGAGGGCAGCTCCCTGCCGACAGCACGCTCATCTTGCGCAACGTCCCCTGGGATGAGTACGAAGTGCTGCTCGACGCTGTCGGCGAGGCCCCCGGACTCCGGATTTCTTACGACCAAGGCACCCTCCACGTCGTGACGCTCTCGTCCGAACACGAAAACCGTACGAGATTCCTTGAAAAGTTGATCGATCGCCCGAGCGCCAGGCTCCGCATCAGGATCCTTTCCTTCGGGTCAATGACCATGAAGCGCAAGGACAGAGACCGAGGGACTGAGCCTGATGCCTGCTTTTACGTTAAGACCGCAGAACTCCTTGGACCGAAAAGGCACATCGACTTCACGAAGGATCCGCCTCCCGATATCGCCGTCGAGATGGACGTCCACCACGACTCCATCGCCAAATTCCCGTTATACGCCGTTCTCGGGATCCCAGAAATCTGGCGCTACCACGGCACCGCCCTCACCATCCACCGCCTCCAGGGCCGGGAGTACGTTTCCGTCCCATCCAGCGTGGCTCTACCCGTACTCGACGCCAGCACACTGACGCGCTTTCTTGATCTGCTCTCTGAAAAAGATCGGTACGATGTCCTCCTCGCATTCGAGGAATGGCTCGATTCTCTTCCTCGGTCATAACCACGTCCGAGTGTCGTTTCGGAGCTCGAGCGGCAATGAAGACCTGGCCAAGCTTCTCAGCACGCTCAAAGAAGCGGCGGAGAGCGGCGCGCCCTCTGTGAACGACCCGGGAGCGCAGGCGGGACTCGCTCGAGGCCGCCGCCGCTCTCAACAGCGACTGCGTGGTGAAGATCCTCGACTTCGGGCTGGCCAAGCTGTCACGGCCCGAAGAGCCGGCCGGAGGGAGCGCTCGACCGACGGAGGGCCGTCCAACCGAACCCGGGACCCCTATTGGGAACGGTCGGATACATGTCGCCGGAGGAAGGTCAGAGTGCTCGCCCCCGACCAGCGCTCGGATCTTTTTCCTTCGGCGCCATTCTCTACGAGATGCTGAGCCGGCGCCGCCCTCTGTGACGTTCGGCCGCGAATCCGCGGTCGAGATGATGAACGCGATCCTGAAAGAGGACCCGCCCGACATGGCAGCGAGCGGAAGTGGTGTCTTCCACGGCTCTCCAGCGGATCGTCGGCCATTGTCTGCAGAAGCGACCCGAGGATCAGTCGGTGAGACGTCGTGTGTGCTCTGGAGTCCCTTTTGGGTCCCTCGGCGTTGCAAGAAGCCACTCCACCCGGCTGTAACTCCCGAGGCTCGCAGGGCTTCTCCCTGGGTTCCGTTACTCGCTCTTTCCGTCCCCTTGCTCGGCCTCTTCGGCTGGTTGCTGAGCCGTCTCACTTCCGAGCCGCGGCCCGTCCTACGGCTGACGGTGCCCACCTCCCCGGAGGCCGGGCGACGGATCGCAATTTCCCCCGATGGAATGCGTCTTGGGTACAGTGCAGGCGGCGGGCTCGTTGTCCGGGCGATGGACGAGATGGAAGGACCGCGTATTCCGGGTACGGAGGCGACGAGGGGAGTGTTCTTCTCTCACGACGGACGCTTTGTTGGGTGCGCGCTCCGAGGAAAGCTCATGAATATTCTTTTTGACGTGGCACTCGAATCCGATCACAACGCCGGCACCGAGCCCCGCTACATTCGCTATTCGCGAATAGCGAATGTAGGATCGCCGCATGACGCTCAAGCCCCAAGATATCGTCGTTGTCCTCAAGCTGTGTGGCTACGGATCGAATCGGCCGCCGTTCGCACAAATCGCTGCTGATCTCGCCATGAGTCCGTCCGAAGTCCATGGTGCAGTCAAGCGGGCTCAGGCCGCTCATCTCTTACATGGGTCTGAAATGAATGATCGTCCGAACTTGAGCGCGATCGAAGAGTTTCTCATTCATGGCGTCAAGTATGCTTTTCCCGCAGAGCACGGCGCATCGACTCGCGGCTTTCCGACCTCATACGCGGCTGCGCCATTGAGCCGACTAATTGCCGTTGGCGATGACCCGGTTCCAGTCTGGCCCCACCCAGAAGGGACGAGACGAGGAATCGCGTTGGCACCGCTTTACAAGACTGTGCCGATTGCCGCAATGCGCGATCCGTTGCTGTATGAAAAACTAGCGCTTGTGGATGCTCTTCGTGACGGCCGCACGCGCGAGCGCAAATTGGCCGAGCAAGAACTCAAGAAACTCTTGCGCAAGAAGGCCGATGGCTAACCGGAATCTGGAACTCCTCATAGTAGCCGCGAAGCTGTTGAGACCAGTTCTTGATGAATTGGTGTTTGTGGGCGGGTGCGCCACCGGTCTGCTCCTTAGCGATGAGGCCGCACCCGAGGTTCGCCCCACGTTTGATGTAGATGCTATCGCCGAAATCACATCATAGGTGGAGTACACAACCTTCGGCGAACGGCTTCATAAACTCGGCTTCACCGAAGATCAGAGTGAGGGTGCTCCCATTTGCCGCTGGCAACATGGTCAGATCAAGTTGGATCTGATGCCTTTGGACGAAAGGATTCTTGGCTTTTCAAACCGCTGGTATAAGGCAGCGATGGACTCAGCGCAGGGATTTGAGATCGAACGAGGCATCCGCATTCGCGTTGTGACGGCTCCCTATTTTTGTGCCACCAAGCTTGAGGCGTTCAGAGGTCGAGGCAAAGGTGATTACTTAGCGAGCCATGATCTTGAAGATCTAATAACAGTTCTCGACGGCAGACCAGAACTCCTGGACGAACTGCGATTGGCATCTGAAGACGTTCGGTCCTACATCGCAGGCGCGATCGGTCACATGCTGAAGGTCCGCCAGTTCATCGATGCCCTACCTGGTTATTTGCTGCCAGACTCGGCCAGCCAAGCCCGAATTAGCCAGCTACTTGCTAGACTGAAGGAAGTGTCAAAACTCTAATTGTGGATCCGATTTAAAGTCGACAAGAGTGAGAAGACCTTATTGGCTTGAGGTCACACCACTGAGTCCAGATATGGTCTCATTACGCGGGGCCCGCGGCACACTTTCGCGTAGTGCCAAAGCTGATCCGTAGTCGCTCGTTTCTGGCGCCAGAATCTCGGAGGGCTTTGATCGCGACGTCAAGACCGATCAGGGTAACTCGCCGCGTAGCCTGGACACCCGTCTCCCATACCGGCCGTGTGCTCCTCTATGCCGCCGAAGATGCTCTGCACGGTCGAAGGCGTTCCTTCTTGAGGATGGACTGCAGCAACGCAACAGCGGGCCCAGGACACGAGCAACGGCGCAGGTGATCCTTGAGGAACGATTCTACGACTCATTCATCCAAGGACGCTGTGGCGATCCCCTGCGAGCCCAGCCATGTGCCCAGATGCTCGATCGACTGCAGATACTGCAAGATGCCATCGCGCGAGTGGCGCCGATCCAAGAGGTACTGAGCGAATGTCTCAAACTCTTCTCCGAGAGGATTGGCGCGGATTCGATTCAGGATGAATCGCCGATGTCCGGGGCGAAAGACTTGATCCAACATGAGTGCTTTCCTTTCTGGCCGATGAAGGCCGAAGAAAAGCGCTCATTGTTAGGCGCAGTTGCGTGGGCGGGCAAGAGCCCTACGCAGGCTCAGGAGGTCGGTTAGCTCATGAGCGCGGGGCTGATCTCAGCCTAATCCGGCGCTCCGCCTAATTCTGATCATCAAAGAGCTAGAAAAAATGTCAGGCGCGAGCCTGAGAGCGAGGCGCACTGGATTGCCAAAATCTATGCGACCTTGAACGAGAAGGAGATGGCGTTTTCATGGCTGGAACGTGGCTCAGCAACGGGAGCGATCGGAGTCTTTTATAAAGACGAGCCGGTGTGGGACACCATCCGCAGCGACCCGCGATTCGCCGACCTGCTGCGGCGAATGGGCATCACGCCGTAATTTTGGCGCGAGCCGGTAACAGGAGAGGAACGAGATCGAGGGGCATCCCCTTCACCTTCGTGGATCCCCGGGGGCCCATGCTCGGGGTCAAGCTGTCGTGATCGAGATCGACGATGACCTCGACCGCCGTCCAAACCCTGGCCGGCGTCTTCCCGGCTGAGCTGAAGGCTCCCCCGGGCGGGCTCGCCGCGCTCGCTGGCCGGGCTATGAACGGCAGCCCCGCCTGGCATTTCCCAGAGAATCGTCAACCCAATTGGTTCAGAGTCTTGTACCTGCCCTCTCTGTACTGTCGCCGCGACTCGGAGACTCGGGCGAGGAACCTCTCGTCCCTTAACAAGCGGTACTCCAGCCAGTCGTCTTCGTCCTCGAACCCGATGATCACCGCGGCGGGGCGACCATGGATGGTGACGATGACTTCCTCCTTGCCCGCCCTCTTGATGAAGTCTGAAAAGTTCTCCTTCACCTTTGAAAGTGGCACCTTGATCATTTTTCTGCGCCTTCCCTTAACCATTGAACAGTCCTCTCCTTTGACATGATGGCAACGATGACCACGTCCTTGTCGGCAACGTCGTAGAATATTCGCATTTCCCCCACCCTCAGCCTGAACTGCGGATGGCTCAGGTCCCGCAATCTCTTGATGCGACTCTTGCTCTCTTTGGTCGGCTCGTGGGTCAAATGGAGGCGAATCACCTTCCGAATCATCGCTCGCCATCGGGCATCGAGGGCCTTGAAGTCGTCGAATGCATTGTCGGAAAAGACGATTCTATAGGCCAGATGATAATTCTGGTCTATTGCTGGCCAGATGACAAGCGCCTCGGTTTGCGTTGTGGGCGTTGCAGGCGACCCTGGCCCGTCGGGTTCAGCGAGCTAGCCATCGGACCATCATGACGTTCCTCCCGGTGAGACCTGGGTGGATCCGGCGCGGTGAGGACGCGCTCGACACCCACTGCCGTTTCTCCGCCTGCTGGAGCGAACGCCTCAACCCGCGCATCGTCTTCGAGTCTGCCAGGATCTCGAGCGTTTCCAAGAGCCCTTGAAACTGCTCCATGCTGAGCAGAACGGCAGCCGGCACTCCATCTCTGGTGAGAGCGACGGGTTCCTGGCGCTCCTCGATCTCCCGAATGAGACGCAAGGTGTTGCAGCAAGGCGTCTTCGATCACCCGTGCTCGTGTCCGTCCCGTCCTTCGCACGAATCGGTCCAGACGAGCCTTGGTCTCGTCCGAGATGTGAGCGGACACCTGCGTTGTGGGCACTGCGTTTCTCCGAGATTTGTGTATATTCTACATTTGGCAGATTTAGTGGCAGGCGATTCATTCGGCTTGGTCGGGGGAGTGGAGTACGAGAACGTCGCCGGGATCGGCTACGACGAGAGCTCTCCCGAGGAGGAAGCGCATAGGCGGCGAAGCGGCGAGCGTCCCTCCGACAGGCCAGCTCGCGATGAGACTCCCACCTCGAAATCCGGTAAAGAGTAGCGGCCGACCCGATCCTTACTGGGCGGGCGAAGTAGAATAGAACTCGACAGGATCAACGAATGTCCGCGAGAAACTACCAGGAGCTTGCCGAACGCCACGGAATCGTGCTCCTCCTCCAGTTCGGCTCCACTGTGACGGGGACGACCCATCCACGGAGCGACCTCGATCTGGCGGTGCTTCTCGACCGCTCGTCCATCTCCTTCGAGGTGTTCCACCGGCTGCAGGACGACCTCCAGGCTTTGAATCCAGGCCGCACCGTAGATCTGGTCGTCCTGAATCGGGCCGACCCCCTGCTGTTCAAGAAGGTAACCGAGTCCTGCCGTATCCTCTATGGGCCGAAACGGAAGCTTCACGAGCTGGAGATGCTGGCGTTCAAACAGTACCAGGACCACCGGCGATACTTCGAGCTCGAGCGACGGTACGTCGACCGGGTGTTCGAGATCGAGCGGCGATGATCGATCGGGACCTGGTAATACGAAAGCTCGTGCTCATCGGGACCGACCTCGATACTCTTCGTGCGCTCGCGCGAAAGCCCAAAGAGGAGTACCTGCGTTCCGACTACGATGAGCTCGCGGCCGAGAGGCTTCTCGAGCGTCTCATCGGAAGGATGATTGACGTCAATTACCACCTGATCGTCGAGAGCGGAGAGGCGCCGCCGCGAGACTATCACGCGTCGTTCGTGACCCTGGGTAAGCTATCGGCTCTCCCCGTCGAGTTCGCGGGTCGCCTTTCCGCCGCCGCCGGACTCAGGAATCGCATCGTTCACCTGTACGACGAGATCGACCCCGAGAAGATTTATGAGGCTTTGACTCGGGCCGTCTCGGACGTCCCCGAGTACGCCCGGCATGTAAGGGCGTTCTTGGATCGGAGCGTCTCGGAAGAGTAGCCAATTCGCACCAACTATTAGCTAAAGGTAGCGACGTCGGCTCAAGTATTCCACCCTCATCTTCCGCGTTCAGGGACAGACCCTTCTTCTGAAAAAACTGTCCGAGATACGAGCGCAGCTCGACAACGGCTTCGGGTTCCCGGCCACTGGCCGTGCCTGCCTCCACAAGCACATGGGCCGCAACCTCTCCGGCGCCGCCCAAATGCTGTTCGAGGAAAACCGGTCAGCGTAGATGAACAGCCACGCGGGTTCCACCGAGGTTTTCGGTGTCGTTGCTCCCTGCTGGCGCCGAGACCAGAATCGCGCTCTTTCGATGAGCGGAGCCCCGTCGTCACGGACGAGAGTTGGAAGGCGAGCGTGGGCCGATCCGCGGCAACGCGATAGAATAGGAGTGGGATGGCCACCACCACGGACAAGCAGTCGCTCGTCAAGCCCGAGCATTACGTGTACTCGCACATCACGAAGATCCCGGGCGTGTGCGGCGGCTATGCGACCATCGACGGGCACCGCATTCGAGTGATCAACGTCGTCTACATGCACAACTGGGGCTACACGCCTGAGAGGATGCTCGAGGAATACGACTTCCTGAACCTGGCCCAAATCTACGCGGCATTGTCCTACTACTACGAGAACCGTGAGGAGATGGACAAAGAAATCCAGGAGTACAAGGACTACTTCGAGCGGTCCGAGCGCGAGTGGAAGGAGCGCATGGCGCGGCGAAGCGGCGAGCCTTCCTCCGACGAGGCGCCTCGCGCGGAGACTCCCACCTCGAAATCCGAACAAGGGTAGTGGCCGGCGCGTTCCTTCTGTACACGGACGAAGACGTCCACGGGCATCTAATCAAGGCCTTGCGCCAACAAGGCTGGGACGTCGTCGGTGCAGTTGATGTCTTCGCTCAGGGGACGGACGACGAGGTTCACTTCGAATATGCAACGCCCTCTGTGCCGAAGGAGAATCGCGTTCTCGTTTCGAACGACCAGCCAGCTTTGGAAGTTGCTAATCGATGGCTCAGCGAGGGTCGGCGTTTCCGACTGATTACCTGGGATCGAGAGCGCTACCAGAAGATGAGCATCGGCGATCTACTCCGCAAGTTCGAGGCTTTAAGGGAACAAGACGAACCCTTCGACCCCGACTATCCGATCATCCACCTCTGACCGGTCCAAAACGGGTCATCCTTCCGCCCCGAGCTTCCGCCGGTTCTTTGACAATTGGATGTCGACGCCGGTTGGGCGCTGGTCCATTTCGTCGGTGAGGACTGGTCCAGGGGGTCGGTTGCGGGTTGTCGTGGCGCGGCGGGAGAGGGCGCTAATCCTTCAGTTTGCGTGAGCGGCTTGCGCGGTAAGAAGGCCCTTTGATCTTGATGACGATGGCGCCATCGACCAATCGGTCGAGCATGGCCATGGCGAGAGGGGATCGCCCCAGTAGGCGGCCCAGGCGTCGAAGTCGACGTTGGTGATGAGGATGGTGGAACGCTTTTGGTGTCGGCTAGCGATGACCTTGAAGAGGAGATGAGCAGCCTGAGGACAGTCGTCCCGCTCGATTCTGTCGAAGCAGAACTCGTCCGGGAGGAGCAGGTCCCACCTGGCTCTCGACAAGCTCGAGACCCGGCTCGCTGAGGTGCCCCGGCAGGCGGCCTCGATCCGAACCGGGTTTACAACACGCTCTTTCCTCGCCTCGATCTCGAGGCCCTGGATCGGCTTTCCTCATGTAACCATTTGATGCAAGGACTTGTGAAAAATCTAGCCGATTTCCAAATGAGTCCCGAGTGACCGAAGCGAACTGGAGCGGTTTTCCCATGATCTATTTTGTTTTCGTGCTCGAACAGCTACCTGGTGCAATCGTTCCGGCTCAGACTCTGAAGGTCCTCTCTGGTTGGCGCGGCGGGGCGCGCTGGGATAAGTTTCTCGCGCGTTGAAGTTCCATCACAAAGTCGCGATCGGTCTCGTCGCTGGAATCGCCGTCGGGGTTCTGTTTGGGCCAAGGGCCGCGGTGCTGGAGCCTCTGGGGACGCTCTTCATCAAGGCAATCCGGATGGTGGTGGTGCCGCTCATCGCCTCGACTCTCATCATGGCCATCGCCGGACTACCGGGCCGGGCGGCCCTCGGGCGCATGGGGCTCCGGGCTTTCGGGTTCTTTCTCGTGAGCCTCCTCCTGGCTCTCTTGATCGGCATTGCCTTCGGGCTCGTCTTCGAGCCCGGAAGCGGGCTTTCCCCTGAAGTCCGCGAACGTCTTCTCGAGGGGCAGGACGTCCCGATCGTCGATCCCGGAGCTTCGCGCCCCTCGCTCGTCGACACCCTTCTAGCCGTCGTTCCTGACAATCCTTTTCGGGCCGCGGTCGAGGGGAACGTCCTTCAGGTACTCCTGGCGTCGATCCTCCTCGGCCTCGCGGCGAGCACCCTTCCGGACGCCCGGCGAAAACCGCTGGTCGACGTGGCGACGAGCGTCGCCGAGGCGCTCTTCAAGGTCACGCGATGGATCCTGTATCTCGCCCCCTTCGGCGTTTTCGGGATCATGGCGGCCGTGGTCGGCCGATCGGGGCTCTCGGTGTTGTGGATCCTGGGAGCCTACGTTCTGGTGGTGATCGGAGCGCTCGCCGCACATATCGTTCTCGTTTACGGGTCGGTTCTCTTCGTCGTGGCGCGAGGGAGAATCGGCCGATTCGTTGCGGCCGCGCGCCCGCCCTATCTCGTCGCTTTCGCGACCTGCTCCACGGCGGCGGCGCTTCCCGTGTCGCTGAAGAGCATGGAGACCGAGATGGAAATCTCGCCTCGGGTCGCGAGCTTCGTGCTGCCGCTCGGCGCCGCCATCGGCCGCGATGGAAGTGCCATCTATCAGGCGGTCACCGTCCTCTTCGTGGCGCAGGTCTACGGAGTCGAGCTCGGCTTCTCGTCTCTGGTGACGCTCGTGGTGACGGCGATGCTCGCGTCACTCGCGGTCGCTTCGATTCCCGCGGCGGGCTTCGTGAACCTCGCCATCCTTCTTTCGGCGCTCGGCCTTCCTCTCGAGGGGGCGGCTCTCGTCTTCGGCGTCGAGAGGCCGCTCGACATGTTCCGCTCGTCGACGAACCTCCTCGGTCAGCTCACGAACGCCACGTTCGTCGACGCCGCCGAGAAGCGGGCGGGCGAAGCTAAAGTAGTTATTACGCTATTACACTACCTGTAATATAGTAATTGACACATTTCTGCCACCGAGGTAGACTTCTCGGTGGTGTGGAAGTCAGATTCGCCGATGCCGGCCTCGACCGTCTGGAGACCGATTCAAGTTTTGACGGCGGCTTCTCTCAAGCGATCGTCAAGGCATATCGCAAGCGGATGCAGAGCATTCGCGCGGCACCTGATGAACGCGACTTCTACGCGATGCGCTCACTAAACTTCGAGAAGCTCAAAGGCCCGAGAAGCCAGCATTCGATGCGGCTGAACGACCAGTGGAGGCTGATCCTGGAAATGGAGGGCAAAGGCAAGAACAAAGTCTTGGTAGTCGTTGGAATCGAGGACTACCACTAGCGAGGAGATTATGAAGGAGAGAAAGCCAGCGGAGGTCTTTCCGCCCGGGGAGTTCCTGCGAGAGGAACTGGAGGCTCGAGGGTGGACGCAGGGGGATCTTGCGTCGATCCTCGGCCGGTCTCAGAGACTCGTCAACGAGGTCATTACGGGAAAGCGGTCTCTCACGCCCGAGACCGCCAAGGGACTGAGCGAGGCGCTTGGGACGAGCGCGGACTTCTGGCTGAACCTTCAAAACACCTGGGCGTTGGCGCAGACGTCAGACCCAAGCGGGGTATCGCGACGTGCCAAGTTGTACACCAAGGCACCCGTCAATGAAATGGTTCGCCGTGCTTGGATTGAAGGATCCGACAACGTCGACGTTCTAGAGAAACGTGTTCTCGAATTCCTGGAGATAAGAGACATTGACGAGGAGACGTCGTTCTGTCGTTTCGCAGCGAGGAAATCGGCGTCGTATGCCAATGATACAAGTTCTCAGCGCGCGTGGATTCTCCATGCCAAACACTTGGCTGAGACCCTCTCGCCCGGCTCTTTTTCCGAGAGGTCTATCAGCGAAGCCCTACGATTCCTGAAACCCTTCCTGTCGGCGGCAGAGGAGATCAGGAAGGTTCCGACTGCGCTTGCCGAATGCGGAATACGGCTTTTAGTCGTCGAGCCTTTGAAGGGCACCAAAATCGATGGAGCATCGTTCTGGCTAGACCAGCGATCACCGGTTGTTGTGCTGTCTCTCAGATACGATCGAATCGATCACTTCTGGCATACGCTGATCCACGAGCTCGGGCACATCAAGCACCGCGATAGTCTGCGCCAAAAGCGCCCAATGATCGACTCGGACCTACTGGGTAGTCCGAAGGGCGAGGAGAAACCCCGCGAAGAGCAGCTTGCAGACGGGTTTGCCGAAGAGTTCCTGATTCCCGGCGCAGCGCTCCATGACTTCATTTCGGCGGTCAGGCCGTTGTACTCGACCACACGAATTCTGGATTGCGCGAATCGTATAGGTGTACATCCTGGCATTCTAGTAGGACGACTGCAGTTCCGCGGTGAAGTCAGCTACGCGCATTCACGGGGAATGCTCGCGAAGGTGCGCGACATCATCGTGCCCGCCGCGCTGACGGACGGTTGGGGAAGTTCGAATCCACTTCATTGACTGCTCTCCTTTTCTTACCGGAAGCCACCTGCACTTGACATCGACATTCAAGGGTCGCGGGAGATTGTCGTTCTATGCTTGCAGGCGACGGCGGCGGCACATAGGATGACGACTCGCGACTCCAGGGCCGCTGAGGGGGACCATGCATTCGATAGCAGCTTTGATCGCCGCGGCGGGCCTGAGCCAGGCGCCCCCGGTCACGCCGTCCGAGACGGCTGATACGAAGGAGCTCTCCCACCTCGAGGAGGTCTGGAACGACGCTCACATCCACGGAGAGGCCAAAGTCCTGGACAGCCTCTGGGCGGATGGTTTCGTGGTCACGGTGCCCAGGATGCCCGCCATGTCGAAGCCGGATGCGCTGGGAGTCTGGCGATCGGGGCACGTCAAGTTTCAGCGATACCAGACCTCCGACGTCGCGATTCGCGTATACGGCAACGCGGCGGTCGTGACGGGCCGACTCCAGAGAACGCGGGACTTCAACGGCAAGACGGTCGACGACGATTGGCGATTCACGAAAACCTACGTTCGTCGCGACAGCCGGTGGCAGGTCGCGGCGTTTCACGCTTCGGAGAGCCCGGCTGAAGCCACGAACAAATGAGACGCCTGCACGTCTACGTTCTTCTCTCGGTCCTCGGGGCGGTTCTCCCTCTTTCGCAGTTCCTGCCCTGGCTCGTGGCTCATGGTCTCGACGTTCCCCTGCTCGTTTCTGAGATCGCCTCCTCTCGAATCGCCGCCTTCGGCTGGCTCGACGTCGTCGTATCCGCCGTCACGTTGCTCTTCTTCATCGTCGTCGATGGCCGCGAGAGCAAGACGCCGCACCTGTGGGTTCCCGTCCTGGGCACGTTGACCGTTGGCGTGTCGTTCGGCCTGCCGCTGTATCTGGCGCTTCGGGAATCGAGGTCCATCTCGCGGGCTCTTTGAGCCTGAGCGGCGGACGCACGGCTCGTCGTTGCCGGGGCAGCTGCTCCGCTATACTGGTCTCGCCGCCCGGTCCCGCGGGGCGGCGGCGATAGGAGCCAACCGATGGCCGCGCTTGATGCAGCGTCGCTCGTCTTCGACTGGTCCACAGTCGGCCCCGCCCGCTTCGTCGCGCCCGGCCGGGTCGCCGTCCAGGAAGAAACCCTGCGCGACGGCCTCCAGAGCCCGTCGGTCCTCGACCCTCCGGTCGAGACCAAGATCCGACTGCTCCACCTCATGGACGCGCTGGGGATCGAGAGCGCGAGCCTCGGTCTGCCCGGCGCCGGTCCGCGGCAGTTCGACGACGTCGTGGCGATGGTCCGTCATCTGGCCAGCCGGCGGCTCCAGCTGCGCCCCAACTGCGGCGGCCGTACGGTGCCGGCCGATGTCGCGGCCATCGTCGAGGTGGCCCAGCGCACCGGCGTTCGGATCGAGGCCTGCCTTTTCGTGGGCAGCAGTCCGATCCGAAACTACGCGGAGGAATGGGACCTGGCGGGAGTGCTGGCGCACACCGAAGCGGCGATTGGCCTCGCCGTGAAGGAAGGATTGCCCGTCACCTACATCACTGAGGACACCGTCCGATCGTCGCCCGACCCTCTGCGCGTGCTGCTCCTGGCGGCGGTCGGCTCCGGCGCCTCCCGCGTCTGTCTCTGCGACACGGCCGGCGCCGCGCTGCCACAGGGCGCGCGCAATCTCGTGGAGTGGGTGCGGCATCTCTTCGACGAGTCGGGCGCCGCCGTGGGCATCGACTGGCATGGCCATCGCGACCGCGGCCTCGGGCTCGCGAACACCCTCGCTGCCATCGAAGGCGGCGCCACGCGGGTGCACGGCACGGCGCTCGGCATCGGCGAGCGAGCGGGCAACACCGCGACCGAGGAGATTCTGGTCAACCTGGAGCTCCTCGGCATCGGCCATCGCGACCTGCGCCGGCTGCCGGAATGCGTCGCCGATGTCGCCGGCGCCCTGGGTGTGACGATTCCACCCAGCCAGCCGATCGTCGGCCGCGATGCCTTCCGTACGGCGACGGGCGTACACGCCGCCGCCGTGGTCAAGGCGCAGCGCCGCGGCGATACCTGGCTGGCCGATCGCGTGTACTCGGGCGTGCCGGCGAGCTGGCTCGGGCGCCGGCAGGAGATCGAAGTCGGTCCGCTCTCGGGCCGCGCCAACGTGCTGCACTATCTCGGTGCGCGCGGCTGGTCGCTCGATCCGGGCGTCGTCGCCGCGGTGCTCGCAGCCGCGAAGGCAGCCGATCGCGTCCTGACCGAAGAGGACGTGCGCGCGGTCATGACCGCGACTGGAGTCGATTCATGAGAGACGACGGAAACGAGCCGACGCGCGTTTCCGCCTGTGCGGGGCTCCTCGACCGGCCGGAGCCGGAGGTCGGCAACTACTTCGTGTCGACCTATCCCCCGTTCTCCTGCTGGACCGAAGGGGCCGTCGAAGCCTACCGGCGCCGGCTGGCGCAACCGCCCGCGGAGGGCGACGTTCCGCTCGGCTTGTACGTGCACGTTCCGTTCTGCGTGGAGCGCTGTCAGTACTGCTACTACCTGTCCCACGACGACAGATCCGGCGAGATAGACTTGTACCTGGAGGCGCTGGCGGACGAGTGGGCGCGCTACGCCGGAGCACCGGTCGTGGCCGATCGGCCTCTGGGGTTCGTCTACTTCGGCGGCGGTACGCCCTCGATCCTGTCGATCGCGCGGCTGAAGTCGCTCGCCCGGGCGCTCCAGCGGTCAGGGTCCTGGGCCGATGCCCGGGAGGTCACCTTCGAGTGCGCCCCCAAGAGCGTGACCGCCGACAAGACCCGGGCGCTCCGCGATCTCGGCGTCACGCGGCTGAGCCTCGGCGTGCAGCAGCTCGACGACACGGTCCTCGCGGCCAACGGGCGCGTCCACCTCACGGCGGATGTCGAGGGCGCGTACGAGCACATCCGGCTCGGAGGATTCGACATCGTCAACCTGGATCTGATGGTGGGGCTGGTGGGTGAAACCGAAGAGTCGTTCTTCACCAGTCTGGAGCGGGTCATCGGCCTCCGGCCCGAAAGCGTCACCATCTACCAGCTCGAGATACCCCTGAACACGCCGCTGTCCAAGTCGATGCGCGCTTCGGTGCTGGCGCAGCCGCCGGCCTCATGGGACGTCAAACACGCGCGGCTCGCGGCCGCGATGGCGCGCCTCGAAGCCGCCGGGTACACGATCCGCAGCGCCTATTCCGCCGTGCTCGATCCGGCGCGCCACCCGTTCGTCTACCAGGACGCGCAGTACCATGGCGCCGACCTGGTCGGAATCGGAGCGTCGGCGTTCTCGCATCTCAGCGGCGTCAACCAGCAGAACCTGGCGTCGCTCGCCGCCTATCTCGACGCGAGCGCCCGCGACCAGCCGCCCTTCTGGCTAGCCTGAAGTTCCTTCCCTCTTCCGGAGGAACTTCAGGCTAGCGTACGCGCTCTCGGCGCACGAACGCCTCGTCCGGGAGCTCATCCTGCAGCTCAAGCTCGGCGGCGTCGAGCGGCGCTACTTCCGGGAGAAGTTCGAAACCGACGTGCTCGAGTCGTTCGCCGAGCCCCTCGACGAAGCCCGGCGTCGAGGCTGGCTTACGATCGATGATCAGGCGGTCACGGTCACGCGCGAAGGCCTGGTGCGCGTCGAATCGAAGACGCGAACCGCCTTCCCTTCACTGCGCCGGATCCGTCCCGGCTCCACGATCTGAAGTTGGATCCGTATGCCCAGCCTCTGCTGCAGGTGATCCTTCGTCCCGCTCCGGAGCTCGCTCACCGCTTTCTCCCCGCGACGGCGAGCTTCCTCCGTCGCCTCCACCCACACCTCCAACCCCTCGATCCGCTCGCGCTCCCGATCGACGAGGATGAGATAGTGCGGAGTGAGGCCTTCGACCTCGAGAAGCGCGTGCTCGATCTGGGAGGGAAAAACGTTGACGCCGCGCAGGATGAGCATGTCGTCGGTGCGACCTAGGACCCGGCTCATCCGTACCAGGGTGCGGCCGCATCGACAGGGCTCAGGCGCGAGCTTCGCCCGGTCCCGCGTGCGGTAGCGCAGGAGCGGCATGCCCGTCTTGGTGAGCGTAGTGAGCACGAGCTCACCCTCGGTCCCGGGCTCGAGACGCTCGCCGCTATCGGGATCGACGATCTCCGGGAGAAAGTGATCCTCGAAGATGTGAAGGCCGTCGTGCTCCTCGCACTCTACGGCGACGCCGGGGCCGATGATCTCGCTGAGCCCATAGATGTCGAACGACTCGACTCCCAGGCGGGTCTCGGTCTCCCGGCGGGTGGCCTCGGAGAAGGGCTCGGCGCCGAGGAGCGCCACCCGGAGCTTCATGCGCGCGCGCGGCTCGATCCCGAGCTCCCGCGCGGTGTCGGCCAGCACCAGCGCGTAGGAGGGCGTCGAGCCGAGCACGGTGGCGCCGAAGTCCTCCATCAACATCAGCTGCCGCTTGGTGAAGCCTCCCGAGACCGGCACCGTCATGGCGCCGATGGTCTCCGCCCCCAGGCCGATGCCGAGCCCTCCGGTGAACAAGCCGTACCCATAGGCGTTATGGACCACGTCTGACGCCGTCACCGTGGCGGCGGTCAGCGTTCGCGCCATCACCTCCGACCAGACGCTCAGATCGCACCGCGAGTAGCCTACGACGGTGGGCTTGCCGGTGGTTCCGCTAGAGGCGTGGACTCGAACGATCTCCTCCCGTGGCACGGCGAAGAGGCCGAAAGGGTACTGTTCCCGGAGATCGCTTTTCGTGGTGAACGGCAGCCGCCCGAGGTCGTGGTGAGAGCGGACGCCGTCGGCGTCGACGCCCGCCGCGATGAGACGCTCCTGGTAGAAAGGGACGGCCCGGCTGAGGCGTCCGACGAGGTCCCGCAGTCGCTCTAGCTGGAGCCGCTCCAGGTCCTTGCGGGGCAGGCACTCGACCTCACGATTCCACATATCCGAGCGAGCCTCCTCGCCTCGCGGCTTTCTTTGAACTGCGGTTTGCTTTTCTGAACCGCTGTTCAGTATAGTGTGACGGTAGCACAGGGTCGAATCCGAAAGCAATGGGAACTATGAGAATGAATCGACGTTCCAATCGCCCCGCGCGTGCGGGGCCGCCACAGCGAGAGACGAGCTGGCGCGCCCGGCGGCACGCGGATGCGCGGCTCGAGATCCTTCGCGCCGCCGCGAGGATCTTCCGCGTGCGAGGCTTCGCCGCCACCGGAATGCGCGATGTCGCGGAGGCGGCGCGCCTGTCTCCGGGAAATCTCTACAACTACTTTCACGGCAAAGAGGAGATCCTCTACTTCTGCCAGGATCGGGTCCTGGACCGGTTGCTCGAGGTCCTAAAGACGGTGCGCAAGAAACGCGGCCCCATCTCCGGCCGGCTGAAGGAGCTCGCCGTCGCTCAAGTTCTATGTCTCATCGATGAGGTTGAGGGCTCGGCGGCTCATTTCGAGGTGAACGCGCTTCCGCCGCGGCTCCGCGCCCGGATCGTGGAAAAACGCGATCTCTACGAGCGGGGCGTGCGGTCGCTGGTCGCCGAAGGGATTCGGCGGGGCGAGCTCGGGACGGAGGATGCCACGGTGGGGACCCGGGCGTTCATGGGGGCGCTGAACTGGACGGCGCAGTGGTTCCGTCGGGAGGGTTCCGAGTCCCCGGAAGAAGTCGCACGAGTCCTCGCCGACTACGTCGTCGCCGGTTTGGTCGGCGAAAGGGCCAGTTCCGAGGAGGAGAGCGATGGCTCTTGACGACCTCCTCATCTCAGGCGTGCCGTACAAGATACGCATCGTGCCCGACGAATTGGGGTGGCACAAGACGTGCAGGGTTCGCTCTTCATGGAGGTGACCGATGAGATTTCCTAAATCCACTTGGATGGCCTTGGGCCTCATGGCGGCGGTGACCGCTCCGGTCCTTTTGGCTTTCGACTCTTCGCTCGGCCAGGATCGGCTCTGGGCACAATTCAGATTCCCCGTCAAGTTCGCCGATCGGCTGCTGCCTGTTGGCAACTACCTGATCGTCCATGACGACAGCAAGAGCGCGATGGCTGAGCCCTGCCTGTACGTCTACGCTGAAGGCGAGCTCGACGAGCCGCTTATGGCGATTCACTGCGTACGGAAGGTTCAAGCATCGACGGAGCGCGACAGAATCGTCTGGGGGAACGTACGTCGAGACAACGTGAGAGAGTTCGGCTACGTTCAATTCGCGGGAGATGTGTTCGCCCACCACGTCCACTAACCCGAACGTCGGGACCCGATGTGAGTACCGGACCGCTCGGTCCGGTTTTTTTTGTGCTCGCCTTCCCATCCTCCGTACAGAACGGGTCGGTCGTGGGTAACGTCAATTCCCGCAGCTCCTGCGGAATCCCGCGCTCCCGCGGCCTCTCGGGTGAATCGAAGGCCCACATGGACCTCCCAATCAGTGAGTAAGTACTTACTCTCTACGGGCACGGTTCTTGCACGGCGGAGGATGTCTTCTTGCGCCTTCGACAGGGGAGGTTCATAACGAGTCGCATCGACCGCGATCAGCAGTGGCGCTTGGCCCTTGCCCGGGCGACCTCGGCCTTCCTGGTGGGGATGACGCTCTCGGGGCTCTCCCTCTGGCTGCTCCCGTTCAGCGTCCCGAACCAGGTGCTGATCTTCGTTCACACCCTTGCCGGCGTTTTGCTCTTCCTCCCCGTGAGCTACTACCTCCTGTCGCACTGGCTCGTCTATCGCCGCCACCAGATGACCCACGTGAAGCTACTGGGCTACATCGGCCTTTTCGTCCTCGCGCTCTGCAACGTCTCCGGCCTGGTGCTCACCGTCCAGGCGCTCGTCGGCCCGAGGATCAGCTACGCCTGGGATACCGTCCATATCGTCACCACGTTCGCCATTCTCGCGTTCGTGGCGCCGCACATCCTCGCCCTCGTGGTCCGCGACTGGAAGGCGGATCTCGTCGGGATGGCGACCCACGGGAAGGCGGTCGCGCTCGCGACCGCGGCGGCCCTCGTAGGTGTCGCGCTCCTCGTCTACGCGTACCCACCTCCCCGATTGTCGGAGGAGCTTCCTCCTGATTACAGCTACGCCTTCGGCCCCGACCGCCCGTTCGCGCCGTCACTCGCGGTCACGGAGACGGGAAAGGCCTACGACTCGCGCCTGCTCGCCGGCTCCGAGGGCTGCGGCACCGTGGGATGCCACGAGCAGATCTACGCCGAATGGCAGGTGAGCGCCCATCGCTACGCGGCGATGGACACCGCGTTTCAGGCGATTCAGCTGAACATGGCCGAGCAGAACGGACCCGACTCCACTCGCTACTGTGGAGGCTGCCACGATCCTATCTCTCTTTTCTCGGGGACAAAGAACATCTTCACCGATCCGGGGAAGCTCACCGGTCTCGCCGGTTATCAGGAAGGCGTCTCCTGCCTCTCCTGCCACGCGATCCGCGAGGTGGACGTCAAGGGAAACGCCAACTTCCTCATGGGGCAGCCGGTGCGATACCTCTTCGAGATCGAGAACGACCAGAATCCCGTTGCCGCCCTTCGCTTCGCCCGCGACTTCCTCATCCGCGCCTATCCCCGCGAGCACGTGCGCTCGCTCGGAAAAACCCTCTTCAAGGCGCCCGAGTACTGCGCTTCCTGTCACAAGCAGTTCATCGATCAGGAGATCAACCGCGTCGGCTGGGTGCAGCTCCAGAACCAGTACGACAACTGGCGCAAGAGCCGCTGGAATCATGAGGGAAATCCGGAAAAGACCATCGAGTGCCGCGAGTGCCACATGCCGCTCACCGCCTCGAGCGACCCCGCCTCCGGGGATGCCGCGGACTACAACCGGAGCGGCTCGGACGGTAAGCACCGGAGCCATCGTTTCCTGGGAGCGAACCAGATGATGCCCGCGCTCCTGAACCTCCCCGGCTGGGAAGAGCAGGTGTCGCTCATCGACCGCTGGCTGAAAGGACAAATCGAGATTCCCGAGATCGCGGACAAGTGGACGAAAGGCGCGGCTGTCGGAATCGAGCTCGTCACCCGGGACTCGGTTCGGCCCGGCGAGACGCTGCCGATTCAGGTCGTGATCACTTCGAACAAAGTGGGACACGACTATCCCACGGGTCCTCTCGACATCATCCAATCCTGGGTGGAGATCGTGGTCGAGGACGACTCGGGACGCGTGCTGTTCTCGAGCGGGACCGTGGGAGAAGACGGCTTCATCGCCCCCGGGAGCTTCATCTTCAAGGCCGAGCCTGTTGATTCTCAGGGGAATCTCATCGACCGCCACAACCTCTGGGAAATGGTGGGAGTGCGCCACCGGCGGGCGCTCTTTCCCGGTTTTTCCGACACCGCCTCTTACGACGTTGACTGCCCCGACCTGAGGCGCGTGAAGAAAGGCTTTCCCAACGAAAGCCTGGAGGTCGAGGCCCCCGGAGATGCAGCGAGGCTCCACGTCCGCGCCCGGCTTCTCTATCGCAAGGTCGATCAGTATCTCCTGAACTTCCTGTATGGCCGCGAGAAGAACCTGACGTCGCCCGTGACCGAGATGGCATCGGCGGTCAAGGACGTGCTGATCTCCCGCGACGGCCAGACGTACTGATCGTGCTCGCGAAGCGCAAGAGGCTCATGGTCTTTTACGGAGCCTCGGGACTCGTTCTCACTCTCGCGGCGACGGCCCTCGTTCTCTGGCTCCGGCGGGAAGCGCCCGACTATCGGGGCGGTGAGGACCTCGAAGGAATCACGAGCTCTCTCACACGCGACCTGCCGGAGGACCGACCGCGGGTGACGTTCACCGACGTCACTCTCGATGCAGGGATCTCCTTTCGTCACTTCGATGGCGTCCGCTCCACTCAGCTTCCCGAGGACATGGGCTCGGGAGCGGCCTTCGGTGATTACGACAACGACGGCCGCCCCGATCTGTTCCTGGTGAACGTCTCCGGCCCCCTCACCCGGAGCAAGGAGGAGCAACGGCGTTCGCTGGCAACGAACCGCCTTTACCACAACGAAGGCGGCGGCCGCTTCTCCGACGCCACCGCGGCGAGCGGTCTAGGAGCGGCGATGACCGGCATGGGGGCCGCATGGGCCGACTGGAACGACGACGGCTTTCTCGACCTCGTGGTATCCGGCTTCCGGGAGCTCCGGCTTTATCGCAATGAAGCCGGCAATTCGTTCGAAGACGTCACCGACGCTTCGGGGCTCGGCGACTTCCAGGGGTTCTGGACCGGAGTCTCGTGGGCCGACTACGACTCCGACGGCGATCTCGATCTATACGTGTGCGGCTACGTCCAGTACCGCTATCGGCCAGAGGACGCGGCTGAGGGGACCCGACAGTACCAGGCCGTCGTCCCCTACACCCTGAACCCATCCTCCTATCCGCCGGAGAGAAACCTTCTCCTTCGCAACGAGGGAAACGGATCTTTCACCGAGGTCGCGGCGGAGGCGGGAGTAGCCAATCCCGAGGGCAGGAGCCTTTCCGCCGCCTGGAGCGACTTCGACGAGGACGGAAAGATCGACCTCTACGTGGCCAACGATGTGTCCGATAACGTCCTCTACCGGAACCTTGGAAACGGACGCTTCGAGGACATCTCCCATGAAGCCTGGGTCGCCGACTACCGGGGGGCGATGGGCCTCGCGGTCGGCGACTGGGACGGCGACGGAGATCAGGACATGCACGTCACCCACTGGATCGCGCAGGAGAACGCGCTCTACTCGAACCTTAGGCTTTCGTTCGGAAAGGAGCAGCCCGACGGCGACCTGCGCTTCATGGATATCGCCGACATGGTGGGCCTTGGCCAGATAGCCCTCGACTACGTCGGCTGGGGAACGTTTTTCTTCGACTTCGACAACGACGGGCGGCCCGACCTCTTCGCCGCCAACGGCAGCACCTTTCAGCAGGAAAAGAACCCGGAGCGGCTCGAGCCCATGACGAGCTTCCTCTTCTGGAATACCGGCCCCGAGAGGGGTTTTTTCGACGTGGCGCCGGCGAGCGGAGACGCGCTCCGGACCGCTCACGTGAGCCGCGGAGCGACGTTCGCCGATTATGACGCCGACGGAGATCTCGACGTGGTGCTCGTGAATCACGGCGAAGGTGCGCTCCTGCTCCGAAACGACGGTGGAAACACGGACTCCTGGCTCGACGTCGAGCCCCGCTCGGCCGGGAAGAACCGATTCGGGGTGGGCGCCAAGGTCACTATCCGCGTCGGGCAGAGATCCCAGACCATCCACATCGGCGCCCAGTCCTCCTATCTCAGCCAGAGCCCCTACGAGGCGCACTTCGGGCTCGGAACCGCGGAGCGGGTGGACCAAGTCGAAGTCGTCTTCCCGAGCGGAACGCGGGTGGTCAAGGAGAACGTCCCCGCTCGCCAGAGGCTCGTGGTGAGCGAGAAGTCGCGGTGAAGCGATCGCTGCTGCTGGTAGCGGGTGTCCTCGCGCTCTTCGCGATCGCGACCGCTCTTCGACAGCGGGGGCCTGAAGAGGACAAGGCGGCTTCCTCTTCCGAGAGAGCGGAACGAATCCGCCGATTCTGGAAGACCTATCACCAGGGCGCCGAGGCGCGCACCGCCGGCGATAATGAAAGCGCTTCGAGGTATTTTCGCGAGGCGCTCGAGATCGATCCCGAGCACGAGGACTCTCTCTTCTATCTCGCGATCTCGCTCGAAGACTCCGGACGATACCTCGAGGCGGCCGAAGTCCTGCAACGACTCACGGCCGTCAATCCCGAGAGCGGGCGCGGCTGGTCGCAGCTCGGATCCGTCCTCGCTCGAAGGGCTCCGGGAAACCTTCCCGACCCCGAGGCTGCCGCGACCGCTTTCTTGCGAGCCGAGGAGATCAACCAAGAGCACAGCGGGCCCTTTCTCAGCCGTGGGGCCCTGGCGCTCGACCTCGGAGATCTCCCCGAGGCGAGCCGACTCTTTCGCATCGCCTCCGACATGAGCTCTCCCGAGGGGGCGTTTCTCGCGGGGCTCGTCGCCTTTCTACAGAGGAAGGACAACGAAGCCATCCGGTTCTTTACTCGCGTGCTCGAGTCGAGCGCCCGGGAGAAGGCCATCACCGGTCGGGGTGTCGCTTCGGAAGGCGACGTGGAGCTCAGCGCCAAGCTGACGCCCCTCGAAAGCGCTCATGTTCGCGCGATCGTCTTCCTCCACTGGACGGCACGCCGCGGCGGCGATCATCCCGACGCCGTCCCGGAATCGTTTCGCATCGAGCTTCCGAAGCGAGTTTCGATCGGGCGGGCGGGCGCCGCGTCGTCCGCGGCAGCCGACCTGGACTGCGTGAAATCAGAAAGCCTGCGCTTCGATGGAACGCCCGTCGACACCGCTTGCTCCGACTACGACCTCGACGGAAAGCCCGACCTGTTCCTCCTCCTATGGAGGAAGCCGGGACACCTCTTCCGGAACGACGGCGACGGGTTCACCGACGTGACCGAGGAGGTCGGCCTGGGCGGCGTCGGGGGAGAAGGTCTGAGCGCTGTCTTCTTCGATTTCGACCGCGACGGAGACCCGGATCTCCTCGTCACCGCGCACGCGCCTCTCGCGCTCTCGCTGCGGCGTCTTCTCTCGCCCGAGGGCCGCGCGAAGACCCTGACGCCGAGGCTCTTCGAGAACGAGGGCGGAAAGCGTTTCGTCGAGGTCACCTCGAAGGTCGGTCTCGACCGCCAGTACGGCGTCGTCGAGGCCGAGGCCTTCGATGTCGACTCCGATGGATGGCTCGATCTGGTGTTCGCCATGGGAGGATACGAAGCGAGCCACGTCGAGCCGAGCGTGGTGCTCAGGAGCCGGGAAGGCAAAGGTTTCGTGGAGTGGGGTCATATCCCGTCGTCCGACGAGCCTCATAACGCCGTCGGCGTCGAAGTGATGAAACGAAACGGCAAGGTCGAGATCCTTCTCGCAACCGCCGGGGGTGCGTCGTGATCTTCCTGCTGCTCCTGGCACTGGCCCAGCCCATGGAAGATCTCCAGCGCCACCGCAACCTCGGAAAGGCCTACTACGAACGAGGCGAGTACTCACCCGCCGCTCTTGAGCTCGAGAAGACGCTTGCCTTTGACTCCGTTTCCGGGCGCGACTACTTCAACCTCGGCATGGCTTACCTCCAGAACCAGGAGGAGGACCGCGCTCTCTCCGCCTTCACCACTGCCGGTCAGATGGAGCCGGGATTGATCGAAGTGGACTTCGGTCTCGGCGTCCTCCACAAGCGCGCGGCCCGCTATCCCCTGGCCCTCGACTCGTTCCAGAAGGTTGCGGCTCGCGATCCCGAGGACCCTTGCACGTTGTACAACGTCGGCGCGGTCCTTTCGTCGATGCGCCGGGGCGAGGAAGCCCAGGCGGCATTCCAACACGTTCTCGACCTGGGCCATGCGCGGGCCCAGAACTTCTACGTCAGCGCCCTCTTCCGCTACGCGACCCTTCTCGCGCAGCAGGGACGGCGGGAAGAGGCTCAGAAGCTTTTCCCCGAGTTCGAGAGGTTCCGCAAGGAAACCCCGAACGTCGCGCTTACGGAAACCGCGCTCGAGAACGGCCGCCATGCCCGGGTCGAGCCGCCCCAGAGCCCTGCTCCGACGCCTCTTTCGATCGCGGTATCCTCGGAACCCGATCTCATGACCGAGATCCTCGCGACCGGCTGCGCGAGCGGCGTCACGCTCGCTCTCGGCGACTACGACGCCGACGGAGAGGTCGACGCTTTCGTCACCGTCCGCTGCGGAGAGAACCGTCTGCTCCGGAATCTCGGCGGGGGCGGGTTCGAGGACGTCACTCGAGCTTCCGGCCTTTCCACGTCCCGCGCGGGCCAAGGGGCGCTCTTCCTGGACGAGGAGAACTCCGGCGCCCCTTCGCTGTACGTCTGGGGAGAGAGCGAGCATCATTATTATAGGAGCCGGGACGGCCGATTCGAAGACGTCAGCGCCTCCGCGGGAATCGCGGCCGTCCCCACGCCCGATTTCGCGCTTGGACAGGATTTCGACAACGACGGGCAGCTCGACCTGCTTCTCGCGGGCCCCCAGAATCGGATCGAAGTCCTGCGGAATGAAGGGGATGGAGTGTTCTCCCGCGACTCTACGCTCGAGACCCGCGGTCGGCCGCGGGGGGCGGCGGCAGCCGATTTCAACGACGACGGCTTTTCGGACGTGTTCGCCGTCGTGGACCCCGGCGAAGCGCTCCTCTTCGAGAACCAGGGCGGCGTCTTTCGGGCCGATCCCTCGTCCGTCGGAAGGGGCATCGAAGCCAGGGGACGAACCCGGGTCGAGGTCGTGGACATCGATCGCGACGGGTGGCTCGACGTCAGGGCCTCGGACCCATCGGCGGCCGCCCTGTTCTTGAATCGACGGGGGCGCTTTCACGAGATCGAGACCAACGTTCCCGATCTCGACGGAGACCGTCCGATCGAGAGACTGGTCGCGGGAAACGACGGTACGGTTCGACTCCTCGTCTCCAAGAAAGCCGCGACCCTCGGGTTGCTTCGCATCGCCCTCGAAGGTAAGCGAACCAACCGTCAGGCGATGGGAGCGGTCGTGGAGCTGAAGGCGGGTCGCTTCTATCGAAAAGTGGTTTACCCCGGACATCCCATCACGTTGTTCACGGAGAACCGCGAGCGCCTCGAC
>CAZKNR010000573.1:0-2635 GCA_964553925.1 uncultured Acidobacteriota bacterium
GGAATCGGTGCGTAAGGGTCAGCGTCTGACGACGATGACCTCGGGGCAGTCGCGCTTTCCCATCGCACCCTCGGTCTTTCAGTTCGCGCAATACGGGGAGAGCGGCTCCTGGATCTCCGAGCTTCTGCCCTATACCGGGAAGATGGTCGACGACATCGCCATCATCCGCTCGATGTACACCGAAGCGATCAATCACGAGCCCGGGATCACCTTCATCCAGACCGGCCAGGAGCAGCCCGGGCGTCCTTGTATCGGAGCGTGGATTGCCTACGGGCTCGGGAGCATGAACCGCGATCTGCCGACCTTCGTCGTCATGAACGCGAAACAGAGCCACCCCAAGGCGAACACTCAGGCCATCTCCGCAAAGCTGTGGAGCGCGGGGTTCCTCTCTCCGGAGTACGCGGGGGTGAGTCTGCGCTCCGGCCGGGACCCTGTGCTCTATCTGAGCGACCCAGACGGAGTGTCGCGTGACGTAAGGCGCAGGATGCTCGATGGGCTCTCTGAGCTGAATCAGATCCAGCACGACAAGATTGGAAGCTCGGAGACGCTGGCCCGGATCGCGCAGTATGAGATGGCCTTCCGCATGCAGTCGTCGGTGCCGGAGATGGCGGATCTTTCGAGCGAGCCTTCGAGCACCTTCGAGCGGTGGGGCGAGGAAGCCAAAGAGCCCGGGTCGTTTCAGAACACGGCGCTCATGGCACGGCGGCTCGTCGAGCGCGGGGTCCGGTTCGTCCAGATCTATCACCGCGGGTGGGACGTCCATCAGTTCGCCCCCGAGGTGCTTCCCGCCCAGGCGAGGGACGTCGACCGCGCGTCCTTTGCCCTCATCCAGGATCTCAAAGACCGAGGCCTCTTCGAAGACACGCTCGTCATCTGGGGCGGCGAGTTCGGGCGGACGATCTACTCCCAGGGGAAGCTCACCCCGACCGACTACGGCCGCGACCATCACCCTCGCTGCTACAGCCTCTGGATGGCCGGCGGTGGCGTCAAGGGCGGCGTGGTGCACGGCGAAACCGACGAGTTCTCCTACAACATTATTAAAGACCCGGTGCACATCAGAGACTTCCAGGCCACGCTCCTGCACCTGTTCGGCATCGACCACGAGCGGTTCACCTACGACCTCCAGGGCCTGGACGCCAAGCTGACCGGCGTCGAGCCCGCTCGCGTCGTCAGCGAGATCCTGGCGTAGAATTCCAGGGGGGGCGGAGCTTTCCAGCAGGGGCCGCTCAGTTCTCGACCGGCTCCAGGGCGGCGAAGTTCTTGCCTGGTGAGCTCCGAGCGGAGTAGAGACGCCGGAACCAAGCCGGAGGAATTTGAACTTTTCCCTGACAGCTGTGGGCTCGAGGCAACGACCTCGGGGTAGTCCCGTTTGCTCGCTTCTGGCAGCATCGTGGAGAGGATGGCGTACAGTGGGAAAAGCAGCTCCTGATTGATTTTCTGTGTTCGAGTGCAAACTGTCCCCTGTATTACACCGGACACCATATGAAGATCTCCCATAAAGGGATGAAAATCAGTGAAAGCGATTGGTCGGCATTCTTGGGGCACCTCAATGCCACTCTGGGGGCTTTTCAAGTCTCTCAGGCTGAACGTGACGAGGTAGTCGCATTCATACTAAGCACGAAACCAGACATCGTCGAAGCATAGAGCGGGAAGAGAAAATTGGGACACTCAGAATTTTGCGAGACGCCCGCCGATGGCGACGGACGATTTCTGCCTCCCGTTTCGCTCCGAACCGTAGGCCATAGGCTTGCTCTTCGGAGCCCTCCCCACCCCCGCGCGTCTGGCGATTCCGGATAAGCACCTCTAGCTCTCTCCTCTAGTTGTGTATATACTTAATTCGTGTTCGAATGGGACGCGCTGAAGGCCGCCGGCAACCTCGTCAAGCACGGCGTCTCATTTGAGGAAGCCACGACGGTCTTTCAGGACGCTCAAGGACTCGACGGTCCAGACATTGAGCATTCCGTTTCGGAGGCACGCAGGCTCCACCTGGGCCTGTCTATCTTGGGTAGACTTCTGGCAGTCGCCTATACCGTGAGGAGGCACCACGATGAAAAAGAAACGATCCGCATCATCAGCGCAAGGCGCGCGAGCAGGAAAGAGAGGATCAGCTATCGGACGGCGTAGAATTGATTTTTCCGATATCCCGGAAATGTCTGACGCACAGTTGCGCGCGATGCGACGCGTGGGCCGCCCGACGCTCGGCAAGGTCGCACGACAATTGATTGCGATCCGTATTGACCCTCAGGTCTTGGAGAATCTGAGGAAGGAAGCGCGACAACGAGACATCGGCTATCAGACGCTGATCAACGACATTTTAACCGAACACGCCAAGAAAACGGCATAGGCGAGCGAGCGACCTATCCACCAATCCGTTGACGAGCCGGGGGGTCGTCAACCGGTACTGGCAACAGGTGGTCGGGACCGGCCTGGTCAAGACCGGCGAGGATTTCGGGGCGCAGGGCGAGCCGCCGTCACACCCCGAGCTCCTCGACTGGCTCGCGAGCGAGTTCCGTCAATCGGGCTGGGACACGAAGCGGTTCTTTCGCCTGCTCGTCACCTCGTCCACGTATCGCCAGTCGGCGCCGGTGACGAAGGCGACACTCGAGCGAGATCCCGAGAACCGCCTTCTCTCGCG